>JAUPWL010000009.1 GCA_030916565.1 Patescibacteria group bacterium | reverse complement strand
TGCTGACCCTAAAAAAGTAGAATACACACCTGAAGAAGTTAGCGCGATGATACTTAGTAAGCTCAAGGCAGACGCCGAAGCTTTCCTGGGCGAAAAAGTCACCGAAGCGGTTATCACCGTTCCTGCGTACTTCGATGACTCGCAAAGGCAAGCAACCAAAGACGCCGGCAAGATTGCTGGCCTTGAGGTCAAGCGCATCATCAACGAGCCAACCGCTGCTGCTTTAGCCTACGGTCTCGAAAGTAAAAAAGACGAAAAGATCGCCGTATTCGACCTTGGTGGTGGTACGTTCGACGTATCAATTCTCGAACTAGGCGACGGCGTGTTTGAAGTCCGCAGCACCAACGGCGATACGCACCTAGGTGGTGAAGACTTCGACAACCGTATCGTGAATCACTTCCTTGACGTATTCAAAAACGAAGAGGGTATTGATCTACGTAGCGACAAGGCTGCTATGCAGCGCTTGAAGGATGAAGCTGAAAAGGCGAAAAAAGAACTATCGTCAACGAACGAATATGAAGTTAACCTACCATTTATTACTGCTGATGCTGATGGTCCGAAGCACTTCGAATACAAATTGACTCGTGCCAAATTAGAAGAACTGGTGAAAGAATTGATCGACGGTGTTGCTAGTCCTGTCGAAAAGGCGCTAAAAGACGCTGGTCTTACCGCCAAAGATATTGACGAAGTTGTCCTTGTCGGTGGCATGACCCGTATGCCAGCGGTTGTCGAGAAGGTCAAAGCAATATTTGGCAAAGATCCGCTCAAAGGTGTAAACCCAGACGAAGTTGTGGCTGTTGGTGCTGCGATCCAGGGTGGTGTGTTACAGGGTGACGTAAAGGATGTATTGCTCCTGGATGTGACACCACTATCACTCGGTATCGAAACAATGGGTGGCGTCAGTACGAAGTTGATCGAACGTAACACAACTATTCCTACCAGCAAGTCTGAAACATTTAGTACCGCTGCTGATAACCAGCCGCAGGTTGAAATCCACGTATTGCAGGGTGAACGCGAAATGGCTGCCGACAACAAATCACTTGGACGTTTTGTCCTCGATGGTATTGCGCCAGCACCACGTGGCGTGCCGCAAATCGAAGTGACCTTTAACCTAGATGCCAACGGTATCTTGAACGTGACCGCGAAAGACAAGGGCACCGGTAAAGAGCAATCTATTACCATTCAAGACAGCGGCAATATGAGTAAAGAAGATATCGAAAAAGCGCAAAAAGAAGCAGAAATGCATGCTGATGAAGATAAAAAGAAGCGCGAGGCCGTGGATGCTCGTAACCAGCTAGAAAACGGTATTTATCAGGCAGAAAAAATGCCCGATGAATACAAGGATAAGATTTCTGATGATGACAAGAAGGCTATCGAAGGGGCTGTTAAAGAGGCAAAGAAGGTGAAAGAAAATGCCGACGCAAGCAAAGATGAGTTAGAGGCTGCAGTAAAGGCGTTGAACGAAAAGATTATGCCGATTGGTGCGAAAATGTACGAGGAGGCTGTCAAGGAAGCACCTGCTGACGGTGAAGAATCTGATGACAAGAAAGAACCTGTTGAAGGTGAAGTCGTCGAAGAAGAGAAAAAAGAAGAAAAATAGCAAAGGCAAAAAGTAGCACGATAAACTATATAAAGATAACCCCTGGCGGCATGTGCAGCCAGGGGTTATCAATGCTGTCATTATTTATGATAATTCAAGAAATAGCGCCGCCCAAACCATACCAGGATCACTGCGATAGATAGGTGTTTGGTACCATGAACCATCGGCATTGACGAGTTCCGGGTATGTCCCATGTCGCTCAATAAGTGCGGCAAAGTGGTTGTACTGTTCTTTATATTCTGGGCGTTTGTATTTTTTTAGTATATGCAAATAGAACGTACCGTGCCATGTCCAAATCGTGTTGCCTGTATAACGTGGCATCAAAAATCTCCCCATACCGATACGGAATCTAAACAATTTTTCGTTTTGGCAATATATTAACGGATAGAGTTCATTGAGCTTTGCTTTGTTAATGTAGTTGAATGTTCGATCAGCCATTTTTTTATCGTCAACAACGCCGAGGAAAAACGGCATGAGACCGCATTCGGAACTCCATGCATTCGTCACGAAATCTGCTTTGAAGAATTCACCATTCCAATAGTGTTCAATAAGTGTATCTCGGTAATGCTCGGGTGAGTAGGGGAATCCTTTCAGTTCAAGGTCGCGGACACATTGCGCCATGCGGCCGACCAGTGAGACGGCATAAGCGCTGCGATCATAATAAACGGCGTCTCGCATTTCGGCGTATTTCAATGTTTTTAGATCACCATCTTTAACGGATAGGAATGTATGACAATAACGACGTAGCATGTGCTCCAGAAAACGACGCTCCATTTTGTTCAACGGATAATTACTGACATTTATGCAGTGGAGCAGCCATGGTAGTGTGTCGACACCCTTTCGAGCCGGAGCGTTGAACGTGTTACCTGCCTTGTCGATGCAGGTAGTAATATCACCGGCGCGCTGGTAGTGAAAAAGCGCCCATGATAGTGTGTGCTGTACGTTATCGGTATAGCCTAATTCAACAAGTGATTTGCACACGGTGCCAAAATCGCGCATCCAGAAGAAATTAAAATGACCAAGACTGGTGCGATAAAAGTCGCCTTCCCATAGTTCTTCGACAATCTGTTCACATATCTTTGCCGCGTCACCTTCGTAGTAATGATCGGTTGATGGGAAATAACGATTGAGTACTTGGCGTACTTCTGCATGTATCGTTCCAAATATGCCACCGAGACGACGAATAAGCTTTTCCATTAGAGGTCAGTATAGCGTGAACCATAAGCAATTACCAGAGCCGAGCTGTCATTTGGTGAGAAATTTTATAGTGACAAAATCGACGAAGTGAAAGAATGGTTGTAGAAACTAAAATATCGAGGACGTATCTATGGCACATGTACAGCGGAGACCAATGAAACGGCAGATGATGAGTGATGTGAGTGCACTTGCTCTGGCGCGAGTGATTTATGTATTTTTTGGATTTATTGCCTTGTCGATCGCGACACGAATGGTGCTACTTCTGTTTGAGGCAAACCCATCGAACTGGTTTGTCGCTACGGTGTATGCTGTGAGCAAGATATTTGTGATGCCATTTTTTGTCCTGTTTGGTCTATCGCCAACATACGGCGCTTCAACATTTGAAATTAGCTCGATGACTGCATTCGCATTCTACTTGTTGCTTGGATGGGGATTGACTGTTGCGGTGTTGTCATATGGACCATGGCATGGCGTTGTTGACGGAGACTAGGATTTAGCCAGCTGCGAGGGTTGGTGCTATACTTGCGTTAATGAAACCGTTAATAGGTATCACTACAGGGACAATATACAATGAGGAGCGCGCGGGAGCTGGTTATAAATATGGCCAGTCGCACACCTATGTCGATGCGGTTCGGATGGCTGGCGGCGTGCCGGTATTGATTCCTATTGCACTGTCGGCACAGGAGACTCGCGAAGTGTTTGAAAGGCTAGACGGGATTGTATTTTCTGGCGGAAATGATGTGACACCGGGCATTTACCATGCAGAACAGACTCACGCACGAAATATAGATGCTCCTCGCGATACACACGAGGTTGAATTAATGAAACTGGCACTGGCGGCAAACAAACCGGTGCTTGCAATATGTCGGGGGATGCAGTTACTGAATGTTGTACGTGGCGGGACGCTTTATCAAGATATCTCCGAGGAAGTGCCCCAGGCAATGAATCATGACGGTCATCACCCAGACGTCACCGAACCAATCGTTCACACGCTCACCGTGGTGCCTGACAGTAACCTCGCGGCTGTACTGGGAGCGACACAAGTAAACGCGAATTCCTACCACCACCAGGCAGTCAAGGATTTAGGTGATGGATTAGTGGTAAGCGCTCGATCTGAGGACGGAATGATTGAGGGAATTGAAGATATGCGGCACGGGTATGTTATGGGTCTTCAGACGCATCCAGAGTCATTAGCTTTTCGCGGTGACGAGCGATGGCGGAGGTTGTTTGAGTCATTTGTCCGGGCGAGCGGTACGATTCAACGTCCGACTGCAGTAGAATCTACAGGGCAGGAAACAGCTACGCAATAGTTTGACGATGAGCGCGCCACAAGAGCGACGCAATCCAATTAGTCGTTGCACGAAAAATTGGTACGAGTGGTGCATAGAATGCATACAAGAAGAAATACCAAAACGCGACTGGTGATAGGTAAATATACGATATTCTTTGTCGCGGTGAAAAATGAGGATATTCGATGACACACACGATGAGCCATAGTAGTAATGTGATGAGGTATATTAGAAGGTAAAGGGGCTGTCCCGCGACATAAGCAATGACAGTAATGTATGATATGAGCCCGGCATTCACCATAAGAATCAGCCAACGTGTAAAGCCATAGAGTCGTGACCGAGCACGGCGAACTGGTATATTCGCTCGTCGTAATGTGGGCCATGGTTGGTTGTGGTTTGGTGGTATTTTTAATGTTACGCGCAGTGATATAAATGGTGCCAATGCAACAATATGATACAGCCTGAAGAGCTCAGTAATTTTTTGCGGTCGTCGCAACACTGGACGTATTTCGACATATTCCCATTTCGGTAAATCCATCAGCGTGGCAACACCCCGACTTATTGAAGTAGGGGCGAGAAGGACGTTGTGCTGAATAGACAGGATGTACTTGCTCCTGGCACGTTCACCAAAAAATACAATCTCATATTTGTGATAATCACTGTGCTGTATACTCGCCAGACATTCGTCAGACACATTCTCTTCAACAACAACAGAAACAAGTGGATACACGCGGCGTTTTTTGGGTCGATGGAGACGCTTTGCACGTATAGTCCGAATATCATGTATAGCAATACCGAGAATAAGCGCTATACCAATAACGAAGATAAAAAGAATGCTAATCATAAAATTCATTTCCATTACACAACTTCCTTGAATTGATAGACAAACATTGTACGCCACTCACTGAATATGCCTGTGCACGTTTGGACGATAAGTCGTGGGCGGCCACCCGCAGTATTTTTGATAATCCACGTATCAGATGGTTTGAGGTTTTGCACCAACGCCAACTCGTAATGAAACACATGACCATTGTCCGTGTATACAACTGCGCTTGAGCCAACAGACGGTGGACTATCACCGATCTTTCCAAATACTTGGTCTATACCATGACCGTATACGAATGTTGTCCCGCTGCGATTGTTCGGAGCTGCTGATGTAATGGCAAAATTGGCATGCAGCGGGCTGACTGTCCATTTCTTTGTTCGCTGGTCGTAGGCGCCACCATCGATCGGTAAGTCAATTGTACGATCTGGGATGACGATTCGAGTTGGGTTACCTGATACGGTATGTACGGATAGTGTCACTGGTTGATATTTTGACTGATCTTGACTAGCGCTTATTGTGGGCTCTCCATGCAATTGGGACGAATAGAGGAGTCCTCCAATCGTCCCAATTGTGATCATGTAGATCGCAATCACGCTGGCAATATAGGAAAGTTTGCGCAGCATGAGAATGTTTACCTAACTGTCATGACGACGAAATACTGCAACGGCAAGTCGTGACAAGACAATTGATGCTGCACCGATGGCTGTACCGGCAATTGCGACTGGCGCAACAATTGAGTTTGCAGTATCTGGCAATGCTTCGCCAACGCCACTCTCTTCCGGAGCCGCTGGAGCACCACCTCCGCCACCTCCGCCACCGCCGCCTGTTGAGGCTACGATGCCTTCGCCACAAGCTGCGCCAACAGTCACTTGGTTGCCGTTGTCATTGAGTACTGTACCAGTCTGAACATTGCCTCCAAGATTATTGAAGCTAACATCACCGTTACCACTTGCACCGTTCTGTGTATTCACTGTCGCGGTCACAGTGTTGTTTGTACAGTTCACGACGAGGTCATTTATGTCATTACAACTTACTTGGTTGTTCGAGGATGGTCCGGTGACGGTGATAAAGCCATCACAAGTAGCCGCATTTGCGACACCTCCCATAAAGGCCACACTGATGATTGCTGCACTTATTAATCTGATTAATTTTTTCACTTAACTTCTCCTTTCGAATCAAAGCCTTATTTCCACTTATACATTAATAAAATATAGCTGACAATAACCCAAGAATATTGTCTACATAAGCGATATGTATCTGTTATTTTTGCAACTTTGTCAAAAACAGTGAAAAAATTAACAAACATTTTTTTGTTACGGACCTATGCTGAATATAACCAATAAACAAGCCCATGGGGGAGAAGATGAGTAAGCAAATGAATACATTGCCGGCGAAACAAACAGTGGTGGGGGCGATTGTGTACCCCACAATTTTGTTTAGCTATATGGCAAAGCATCGGATGGTAACGTTCGTTGTTGTTACGCTCCTCATACTGACAGCCATCATCGGTACACTTGCAGTACGTGGCATTATGAACGCCGATGCGCAACTTCACTCACCAAAAGTCTTACATGCAGAGGGAACAAATATGACAACGACAACAAATCTCAATAATCAGCCATTGTCGGATTCTGGAATGCCGAACGCCAGCACGAATGTGATGGTGAATGGCCAATCGATTCCTGTGCCCAATAATGGATCCGTTTCAAGAACGATTACGAACGGTAATGGTACGACCCAGGTTGATATTTCAAATCACTCAAGTTCGTCTGGTACCAACAATTCCAGCACTTCGACTAATCTTTCGATCAACTCCAGCACATATTCAAAGGATATTCACGCGGGCGATTCACCATAGTACAGCAAAGTGTGGTCGACTGACCGCAGGGGACCTGTGACAGGTCCTTTGCCGTCGGGCGAACACCCGAAGTCATCAACCAACTTCAATAACAAAAGGAGGTCACAATGAAAATAGCAAAAACAGCAGGTGCGGTAGTCACATCGCTAGGTATTGTTGTTGGACTCAGTGGTCTGGCAGGCGCTACATCGGGAACGATTGGCACTACAGGTCCACTATCGAACAACCAGTTCACGTCCAACAATTTCAATAGTGCGCTACTAAATAACAACAACAATCTTGGTGTGAATAACCTCAACAACCAGAATGCCCTATCGGGCAGCGCAAGTTCTGCGTCCAACACTATTGGTGGTGGTGCTATGACAGGCGCCGCTCAGAACCAAAATTCATCGAACGCAAACGTGACAGTTACGAACGCGTCTGGTTTGGTAGGTGGTTGGTGGGCTGGCGGTGCAGCAGACAATGCGTCAATTAACTTGACTGGTCCAAATTCAAATAACCAAGTGTTCTATAACAATACGAACAACTTGGTCCGCAACAATAACAACAATATTGCTGTGACGAATACGAACAACCAGCAGGCACTATCTGGTAGCGCAAACGTTTCGTATAACACGAACGGCGGCTCTGCAATCACAGGTAACGCTACTAACTCAAACAACACATCAACAAGCGTAAACGTTGCTAACTAGTCGTCGCTTGATTAGCGACATTAGTTAACTCGCAGGGAAGGACAGATCGCCCGAACTGTCCTTCCCACCTAGAAATTATCAGGAGCAAAGGAGGCGAAGATGCAAAAATTCAAAAAAATTCTACGAAACGCTGCGCTATACGCATTGTCGATTGCATTAGTAGGCGCCGCGCCAATCACTGCCTTTGCTGATGAGCCCGAAACATATACATATAATGCCGCCAATGGACGATGGGACTCGAGTAAATGGGTCTATGATCCCGCAACACATGTATATGTTCCGGCCCCACCAGCTTCACCAGCACCAGCAAAAGCACCGGTGGTGGCAAATAAGGATAGCGCTACGGACGCGCCGCTTGCATCTGACGTAGCTGGCGATGTACCGGCCGTCGGTGGCAATGCAGCGGTGAGCCAAAATCTCAACGACAATGCAAATACCAATGTGAATACAGATGCGAGTATTAAAAATGGGCTTAACTCGCTCGCGGGCAGCGGTAGTGCAGGTGTCAATTCAAACCTGAGGGCGGGTGATGCGCTTAGTGGTGACGCCAACGCCGACACGACACTGGTGAACAGTGTCCATTCAACTGTTGACGGCGAGACAGATGGTATTGCTCGTTTCACGACGAATCTTTACGGAGATGTTGTAGGGGACATTATGATTGGACCTTCTATTGCAAACGCGCAGATAGATCGCAATATCAATATCAACAGCAATACGAACATCAATAATAACGATGCGATTACGAACGACGTCAAAGTTCGTGCACTCAGTGGTAGTGCCGAAGTGGCAAATAATACGACTGCGGGCAGTGCAAAATCTGGTAACGCCAATGCAGTGGCGAACGTACTGAACCTCATTAATACAATTATCGGCGCTAATAAATCATTTATTGGTACGATTAATATTTACGGCAACCTCAATGGTGACATTATGGTTTCGCCAGACTTCATTCCGCAGCTGCTGGCCGACAACTCGATTGAACGGACAGAAATTAATATGCCACTTTCAATGAATATCAATGATGATAAATCGATCGTTAACAACGTTAAACTGAATGCAGCCACTGGAGACGCGACTGTCGCCAACAATACCGGAGCTGGTTCAGCAACAACAGGTTCGTCAAAGACAAAGTTAACGGTATTGAATCTGACGGGACATAAAGTGAACGCCAAAAATAGCTTGCTTGTGTTCGTCAATGTGCTTGGTAAATGGGTCGGCATGATTGTCGACGCGCCTAACGCAACTGCTGCGGCATTCGGCAACAGGGTGATCAGTAACACGGTCAATGTATCTGATAATACGAACATTAATAACAAAGAACGCATAACGAATAATATTGACCTTGATGCGCAGTCGGGTAGTGCAGCTGTGGCGGGTAACACCCAGGCGGGTGATGCGACGAGCGGTGATGCAACTGCGAGTGCAAACCTTGCGAATATTAGTTCGAGTGAATTCAATCTCACGGACTGGTTCGGCGTGCTCTATATCAATGTGTTCGGTACTTGGATCGGTAGTTTCGGTGTTGATACTGCGGCCGGTACGGTGGTTCCTCTGAGTGGTATGGCTATGGCCGGTGGTCCACCAAACCCAGGTACGCCAAACCTACGATTTGGCTTTAATCCTGGCGACTCGTCTAATTCACCAAGTGCGGCGTTCGCCGGTGTAAATGGTGGCGGCAGAGGTATGGATGCAGCCAAAGCGGCGGGAGAGGCCTACCTCGCAGCTCATCCACAAGGTGCGAACACATCAATGCTCCAGGGCGCAGAGGCACCGAAAGCTCTTGATCCATCGATGATCATGACCGTTGGCGGATTTATGGCAGCTGGTATCTCGAGTGTCTGGCTGGAGGCACGACGCCGTTCAGAATTGAAGATCGATCGTCCTGCGACACCCGGTCTGATGATCAACTAATAATTACGCGTATTCTAAATTAGCACCCTGGACACCAGAGTGCTAATTTATTATACTTATTACAGATGAGTAAACGTGATTATTATGAAGTTCTTGGCGTGAGCAAAAACGCTTCTGCTGATGAAATTAAAAAAGCGTTTCGCAAGCAGGCCGTTCAGCACCATCCTGACAAAGAGGGCGGTGACGAGACAAAATTCAAAGAAATCAATGAAGCCTACGAAGTCCTGAAAGATCAGCAGAAACGTCAACGTTATGACCAATTTGGCCATGCTGGTGTTGGTGGTGCCGCTGGCGGCGGTGGCGCAGGTGGTAATCCGTTCGAAGGATTCGGCGGTTTTAATGGTCAGAATGTCCATTTTGATTTTGGAGATGGTGGCCTGAACGATATATTCGGCCAATTCTTTGGTGGTGCTAATAATCAATCACAACAGCCAAACCGTGGCCGCGACATTGAAACACAAGTCACATTAACATTCGAAGAAGCCATATTTGGTGATGAGCGAACGATTCGTCTCGACATGGATGACGAGTGTGAACATTGTCACGGTACGACTGTCGAGCCTGGTCACGAGTTAAAAACCTGTCCTACTTGTGGCGGTAGTGGTCAGCATGTTCGCGTTGTCAATTCGATATTTGGTCCGATTCAACAGGCATCGCCATGCCCTGAATGCAAAGGCCGCGGCAAGATTCCAGAAAAGGTATGTACTGTTTGTCGTGGCAAAGGTACCGAGCGCCGCGAGCAAAAGATTGTGGTCAAGATTCCTGCGGGTATTGATGACGGTGCGACGATTCGTCTCAAAGAACGTGGCGAGGCGATTGCATCTGGTAGTAGAGGTGATTTGTATGTTCACGTTCGTGTAAAAGCACACAAAAAATTCACGCGCGAGGGCGATATTATCCTGTCCGAGGAACATATTGGTATGGTTGATGCTGCACTCGGAACAGAAATCGATGTTGAAACAGTTGATGGTGTTGTGCGAATGAAGATTCCGGCTGGAACGCAAAGCGGGACTGATTTCAAACTGTCAAACCACGGTGTGCCACATATTCGCAGCGAGTCACGTGGCCCACAAATCGTTACGATTCATGTCGATACGCCGACCAAACTTACCAAACAGCAAAAAGAGCTTTTGCAGCAATTCGGCGGCAGTAAAAAACACGGTTTGTTTAGTTAATTTATTCTCAATTTTCAGGCGACTATAGTATCGTTATAAGCAGAAGCTTATTAGCCACATAATGTAATTGATTATATAACCAAAAAATAGTATAATTTAAGGTGTTATGTGGGAATCCCTCAGATTGCCTGTCGACGGCAATTTTTTGCTTCGAAAAATCGCCCCATTCTTAACCGCAATAATAGCTATTATTGTTGGTTTTTTGCTGATGAGTGCAACCGTACTGGCGATTGATGCTGGTTGGGACGGTGATACGGTCATTGTTAACGGTAATCGTTACGATAAATCGACAGATTCAATCCCCGGTATTCCAAGCGGGAGTTTGGAGTATGTCAACAAAGATGCGGCTGGCAAAAAGGCGTCGGTTGTGTACTTTCCCTCTGGTACCAACATCGAAACTGCAACAGGTGCGCAGTATGTTGTATATGATTACAGCCCGCCATCATCCTATACCAATCCTCGATCTCAGGAATCGGTAGCTGTCGCGCCAAAGGCGAATTCGCAGAGTCGCAGCCTGTCATCGACAGGTGATAATTTGAGCGGCAATAATCAAACAGGCCAAGCAACAAGCTGTGCGATAACAGGTATCGGATGGATCGTCTGCCCGACGACGCGCATTATTGCGTCGGGCATGGACAAGATTTTTGATCTTATCAAAGGCTTTTTTGAAGTAAAGACGATTACGCTCGACACCGATAATGCGACATATCGTATGTGGGATGTCATGCGTGGATTTGCAAATCTTTGTTTCATTGTTGCGTTCCTTGTGATTATTTATTCGCAGATTACGAGCTATGGCATTAACAATTATGAAATCAAAAAGATGATTCCAAAATTAATCATCTCAGCGATTTTGGTCAATGTGTCGTATTACGTCTGTGCCGCAGCGGTCGACCTGTCGAACATTCTCGGTAATAGTTTGCAACAGATGTTTGTGGATATGCGTGGACAAATCGTCGGTCCGAATACTCGGGCCAATACTGCCGTGACGTCATGGGAAAGTGTGTCGACGTTTATTCTGTCGGGTGGTGCACTGGCAGCTGCGGGTATTACGTCCGCTGGACTTGCCATTGCGTCCGGTGCTAGTATTTTGAGCTTGTCGGTGATTCTCGTTCCGTTCCTTCTGGGCGTGGTGTTCGCGGCGATTATTGCACTGTTAGTGCTCGCTGCCCGTCAGGCGCTCATCGTCGTTTTGATTACCATTGCACCATTGGCATTCGTTGCATTGCTGCTACCAAGCACAGAAAAGTGGTTCAATCGTTGGCGTGAATTACTGACGACGATGCTCGTCATGTTCCCGATGTTTGCACTAGTATTCGGCGGATCGCAGCTGGCTGGCGGACTCATCATTCAATCAGCGGATTCAATCACGACGCTTCTCATTGGCATGTTTGTTCAAGTAGCGCCGCTAGCGATTACACCATTCTTGCTGAAATTCAGTGGATCAATACTCGGCCGTATTGCTGGCATGGCCAACAACCGCCAAAAAGGCTTTATCGATCGGACGCGCAATTCACTTAGCGAAAGCGATCAGCGCCGACGTAATCGTCGGATTGCCGAGGGCAATATGCAAATGGCCAACGGCGCTCGTCCGCTGAGTATGGGTATGACAAAGCGTTGGGCAGCGCGGCGTCAGGACGTCAAACACATTAAGGAAAAAGATGATAAAGCCTACCAATCATATTCTGAGTCGCATAGTGATGCGCACTGGAAAGAACGTTTATTCCATGAAGAGAATGAAGGAACGCAGACAGTGTTTACATCCAGTGGTCAGCGCCGTCGCCGTTTGAATTCTGTTCGTAATGCCTATGCGTCGACATATGGCTATCAATCGACGAGCGAGATGCTCGATACCTACGATAAGCGCAACAAAGAAGAAGCCAAAGCTGGTCGAGAAAATAATTTCTATGGTACCTACGGACGTATGTCAGGTGGTGCGAGTGACGCGCGTGGCGTGAGTGTCAGCAGTGCTGTCAGCAATGCTGCATTGGAAACGGCGATCAATTCACAGGCAATCCAATCGGCTAGTCGTATCCAAAACCGTGAAATATCTGCGCAGCTTGAAGCTGACACAGTTACTGGTCAGGCACTGCGTGCACGTGCCGGTGGTATTGATACGCAGTATGGTGAAAGCCGTGCACGGGCAAACGCTATTAATACTCGCGTGAGTGAACGATCTGAGGGTATGAAGCATATTGCAACCATGATCGAAGTCACAAACCCATCATCACAACACATGTATGAATTTGCTACTCGTGATCTTGATACTGTCGTGAACGGCATCAAGATTAACAGTGAGGTGAGGGAAGCGGCGATTAAGATGATTGCCGGCGGTGGTAACGTTGGTGGTATTCAGGATCTTGCGAAGGTTATCGATCTATCCGACACATCAGACCCATACTGGCGTACGGCATTTGTTGATGCGTTGAAGGCAAACTCGTCACGACCTCGCTATTTGAGCGCTTCATTGATGGATAATCTTGGACAGGGTGTGCCTGGCGGATTTGGTGAAGCTGGCATCAAACAAGCGATCATTGATGCGTTAAAGGCAAACACCTATGACGCGCGAGGCATGATATCCGAGGATAAGTCATCACTTGAAATGGTTGAGAAAGTGTTGCGTACACCAGAAGCGCGTGATCCGATTGTTCAACATAATGTCCAGAACGCGATTGTGGGTATTGCGCGTGATCGTGAAGCGTTCAACGCCATGGGCAAACGGAAATCTGTTATTGAGGATATGGCGCGAGCGGTTGGTGTCGATATCAATAATCTTCCTGATGGTCTGAAGTGGGAATAGCATACCTCTGATTACAACCACAAGTATTATTGACATTTAGTGTATAAATATGCTATAATATAGGTATGAAAATTCAAAGAGAGGGTCTGCTTGTACCCACACCTATAACACCTCTAGCAAAACTGGATTTGTTATAGTATTTTCAGTCCGCTTATTTGGATAAAAAGCCATGAAAAAGATCTACCCGTTAGCAGCTCATAGCTATTTCACGATTACCAACAAAGCCGATCAAAAACGGCGATTTTTGCGTGACAATAATTACCAACTACAATTCATGTATCAAGAACATTTCGATGCAACCGTTGTGCAGGGGCATTTGGGCAACGCGCAGCACGAGGCATCGAAACAGTCATTACAGTTGGTACTTGCCAGCATCGTGCTACAAGAAGAAACGCCGAGCAAGGAAACGCTGGATTCATTTCGTTCTATTAATGAGCAGCTTTTCAAGGCTCCCGATCCTGCATATGTACAGGCGATTTTGGCGCGTGTTCAATCGCGGGTGACGCCCAAAACTGCCCATCTTTGGCAGTATGTTCTCGAACATGTCAATTACAATCCTGCACTCAAAGCAAGTGTGATTCCGGATCACGCAACATTCCGTAAATACTATGATTATTTCCAAAAGTATTACCAATCGATTGCTATTACTGGTGGTGATTTAATAGGTGGATTGGAACGAGCCCTGGAACGCACCGGTCTGGCTCAGCAAGGTTGGCAAGTTCGTTTGCTCGATGATGCGGTGCATGCTCGGATTGATCATCGACGCAAACGTGTTGTTGTCGGCGAGCATTATCACCCTCGTACATCAAAAGCGGCTGAACGGATTATTGTTCACGAAGTTGTTGGTCACGCGGTTCGTGGCCTCCAAGAGAAAATGTCTGAAAGTGAAGGCGTCGCGGTACTGTTTGAACAATTGTTGGCACCTCGATTCAAGTTCCGACGAACCTATCGCTATCTCGCTGCATCATTGGGATGGGGCGAAGCTGGCGGTCCGCGTACATTCCGCGAGGTGTACGAAATTATCTGGCGCCTGATGGTGATAGCCAGTCGCTATAGCGAAGAGAATGCTAAAAGTCATGCATTTGATGAATGTGTCCGTGTATTCCGCGGTGGTCGACCTGATATTGCCGGTATGGTATTCCTCAAAGATACCGTCTATTTCGCCGCCAATGTTCAGGTGTGGCAGCAGTTGAAACGAGAACCATTAGCGTATAATGAATTCGTTGATATTATTGAAGGTCGTCGAAAGGTACTACAATGAACATCCTTGTAATTGGATCGAAAGATCACGGCAGTAAAAATGATCCAGTGGTTCTGGCCGACGCCCTGCAGGGTGATGATGTTACGGGCCACGTCGTGTATTGGGACGACATCATGTTCCATATTCGCATGGGCGAAGTAACCATTACGAGCCATGGCGACAATCTATTTAATGATGCAGTTGACCTGGTGATTGCTACGGGCTGGTACAAAAAAGGCCTCCATGATGTGGCGTATGCGTTTGGCCTGGTCGCGGCGTCAAAGAATATTCCATTATGGAACAGCGAAATCCTACATCAGCGTTCATCGACGAAATTGTCATGCCTTGTGCAACTTGCGCTAGCAAATGTATCCGTGACCGAAACAGTCTTTTCACTGACGGATACGAGCTACCTCGAACAACAACCGCTGCCATTTATTGCCAAAGCTGCTGCAGCAAGTCGTGGCGAATCGAATTATTTGATTGCATCAGAAGATGACCGTCGTGTGTTATTGTCGCGCAGCGCGAAAGATTTTTTGGTCCAGCCATTCATGGAGAATGATCATGATCTACGTGTCATATGTTTTGATGGCAAACCACAACTGATACTCAAACGGAGTCGCGCTGCGGACAGTACGAGCCACATGAATAATACATCGCAAGGCGGTAATTCTGAGTGGCTTGACCCCAGTCAAGTGCCGTCTGAATTATTGACAGTTGCGGAAAAAATTTGTACAATTATGTCAAGAGAAATGGCCGGAATAGATTTTATTCCGAACCCATCATCTCCGTACCAGTACAGCTGTTTGGAGGTAAATGCGATACCCCAGCTAACATCTGGTGTGGACGTCGATATAAAAATGGCAACGCTCAAAAAATCGATTAATCGTTTGAAAGAAAGGACCTAAATTATGCGCATCGGTATTATCACTCGTGTACCTGGTTACACCGTGAAGCGTCTGCGTGAAGAAGCGCACAAACGAGGTCATGACGTCCAGACGATTAAGTACCCTGAATGTTATGTAGAAATCCAGCAGGATCGTCCATCGGTTTCGTACCGCGGGAAAGAGTTAGCAGATTTTGACGCGATTATTCCACGTATTATGCCTGGTATGACTCCATACGGTGCGGCTATTATTCGCCAATTTGAAATGATGGGTGTATATACCCCAGTTCGTTCGATTGCGATCACGCGATCACGCGACAAATTGCGTGCGTTGCAACTGCTCAGTAAAGCACAAGTCGGTATTCCAAAGACGGTATTCTCTCGTGAAACTGACGCTGTTGACGACCTTATCGATCACGTCGGCGTACCCGCAATCATTAAATTAACGTCGAGCACTCAGGGCAATGGCGTTGTATTGGCCGAGACGAAAAAAGCGGCAAAATCCGTTATCCAGGCCTTTTACGTCAACGATACTAGCTTTTTGATTCAAGAATTTGTCAAAGAATCTGCCGGTGTCGATATCCGTGCGTTTGTTGTTGGTAACCAGATTGTTGCCAGCATGGAACGTCAAAGTTTGGACGATGATTTTCGTTCGAATATCCATCAGGGCGGCACAGGACGAGTTGTGAAACTGACTGAAGTCGAGAAAAAGACCGCTCTCCGTGCGGCAAAGGCCATGGGCCTGCCAATTTGTGGTGTTGATTTGATGCGTAGTGAACGTGGTCCGTTGGTATTGGAAGTGAATTCTGCACCAGGTCTTGAGGGAATCGAGGCAGTGACCGG
Source organism: Patescibacteria group bacterium (assembly GCA_030916565.1). Classification (GTDB taxonomy): domain Bacteria; phylum Patescibacteriota; class Saccharimonadia; order Saccharimonadales; family Saccharimonadaceae; genus UBA2112. The sequence continues at coordinate 9,848 of JAUPWL010000009.1, read as the reverse complement.
ACGCAATATTGCTGGAAAAATAATCGAGTATATTGAACAAAATGCCAAACGACGAAACAAGAAAGACAAAGTCGGAGCGTAGTAAAGCGCACCGCTGGGTGATGCGCGCAATTGTTGCGGTCGCCGTCTTGCTTGGAGTAGGGTATTTATTGTGGCAAATGAACATGCAGCAGCAAGCTGTTGGTCTGCATCACCAGACATACTATGTATCTATTGCACGTACGCCAGAAGAATTGCAGCGTGGACTGTCGGGGACGGATAGTCTGGCAGCAAATCGTGCGATGCTATTTGTGTTTCCAAAAGAAGACAAATGGGCAATCTGGATGAAGGACATGAGCTATCCAATCGATATCGTGTGGTTGGATAAAGACGCTGTCGTAAACTACATGGTCAAGAACGCTCAGCCATCGTCCTATAACGCTGCTGTTGCGACGAAATCAACCCAATTTGCACCTGACAAACCCGCTCGCTATGTAATTGAACTGCCGAGTGGTACGATAGAACGGACGGGAATCGTGATAGGCGATCCAGCCGGATTACCGTCAGGAATATAAGATGAATCTAGTCATTATCTTACTTGTCGTGGTGGGCCTGCTTTTCGCGACCACTTATATTATGAAACGCCATTATGGCGTATTAGGTCTGGCGTTATGTGCCGGCTATCTGCTCGCAGCAATGTGGACGAACGATATTGTGTCGTTTATCCAGGGCGCGGGCATTTATATTTTGATTCCACCACTGGCGAGTCTCGTCACGGCGGTCGTCGTGATTTTGCCCGCCGTACCACTGTTATTTAGTGGTCCAATATATCATACCCAGTGGCAGCGGTTGCTCGGCGCGGTGGCGTTTGCGTTGCTGGCAACATCACTATTACTTTCGTCACTAGGCAACTGGTTGGATTTGGATACGACCGGCAAATCAGTCTATGACGTTCTTGTCCATAATCGTAATGTGATTATTACGGCAGCTATTGCATATGCACTGTACGATGTATTTATGTTAAAAAATCCGAAAGTGAAGGATAAGAAAAAATAGGGCAGCGCAAAGGCACCCAAGAAAAAAGACCTACCGTGAGGTACGTCTTTTTTCTTGGAGGGACCACTGGGGCTTGAACCCAGGACACCCTGCTTAAAAGGCAGGTGCTCTAACCAGCTGAGCTATGGTCCCGCATAAATTATGAGGCCGAATAACGACCTTGGAATAGAGTAGCATTTTACAGGGGTGTTTGTCAATCTGTTGGAGCAGCTTCTTGGTCAACCATCCAAATGACGGTTCCTTCATGGGTGCTAATAATACTTGCAGCAATGGCGATAGGGGTGTGGCCACCATGGGTTGCCTCGGTGATTGCGGCCTTTTTGGCGCTACCTGTTGCGAGGATTATTGCGGTACTACAGCCCTGTAATGCTCGGAGTGTCAGGCTGATACGGTCAGCGGGTGGTTTGGGTGCGGCGCTGACTGCAGCGACGAGTCCGCCTGACGGTAGAATACTATCGTGTCGAGGAAATAAGGACATAGTGTGGCCATCCTCACCAACGCCTAACCATACCAAGTCGAGTCGGGGCAATCCGCTTTCGCCGCGTGGCAGAGCAGCGAGTTGTTGTTCATATGCCGCTGCAGCAGCGTCACTGTCGACATCTACTTTTGGGAATAGTTTGACAACTGATAGGTCGCCCAGGCTGTTGTTGATCGCATTGCCGTTATTATCCGGTCCGTCCATTGGACCGATACGCTCGTCCCCTAGCAGGACGGTGACTTGTGACCAGTCGATTGTGTCCAAATAATTTGCAGCCAAAATTTTGTACGCAAGTAGCGGGGTCGATCCACCGGCGAGTACCCAGGTGGCCGAGCCGTTTTCGCGTATGGCTGTTTTCAATACAGTAACTGTTTGTTTAGCGGCCGCTTCGGCTAATTGTGTCGTATCGTCGAATACCTGGACGTTGTTCATACGACATAGTATACACTGGGTCGTATGCAGATGTGGCAGTTGAAACGAAAAATTCATCCATCATGGTTTGTTGCGCTAGCTAGCGTAGGTGTAGTGATCGGCACGGCACTGGTGCCACACACCAGCCAGTATTACTTTGGCTCGATTATTTGGGTTGTCGTTGGAGTCATCATTGCCGCAATGGTTTTATGGCAGCGATCGGCTTATTTGTTGGTCGTAATAGTGATTGCGGGTATGTTTGTTGGACTCTGGCGAGGCTCATTGTTGCGCGCAGAACTGACTGCTTATCAAAATATTTACGGGCATGTCGCTCGCGTATCGGGAACAGTGACTGACGACCCTGATGTTGGCAAACACGGCGAGACCCTTGTCCGTTTGTCTCACGTGTCGATCGCAGGACGCGACGTTGCAGGTAAACTGTGGGTCAGTATTCAGCATTCGGGTGACATTAAACGAGGCGATATTGTCGTGGTGAGTGGGATGGTGAACAAGGGTTTTGGTAGTTTCGCGGGATCTATCTATCAGGCGAGGATGATGCAAATTCGACGGCCGCAGCCAGGTGACGTTGCGCGACAGGTACGTGACTGGTTCGCTGATCATGTTCGTTTAGGGATTCACGAGCCGCAGGCCAGTCTGGGACTCGGTTATCTATTAGGGCAGCGTCGTGCACTGCCGCCAGAATTAACGCAAGCACTGGTCGTGACGGGACTCACGCATGTTGTCGTCGCAAGTGGCTATAATTTAACGATTCTTGTACGGTTAGCTCGACGTCTCTTTGTGAGAGTATCGAAGTATCTCGCGACGCTTGCTGCGTCAACAATGGTCGTCGGATTTATTGCTGTGACTGGTGCGAGTCCTAGTATGACTCGTGCAGGATTAGTATCAGGCCTCAGTCTTGCTGCCTGGTATTACGGTCGCAAATTTCATCCGCTCGTATTGCTTCCATTTGCCGCGGCGATAACGGTCATTATTGACCCGACATATGCTTGGAACGATTTGGGTTGGCAGCTGAGTTTTGCGGCGTTTGGCGGTGTGATGATTGTGGCGCCATTACTACAACGGTATTTCTTTGGTACCACAAAACCTAGTATGATACGTCAGATTTTGGGCGAGACTATCAGTGCGTCTATCGTGACACTACCAATTTTGATTTATGCATTTGGTCAGTTTAGTAACATTGCTTTGCTGACCAACCTTCTCATACTGCCACTTGTTCCGCTGGCGATGCTTTTGACGTTTATTGCTGGCGTCGGAGGTATTATTTTGCCAGGTCTGGCGACGATGATCGGCGCGCCAGCTCAGATGCTGCTGACCTATATGACTGCAGTTGTTGATTATTTTGCAGGACTGTCGTGGGCGCAAACAACAATCGAGATGCAATCATGGATGGTATGGGTGGCGTATGCTGCGATTATCGCGGCATGTGTCTATTTGTGGCGCGTGACGAACTATAATCTCCGCGATTCAAACATTGTCGAATAACGCTGAAAGCTGGCGCTACGGGGAAAAATCGGGTATAATATCCAAAAATACCGTAATCTTGAGGAAGCTATGTCAGGACACAGTAAATGGTCAACTATTAAACGTGAAAAGGGCGCCAAAGACGCAAAGCGTGGTGCAGTATTCACAAAAATTGGCAATCAAATTGCCATTGCTGCTCGTGGTGGTGCTGATCCGACGATGAACTCGGCGCTGGCACTCGCGATTGAAAAGGCGAAACAGGCGAATATGCCAAACGCGAATATTCAGCGCGCGATTGACCGTGTGAATGACAAAAATGCTGCCGTACTCGAAGAAATCACCTATGAGGGCATGGGGCCAGGTGGCATCGGTATTATCATCGAAACAGCGACCGACAACAAAAACCGGACATTCCCAGAAGTTCGTAACGCTCTCGTAAAAAATGGCGGCCGTGTCGCAGATGCAGGAAGTGTGATGTTCCAGTTTGATCGGAAAGGCGTGATCCGTGTTGCTGCGTCGGGTGAAGATGCACTACTAACCGTCCTGGATGCGGGTGCAGAAGACGCCGTCGAGGAAGACAGTGAGCTAATTGTTTATACCGATCAAAAAGATTTGGCAAAAGTACGCACAGCGATTGTTGATGCTGGACTGGATGTCAAAGATGCTGAGTTGCAATATGTTGCAAAGAACATGATTGAAATTTCTGAAACAGAAGTTGCTGAAAAGGTTCTTAAGGTTCTTGATGCACTCGACGATTTGGATGACGTTGTCAACGTACACACGAACGCCGACATTACTGCTGACGTTGAATAAGCCTATGCTTGCGTTATGGCGAGCGTTCCGTATATTTTAAGGAATATGCGAATAGGGAGAGTGTTGATTTGTGCGTTACTGGTATTGTGTCAATTGCGATTCATGATACCTGATGCCAGGGCGATTGGGTCGCAAAATATTGTGATTAGTCATGTCATCACTGGCGAATCAAGCAGCTCGAGTTCTGAATTTGTTGCAATCTATAATAATGCTGATATCGATATTGATGTCAGTCATTTTTGTTTAAAAAATAAATCGTTTGTCACTGTTGCTTGTGTGATTCCTGATACGAATGCACAGGTATATATTCGTTCACATGGGTATCTCACGATCGCATCCGCTATATTCTCTACGACGCACAGCTATACTGCAGATACAAACTACACGCTCACGAATGCGATACAGGTTGGTGGCGATAGTTTAACGCTCCTGAATAGCGCGAACACGGAAGTCGACAAGGTGTCTTGGGGAACGTCTGGTGGCGGCATCAGTTCGCAGACGAATGGTACGCTGCAACGAAAAGCGGATCCAATGAACAGCGGCCGATTGGCTGATACCGATACGATGTCGAGTGATTTTTCTTCATCGTCATCACTAACCTATCCAGCGAATACATCATATGATGTCATCACATTGGTTGATGTCTGTCCAAATATTCCCGACGTACAACAGCAAATGCCGACAGGCTATTTAGCGGACGAAAATGGATACTGTCAGCCGGATAGTTGTTTGAATATCGCGGGACTACAGATCAGCGTACCGGATCACTATGACTCGTCGGTAGACGGTACGTGTGTGGAACATGATGAGTGCGATAATGTCAGCGGTATTCAGGCAGCTATTCCCGAGATGATGGTACGAACCGGCGTGAACGATTGTTCATGGAATATTCCTCAACTGCAGCTGACAGAGATTTTACCGAATGCTGTCGGTAGCGACACGGGTAATGAATTTATCGAAATATATAATCCGACGAATCAGACGGTAGACCTTAGATACTATAGTGTCAAAACGGGTGTTGATTCAGACAAGACATATGCATTTCCGATTGGTTCAACGATTGGTCCGGGCGAGTACCGTTCGTTTAGTGATAGTGTAATGAAGTTTACGCTACTCAATACGTCAAGTCGTGTTGTGCTCACCGCCGCAAGTGGTTCGACGACTGGCGATACCGGAATCTATGACACGCCAGGTGATGGCGAAAGTTGGGCGCTTATCGACGGAATCTGGCAGTATACAAATCAACCGACGCCAGGAGCGAGTAATAAACCGTCGCTGATTGTCGAACCTGAAGTAGATATAACTGATACTACCTTGGCGCCTTGTCCTGCGGGTAAATACCGCAATCCACTGACGGGACGATGTCGCAATGTCGTGTCAGACGCCTCTGTGTTGGCGACGTGCGATGTTGATCAGTATCGCAATCCAGAAACCGGTAGATGTAGAAAAATCGCCACAACGATGCTCACTCCTTGCAAAGACAATCAGTATCGTAGCGAAGAAACAAATCGATGTCGTACGATAATTGCAGCCAGTGCCGCGAAACCATGCAAAGATAACCAATATCGTAGCGAGGAGACTGGGAGATGTCGGAATGTACCAACTGCAAGTGTTCCTGGCGCGGCATTCGCTGTGCAGACTATCAAGGATACCGGCATGGTATTTGTCGGATGGTGGGCACTTGGTGCGGTCGGTTTGCTAGCGATCGGTTACGGTGTATGGGAATGGCGTCGTGATATCGTGACATTCGTGCGCCGGTTGTTACGACAATAAGTCAAAGCAGATTTTCAGCTACTCTATTTAGTATAATGATGAAGCATAACTAGGAGAATCTATTGGACTCATCACAAACACCCACGAAAGCTATCATTGGACTTGTTGTCGTTGTACTACTTGTCGTTGCCGCAACTGCCGCAGTTATCGCGTCGGGAAATAACAAAGATAGTTCTGCCAGCCAAACGAGCAGCACATCATCGAGCGCAACATCGACGAGTTCATCGTCAGGATCCACGGCGAGCGTCACCAACGTTAAAGATGGAACGTATACTGCGTCTGAAAGCTATGACACGCCTGGCGGTGTCCAAGATATTAAAGTGACACTGACAATTGCTGGCGGTGCTGTATCTGACAGTTCTATTACGCAGAACGCAACAGCTCGTGAAGATGAGGTATATCAATCCGCATTCGAATCCGAGTACAAGGCTGCAGTTGTTGGTAAAAAAATATCTGACATTTCTCTCAATCGGGTTGCCGGTGCATCATTGACGACTGAAGGTTTTAACACCGCGTTGCTCGACATTGCCAAACAAGCCCAGGCCTAGTATGTGGCAATTTACAGCTATTGGTACGCAGTGGTCTATCGAGACACCTGTCGTCATTAGCGATGAGGTAAAGGCGTTAGTTACTGACAAAATTGACCAGTTTGATAAAACCTATTCGCGTTTTCGTGACGATTCATTAGTCATGTCAGCCGCGCATCAACCAGGTACGTATGCATTTCCTGTCGATAGTATTGAACTCGTTGATATGTATCAGAAACTGTATGCTGCGACAGATGGCGCAGTGACTCCGCTTGTTGGTGACGCGCTCGTCAGTATGGGGTATGACAAAGACTATACGTTGCAACCCAAAGATGTATCCGCGATACCTCGATGGGATGACAGTATCGAATGGCAGGGTTCTATCCTGACGACTCGTCGACCTGTAACACTCGATTTTGGTGCGGTCGGTAAAGGCTATTTAGTTGATATTATCGCAGCCATCTTGGAGTCTTATGGTCTTGATACATATACGATTGATGCCAGCGGTGATGTGCGCCATCATGGTCCAGTCCCACAAGTTATTGGCCTAGAGAATCCGCACGACACATCGAGAGTGATTGGAACGATGACCATACAAAATGCTAGTCTTTGCGCCTCGGCGACGAATCGTCGTCGCTGGGCCAATGGGCTACATCATGTCATTGACGGTCGAACAAGCAAGCCGACAAATGAGATTGTCGCAACCTGGGTAGCGACAGCATCAACCGCCGTGGCGGATGGTATTGCAACGGCGTTGTTTTTTGTCGATGCAGAACGTCTACGAGAATGGGATTTTCAGTTTGTGCGTCTTTATGCTAATGGAAAAATTGAGCATTCAGAGAATTTTGTGGGAGAATTATTCATATGAAAGAATTACAAATTTGGACCGATGCGTTGCTCGGCAAAGTGACAATGTATCGACTCGTTATTTATGGGCTACTCGCTATTGGTCTTTCGGCACTCGGCCTGATGTTGAGCGGATATTTATCATATTCTCCGACCGCCTTTTTACTGAGTACTGTATTGATCGTTGTTGCATCATATGCAAGCAACAAATTATTCGGTTGGCTATTTGGTGTTCGTCCATATGCAGAATCAGCTATCATTACTGGACTGATTCTCGCGCTATTATTTATGCCGCCACACAATGTCATGGGATACATTGATTTGATATTGGTTGCGGTGTTTGCTAATGCTTCGAAATATATTCTTGTCTTTCGTGGTAAACACATATTTAACCCTGCCGCTGTTGCAATTGTGATTGCTGCCGTTAGTGGCGTCGCCTATGCAACCTGGTGGATTGCGACACCTGCACTCATACCGGTGACCATTCTTGTGTCACTATTAGTGCTATACAAAATTGAAAAGATTCAGATAGCGCTACTATTTTTGGCGGTCGCTTTGACGCTGATATTTGTACAAACAATGTTGCGTGGGTCACTGTCGCCGGCGGTGATTATCGAGTCGATGACTTCGTGGCCGTTGTTTTTCTTTGCCGGTATTATGTTGAGCGAACCGTTGACACTCGCACCGCGACGCCAGCAGCAAATGATTGTTGCTGCGGTAGTTGGCGTACTAGTAACGACCGATTTGCATTATGGCAGCTTATCGATGACTCCAGCATTAGCGCTGGTTATCGGCAATGGCCTCAGCTTTTGGTATGGGATACGTCGTGGTATAACGTTGCGATTCGTGACACATAAAAAGCAGGGTAACGATAGTTATGAATTTGTCTTTGATACGGCGCCGCTGCAGTTTCAGCCGGGACAGTATTTAGAGTTATCATTGCCGCATGCGCACGCAGACAGCAGGGGTATTCGACGCGTTTTTAGTATCATTGGACGTCCTGGTGAGGAGCAACTGTCTCTCGCGATGCGAGTCCCAGAAAAAGCCAGTAGTTTTAAACATGCGCTCCTTGCGATGAAATCTGGACAAACGGTACATGCCGTTCGAGTAGCAGGCGATTTTGTTTTGCCTGACGACCCTGCCGTACCAATATTGTTCGTTGCAGGAGGAGTGGGTATTACGCCATTTATTAGTTTTTTGATGTCGGCAAATGGTCGGCGACTGAAATTGATTTATGCAGTCAATGACGTGAGCGATATGATGTTTGTTGACCAACTGCGACAGTATGATGTCGATGTTGTTGTCGCGTGTCCGTCGGCTGCGACGTTACCAGAAAAGTCCTGGATACATGAATCGGGAAGAGTCAACGAAGAGATTATCAAGCGCCACTTACCTACCGGTGCGCACGTCTATGTGTCAGGTCCTCCCTCTATGGTAAAGGCGGTCAAGGCCGCTGCCATAGGTGCTGGTGCGACAAAAGTGCACACCGATTTGTTTAGCGGTTATTAGAGTACAATAGTGACATGAGAATTATTGGGATCGATCCAGGAACGGGTATTTTAGGGTTCGGTGTGATCGACATTGTCGGTAATAAAACCAAGTTAGTCACGGCTGGTGTCATTACAACCCCGGCACATACACCAATCGATGAACGTCTCGAAGAAATCTTTGATGGGCTGACAGAAATTATTGCAGAAACAAAACCGAACGTTATGGCGATTGAAAAGCTGTTTTTCTCACGCAATGTCACAACGGCCATAAGCGTGGCGCAGGCGAGAGGCGTTGCGATGTTAACAGGTCGCAAAGCGAAATTACCAATTGCTGAATATACACCCCAACAAATCAAACAGTCGTTGACTGGATATGGTAAAGCCGATAAAAAGCAGGTGCAGGAGATGGTCCGCATACAACTTGCTTTGGCAGAAGCTCCAAAACCCGACGACTGTGCAGATGCACTTGCGGCCGCTATCACGCATTTTATGATGAGCCGGGGAATGTGATTGCCTTCGCTGGCACGGAACACGTATACTAGGTAGCAATGGGAAATAAACTTCATCGATTGGGCCTTGCTGCCTATGATCATCCGTTGCGGGTAATTCTGTTTTGGGCAGTCACATTAATCATTCTCGGATTCACAGCATCGCAATTAATAAAGCCGACATCGTCGGCCATTTCTATTCCTGGTACCGATGCGCAGAAAGCGCTTGATCGTATGTCTGCATTTTTTCCGGAGGCTGGACGTGGTTCGGCGCGCGTCGTTTTTGCAGCACCTGAGGGTAAAACAATCGATGACTATAAAGAAGTAGTGACAAATAGCACAAAGGAGCTGAGCCTGATTGGTGACGTTTCGGGCGCGGTAGATTATACGGTGAATCCATCTGAATTGTCTGCCGATAAAACTATTGCCTATACGCAGCTACAACTACGCAACGGTAGCGGTAATATCTCGGACGAGACAATTAAATCTATACAAGATGTCGTTG
>JAUPWL010000048.1 GCA_030916565.1 Patescibacteria group bacterium | reverse complement strand
CTGGCGACCAGCAGCAGGCCGAACATCAGGCCGGCGCGGGAATTGGTAACGTTGACAACGGGTTTCATGGTTGGTGCCTTTGCATCAATCACGATCGTTACGTCGTTCTTCTCGGCATATGCGTTCGGTCGTATCATTGACCGGCGCCAAGGTGGTGATTTGTTGAATATTGCGACTGTTGCGAATGCTGCAACCCATATGTTCCGTGCATTTGTGGCAGCGCCCGTAGGGGTTGCGGCAGCAAATATCACAAATGAAGTGGCGACAACTGGCTACACGATGGCCTATATGCGCGGTATCTTCGATACAGCCGATCGTGCCGAGGGGCATCGAATTGTTTATCTGATGTTTGTATCGATCGCTGCTAATCTTGGTGCGTGTATGGCATCACTTATTTTTGCGTGGCTCATTATCGCCAATCCAGCACCGGTAGACGCTTTCCAAATGTTCTTTATTATCGCCGCAGTATATGTGTTGCTAACGATGACGGCGCGATTCAAAATGTATCGATGATATTTTGCTGACAATGCTCGTGGTATACTGTTAGCAGCGAAAGGCAAAAGGGTGGCAGACAGACGAGAACTCAAGCACGGCGTTCGACGACTCCAGTATATTAAGACCTGGCAACTGGTCGTTTTGTTGGTGCTATTTGGGTTTATTGCAGCCACATTTTTGCGTCTGAATAACATAGGTATGACCCAACGGCGCGATGCCGTGATGAAGGCTGATGAGGCGGGTGACAGTGTTGCAATTCAGGCTAGGCTGTATGATTTACAACGCTATGTGACATCTCATATGAACGCGGACATGGGGGCTATCTATCTGGAGCATCAATATGCTCGAGATTTTGAAAAATCACAAACATCGCCGGGTGGAATGACGAATCCAAACGGCAACATCTACCGCAAGGCACAAGATGTTTGCGCACCAAAATTCACCCACTATTCACAAGCGTATTTACAGTGTACGGTGGACTATTTATCCCAGTACGCACCGGCTAGCGACCAGGAGACGACCGCCAAGGGTCTCGGTACGGATGTATATCGCTATAGCTATGTCTCGCCTATCTGGACATCGGACTTTGCAGGCTTTTCCGTTGTCATCTGTTTATTGATTTTGGTTATGATTATTGCTCGACTGATCGGCCTTTTGGTCCTCAGAATGATGTTGAAATGGTCCAACAGATAGCAAGAACTGTTGACAAGTGATACTCCAACACGGTAATCTATCCGTTGTATAGCACTTAAGGAGGTATAAGACCAATGGCTTACAAGCACACCAATTCAAAAGGCGTGACATACTATCTGCACAAGACAACAGTTACCTTGCGCGGTGGCAAACCACAAACTATTTTCTTCTTCGCGAAGGTAGAGAAGAACGAAAAGGGTGAGCCAACAGATCTTCCAGAAGATCGTGTTGTTAAGGAAAACCCACGTAACGGTTTCCTAACTATCTCTAAAAAGAAATAATACCTAACGGTATAAAATCTCAAACCGCTCCTCAGGGGGCGGTTTGTTGTTGTGAATAATGCCTGCCGAATAGGGTTGCAGCATGAGCATTATAAATGCTAAAATTCTATCAAACAAACAGGTGCCAACTAAATTTCGCGGGGATGCGCAAATCGCCCCGCGGAATTTTTTATTAGAGACAAACTGTCGTATAATTTGTATCTATATGAATGAGGTACTACCACCTGCAGTGCAGCAGATGCCCCCTGAACTGTTTGCCGTCCTCTATGAGGCCGCTGAGGCTGAAAATAGGCTCCGTGATATAGGCGAGGCACACCGCGTCGAAAGAGTGATCGATAAACAGCTTGTACATGAAATCGCGAAACTGGCTGCTCGTGGCGCTGACGTGAGCCTGGCAACTCCACTCACACAAGAAAAGCCGAAAGAGGAAACAAAAGAAGCGTAAAGGTGCGTAGAAATAACCCCGAGACAGACGCCGGGTCTTTATAGTATTCAGTCAACTATTGAATGGTGGTTGAAGCGTGAAGTTCGTAGGTAATAAGCGTGCTACCTTCGTCGGTTGGTTCATGTGATTTTACTACTAACCCGTTATCAACAAGATGGGCAAGAGCAGTGTCGGTGATGTCATATGGTACGCGAGTGTTGTCGTCGAGTGGTAGGCAGACGAGTTCAAGATAACTGATAGTGTGGGCGGTTGCGATTTTTGCGAGGAGTGCCTCTCGGGCGCGCTGTACTAATTGCTGGTTGTGTGGTTCGTGATTTTCGTAGTAGATGACTTCTTTAAACATAGTATTCCCCCTGGTTGGATGATGTATTGTGACCAGTATATCAGTGTGCGGACGACATACAAGCGTGACTATTATTTAGCGGGCGGCATCCAATTTTCAAGCAGTTCTGTATGCAGGTTTTGGCTGTTCATGGCGTCCAAGAATGCTCGCATGTCTTGCTGAAACTCTGGTCGAAAATGCATGAGTACAATATCTCCAGGTCGCAAATGGTCACCGATTTGGTACTGCATTGATCCACCATTGGCTTTGGCGATCCAGGTCACGATGGCTTTCATGCCACAGTCGGCAGCTGCGCGTTGCATTGCGACACTGTAGGCACCGCCGGGTGGGCGAAAGAATATTGGTCGTCGACCATATGTCTGCTGTTCGTAGTCGGCCATGCCGCATATTTCTTGCTTTTGCAATTCGTACGATTCGATTTCGGCAGGACGGATGTAATGGTTGAGCGAATGATTCTCGATCAAACTGCCGTATTTGGTAAAATCGGCAAAGAACAGAGGGTTATCAGCGATAAACAAACGGGCGAGAAAGATGCTAGCGACAAGGTGATTATCATTCATCGTCTGTAATTCATCTGGTGTCTTGTGGGCGCCGTCGTCAATTGTGAGGAATACAACTGGTTGTTTGGTCGGAAGTGATGTAACAACGGGCGCTAAACCATCCTCGAGCGTTGGTATGTGGACATCTGGGGCCGCTGTAGTCCTCTGCGGGTGTGATGGATCATTATGTTGTTTTGCCGCAATCGGTTTTGGTTTCTGTGTTGATCGTACGTGCTTCAGTGGTGTATGAGGCTTCACACTGTCTTTATGAGATGCAGCTGCGCTAGTTGTGCTTTTTAAATCTGTCGATAAAAAACTGCAGATAATAACGGCCATCATGAGTACGCCTAGTGTCATAATGAGGCGAATATTGATGATGTTGTGGTGAGTATTGGTAGTCATCATAAGACCGTAAAATTATATATCGTAGTAGCATACAATGAAATGTAATTTTACACAAGTTACTTGCGGGCGACGTGTCGTCTAAAAACTTCTACCGCTGATACCAGATGTAGAAGCGCCGGTGTCGATGACGCTGACGTTATTTGTTCCGGAATTTGAAACGTACAATTTAGAGCCGTCGGGCGTGATTGCCATATAATATGGAGCCGATCCTACGCTAACGTTTTTTGTAATGGTGTTGTTACTGGTCTTTATGACAGAAACTGTATTCAGTAAATAGTTTGCCACATACACTTTTGATCCGTCTGGTGTGACGGCTATGTCAAATGCCATACTTCCGTTCGAAATATTACTGATATCGGTCCTCGAGACTGTATCGATAACGTTGACACAGCTACAGCCACTGTTGGTCACGTATAGTTTTTTCCCATCCGGTGTCAGCACCATTTTGATTGGAGAGGCGCCAAAAAGTGTAATTGTGGATACCGCATAGGTCGTCGTATTAATCGCCGAAACCGTGCCGCCGCTTTGGTTGGCGACATATAACGTTGATGCGTCCGGTGACAGCACCATGTCACCCGGTGCGCTACCAACAGTTACTTTCGTGATAATTGAATTGTTTGCTAGGTTGATGACGTGTACTTTATTGCCTTGAGCCGTATTGCCATACACAGACACGAAGGCTCGAGAGTTGTCGGGCATGACCACGATGTCACCGTTTTGATAACCAGTTCCGGGGTTGGTGACTGCAAATGTACTCGTATTCAAAATTGATACATCAGAACCAGAATTGTTGATGGTTAGTGCTTTGGAATCGTCCGGTGTTACGACCACTCCAATCGGAAATCTCGTTGCTCCCAAATTCGCAACATTGAGCACTGAGTTATTGGTGGTATTGATCGTTGTTAATCTGCCATTTGATGAAAAGTCAGAGGCATATAATCTCGTACCGTCGGATGACATATCGAATCCTCGAGGCTTTGTACCTGCAGACAGGGTAATCGTTGCGGAAACGGAGTTACTGCTCGAATTGATTACTGATATATTGTTTGAGTTTTGATTTGCTATGTATACTTTTGACCCATCGGGCGAGACTATCATATTCTTCGGCAATGATCCGACAGGAACTGTAGCAACAACTTGATCGGCCGCAACCGTTCCTTGAACAAGACTGCGCAAAGTTCTCGACTGTATGGTGATGCCGCTGGTTGTGACAGTACCGGTTGAGGTGACGGTAGTCACGCCGTTCGTCGGCGCTGCGGGGACAGCAACGCTATAGGACGTGGTGATTTTGTTGGTCGTGTCATTGTTTACGTAGGCCGATTTTGTGCTGCCATTTGTGCCGCCGTTGCAGTCGGAATTGGGTACTAGCGGCGATGTCCAGGTCACTGATCCTTGAGACTTGATGCATGCCAGTGCCGCAGAGATACCTGCGCGAGCTGCGTCATCGGCAAATTGTTTAAATGTCTCCTGGTTGGCCATGAGACTATTCGTCGCAATTTGTTTAAGTGAAAATATACTGACGAGACTAATCGCGAGTCCCAACGATATGACAACAGGAAGCAGATAGCCATGTGCTATGAGGTGTTTTTGTCGACCGGACACACGTTTTTTTATTGCTATCGTTAGTTTATTTAATTTCATAGTACAAGCACTAGCATTATACACGATTACTGTGCCATGATACGAATGGCTGCAGTGCTGGTTTTTGATTGAGAACCGGTATAAATTTTCGTCATTGTCACCTGGATAGATTCGGCAGTGTTTTGAATGTCTGTTGCGGCTGTTGCTGCATTTGTGGAATTGTTTGTGTAATAGTTTGCGATTGGCTGATTTGTCACGTCATAATAGTCAACCCAAAATGATTTGATATTGTACAGCAGTACGGCGTCACTTGCGCCGCATACAGATGTATAGGAGCTGACGGTACTACTGGCGCAAGTCGTCTTTTGATACGGTGTCACACAGCTAATATTCGTAGGATTAGATGTACTGCATGGCCACAGGCCTGTCGCGGGGCTAATATTCCGGAACACATTAGTTGTTTGATTGACGTCGACAATCGTTCGACGGTATAAATTATTTTGTGATGCGTTCGAAGGGTCTGGCGCGACATAGTATATGTAGGCAACGGTTGCCGGTGTGACTGTCGCTAGATTGAATGATCCACCGCTGTTAATAAATACCGGCATGCGTTGATTATTGCTGACAGGTCCATCGGTTGCAAACGTATAGGCGATGAGTACCCGATTCGTTGCATAATTATTCGTCGTGACGCCATCGCACGTTGTACTTGTTGTACCGATGCCGCAATATGACCAGTTGTTGTTGCCAGTAGCATTATTGTTACTACCTAGGGGTGTGACACTTGCGACGTTCAGTGATGCGCGAAAACCAGTTGTCGTCCGTAAATCGTTCGAAATCGTATTTAGCGCACTTCTCGTGTCGGTATCCTGAGTTGTTTTGGCGAGTGACGTTATATTATCCTGGTAAAAATTACCCAGACCAAAAATAACAGCAGGGGTCAACAGTGTCAGTACGGTAATAGTAACGATCAGTTCGGGAATGGTAAAACCGTTGCTATGTTTATTGAACAAATGTCGCATGACTTGCCGATCCTGTGCTATAGGTTACTGTTGATACTATTTTTAACGTTGTTGATACAAAATTACTACCACTGCAGCCATCGACAGGATATCCAACAACGGTCTGCGTGACAGGTGTGCCTAATACAGCGAGTGTATTGTTCGTTGTCGTTGTTTCGGGTGTGAAATTATAGGTACTCGTTGCTAGGTTGATCGAGCTGCTGCATGTTGCGATAGTTGGCCGCGTGCTAAATTTCCTTAGGTTGGTGTAGGCGATATCACTGGCGATAGTTTGACGTAATGTGTATACACGTTGCGATTCAAGGACGACATAGGTTTGAAAGGCTCCGCCGATAAAAATAATAAAAATAATAATGGTCACTATTATTTCGATGACAGTAAACCCATCAGCGCCGTTCGGTTTTTTTATTGCTTCCACCTTATCACCCATATGTCCTTACGGTTACCTATGCCTAGCATGACCTAACTATATCTGTAATATAGCATAATCTTTATACGAATAATATCTATGCATAATAAAAAATCCGTGCATGTAGCACGGATAAAAAATGAAATCATAGCGGCTAGCTTGTGACATGGTGGAATTAATTCTGGTGGGGGCGGTAGGAATCGAACCTACTACCAAGTGGTTATGAGCCGCCTGCTCTAACCGATGAGCTACGCCCCCAGCTTTGTCCATTTTATCACTTTAGAACTAATTATCATCTATCTTGCCAATCTAAATTACCAGGTCTACTACTTGATAGCCGTTTTTCGCTTCGCAACGTACCGATAGGTACGCCTTGTCGCGACAAAACGAACTATCAAATCTAATAGCTGCTGGAAATTTATTCTCGACAAATAGATGTCAATTAGTTCTTAGGCTATAATAGGGAAAACAATGCAAAACAGACAGTTACATCGAATCGTTTATCTCGCCCGTCACGAATATCTAACTATGAATAATATCGTGCTGGCTATTGCACTATTCATTGCATTTAGTTGGGCATGGTCATCTGTGCAGGCGGTACAGCGTAATTATGCACTGCAGCGACAAGTTGATGACAAACGGCGACAACAACAATTGCTGCAGTTGCAGACAGAGAATTTGCAGTTTGAACAGCGTTATTATAAGAGTCGTGAGTATCAATCATTGGAAGCAAAGCGGCGTTTGGGCCTAGCCGAAGCGGGCGAGCGGTTGCTGATACTGCCGCCAAATTCTGA
>JAUPWL010000047.1 GCA_030916565.1 Patescibacteria group bacterium | reverse complement strand
GGTTGCAGGAGCGTTGGCAACGAGGATACGGTCGCCAATGGCTGGCGTGTAGCCATTGATGGTGGTACCTGAGATTTGCGTGACCGTACCAGAGCTGATAGTGAAGGTTTCCGAACCAAGGGTCATGCCTTGAGCAGGGGCAAGCATACCGCCAGCAGCTGCAATATCTGACGTGAGAGCTATCGTACCGCTAGCGTCTGGCACAGTCAGAGTACGAGTAGTAGAGGCGGATATACTACTCAATTCAAACTTGAGCTTTTTAGTTTTGTCAGAGCTATCCTGCAAGATAAACTTATCGTCATTGATAACCACTTCACCTGCAACACCTACAGATTGCGAACCCCCTGGCAGAGATGCTACGTACGATTGATTAGAGAGCCATGTATAGGTACCAGCTCCGGCACTGAATTCGTTAAACTTTGGCTGCACCAGCCAAACCTTCCACATGTCGTCGATCTTGACATACAAAGTTACTGTCGATTGACTGCCAGTATGGGTCGTAAGTACTGCGATGAACTGATCTTCGTCTACAGTACTGGCTGTAGCGTTCTTTACTTTCAGTGTAATAGTAGGGTCACTACCTCCAAGTACGTCATATTGATCAATATACAGATCGATGTCGACATATTCTGGTGGCGGTGCGCCGCTAGTCAAAACCCTAGCCAAGAACCGCCCTGTCGTATACTGGGCAGTTATGTCAACTTGAAGAATCGGTGTGTATTGGCCGTTATACGTGCCTGCTGTGTTTGTCGTTGCATAGACTATCCCGCCTTTATCTACATAACTCTTCACTGCTGCCGAGGTCGGCAATGTCGTATCGTTGTCGTTGCTTGAAATACCTTCTGATTTGGTGACTATAGCGTTTGCCGCGAAGTCGGCTGTATCGAGGTTGGATATAGTGTTGTTTGAAGCGTTGATTGTTTTGTTGGTGAGCGTCTGGGTGCCACTGATGGTGACAACCGGGACACCGTTCTGTTGGACAGTTCCGGTGCCTTTGGGGCGCAGATTGATGCTAATGTTCGTGTCGGTGCCCCCGGCCCATATCGGCAAAGGACTACCTGTAGCAGAACTATCAAATCGGAAATAGTTCACCGCAGACGCAATAGGTACGATCTGAAGTGCTTCTTCACCGGCAGGTGCCTGGAACCTGAATGTTCCAGCGCCCTTGGGCCTGAATCCAAGAGACACGTCTGTGGCCGACCCAAGGGCGCGGAGTTTGGGAAAGTCAGCGGCAACCGCATTTGCTGCCCAAAGATAGTTTGCCGCGCTGGGCGTTCCTGAAAAATCCAGTGCGATAGCACCGTTGGTGTCCAGAATCTGATTTACACGCGGCGAAGTCAACGTCTTATTCGTCAACGTCTGCGTGCCCGTGGTGGTGACGACTGGCACATCACCGGCCACAACACCGTTAGTTGACACATTGATTACTGAACCGACAGGCTCAGTTCCTTGAAGCGGGTCGTTCGTCAGGTAAGTTAGCGTGCCGCCATTGTTGTAACGGGCAATCTCGAAAACAGCCAAGGCTGTGTACGATTTTTGCTTAACCCATAATTCAATCGGCTCACCGTAAGCGCCCCCAACAAGTTTGAACGCATTGGCGTCAATCCTGCCTGGATCACTGCCAAGACTGGTCATGTAAACGTTGCCGGTTGGATTTACTCCGGCGGCGTTATTGGTGAACTGAACTAGAACGGTTGCCGTTAAAGCCACGCCTGGAGTGGCTACGAAACCCATAAGTATCGACTGTGAGTAATAAGCAGTGGAGGCAGTCCATGTCAAAACTTTCGCCCACTGGTTAGTCACTGCCCCGGTGTAAGAAGTGGTCGCCACCCGCCGAGCCACTCCGGTGATCGCGCCGCTGGCACCGTCGATGGACGTAACGATATTTCCGGTCGGTGAAGTAATCGTCGGACTGGTCAAAGTTTTATTGGTGAGGTCTTGCGCCCCGGTGGTGGTGACAACCGGGACACCGTTAGCCTGTACGGTACCCGTTCCTTTAGGGATAAGGTTTAGGTTGTGATTGACATCGGTGCCGTCTGCCCTTATTTTGGCATGCTGTCCAGTAGTAACATAGAAAACCAAAGCACCGCTACCCTTGGGGTTAAACTGCAGATCAATGTTCGTATCTGGCTGGCTGCGGCGGCGATGTCGAGCAACTTGGCGCCATTTGTGTCAAATATTGAAGTGCCGATTTTTGGGCTAGTCAGGGTCTTATTAGTCAGTGTCTGAGTGCCTGTTAGAGTCACTAGAGACTGCATGTTTGTTTTCAAGTTAGCGATGCTATATCCAGTAGTTGACCCGCCAGCGATTGCCTGCACTGCCGCGTCGACTACATCTTGCCCGTAGCTAATCCGCTCAACACTTGCGCAATCAAAATAATAAATATTGCCATTAGTCGTTGCAGGGTCATTAATAACAAATACTTCTAGCGCTCCCTTGTCATCTGGGCAGATGCCAAAGCAGTCCATATCTTGCCAGCCGGCGGCCATGCTGGTGTTGTTTATCATATAAGTTCCGGCAGCGCGATCCGTATAGGTGCCACTACTTGCGGTTGTCCAAAACCGCATAAAGATTCGTACATAACCGACGGTCATGTTGTTTGATACGTCTGGTTTGATCTTCACCCGAACTCGAAATGCGTCACCAGGCCTACAGACAAATCGTTTCTTGCCGGACTGAACAGGCGAAAGGTACGGCCCTTGCCATGTACTACTAGTTGCTGTCCATGTCAGAGAGTAAGTACCCTGGAATGCATCGGCGCTGGTATATGTTGGCACAACCCCTGCATATCCAAATCGAGTGACTGTCGTATCTTCAAAGTTGGGGTCAGGTATAAGGTTTGACGACCTGGCAACAAGCTCAATATTCGCGGTGGCGGCAGACAAGTCAGTAGTCAAATTAGTAATAGCAGCCTGCGGGATATTGCTCAGAGTATTCGACGAGCCGCTGATGGTTTTGTTAGTCAGGGTTTGAGTATCAGTAGTCGTGACTACGTCGACACCAGCAATTTGCACTAGAGAGTTGGTGATTTTGAGCCGCTCTACGCCATTGACGTAAAAATGGTGGCCCGAGCCGTTAGGTACCTGATATTCCAACTTGGCAACCGATATACCTAGACCAATATGATTACTGCCGCTTCCGTTGTCATATAGTCGCAACTTGAGGTTGCCCTGTGTTCCAACGGTATTGTTGCCATAGGTACCCCCTAGGTTAATGTTGGCAGGAGTGGCCGTAGCAGTCTGAGTGGATGTTCCGATGGCCAGATTGTCGTCTGTCTTGAGAGTATTTGCCGCGCTGCGGTATAGGTTGGTATCGTTGCCAAAATAAATGCCTTCAGCAGCTGTCGTAGCAGAGGTGCCGCCGACATTGAGCACACCGTCCGTCCGCGCTCCACTGCCTCCGATAGTAATTTTGCGGTCTTTGTCCCACTCGTAAGGAAATTCATATTCAACACCCCCGCCTTGATTGGCCCATCGCGCCGAGAGACCCTTGATTGAACTGATATAGATTGGTTGTGCATTTGTCGTAGTAATAGTCAGGCGCAGATAAGAAGCAGCGCCGTGATCAGAGGCTGCAAACCAAGCGGGCGTAGCGTTTGCAGTTGTCGTGGAAGTATGGCGAGTTGTCCACGCCACGCCGTCTGTCGATGATTCCACCAGAACGTCATTGACAGCTGCGGGGTTGGTATACCCAAACCCAATAACCCACCATCGTAGATAGCTGTATGAGAGATTGCCAGTGTGCCATGTCCACCTGATTGCCGTTGTCGTTGTGCCATCGGCCAGAGTATATCCTGTCGCCTCCTTGCCACTAAAAACCTCCGAAGGATTCGTAGCACCACCCCAGACACTACCATTGTACGTCTCATAGGTGGGGCTTCCAGACCAACGACCGAACCTCAGTAAATCATGCCAAAGATATTTAGAAAAAGCGTTATAAGCTGGGTATGCACCTACGTTACTCGCAATAGCAAAGTTCTGATTTACAAGATTTGCGTCAGGTACCGTGATAGAGCCTGGGCTACTAAGGCTAATTGTCGGATTAGTAAGAGTCTTATTGGTCAATGTTTGCGTGTCCGTATCACCTACAATCGCACCACTCGGTGCCGTCACGACACTCAGTACGCCAGAGGTCAACTTGGCAATGCCACTACCGGTGGCTCGCTTCAGCAGCTTACCGGTCGTACTTGAAAAAAGAGCAACTTCGCTATCGACAGATGTTGCAGTGTTGGTCGATGCGTCACCACCTCCTGTGCTATCAACGTAGCTCTTTACCGCAGCGGACGTAGGAATTGTCGTGTCGTTGTTGTTGGCGGCTATGGTTTCGGCCGCCGTAACGACAGCACTAGCAGCGAGATTGGAAACAGCGATATTTGAGATGGTATTGCTTGAGGCGGAGATGGTTTTATTGGTGAGAGTCTGAGCTGCAGCAAGAGTGACTACCGTATCTGACGCACCCGGAAAAGTCATCGTGGTACTATCAGTACCTGCAAAAGTCAAAGAATTATTAACTGTCAACGACTTTCCATTAGCAACAATGCTACCAAAATACTGACCATCCCAGTTGGCAGCTGTCGTAGGTGTTGCGACAAGCGCCGTAAACAGACCACTTGTATTACCAGAAAGCACCACGATCGTATTTAACCCAGAAGATTGAACGGTGACCGCACCAGTACTGTTGTTGACAATACGGTATTGCGCACCAGCAACAATTGACGTACTAGGAAGCACGACTGTTTGTGCGAGCGTTCCCGTAAATGCTTGGATCTGTGTACTTGCAACAGTGAGGGTTGTTGTGCCTCCTGCTGTTGCCGTTGTTGTAAAACCTTGCAAAAAGCTATTGGCACTCAAATTTTTGTTGGCGTCCCATGCTGCCAGAGTTGAGGCTGTTGGAGTAGAACTACCTAGCGTTGACGTTGCAGCCCACGACGGAATACCACCAGATACAGTGAGCACATTACCAGAACCACCGATACCAAGCCGCGTAAAGTATCCAGATGAATTTCGGTAGTAGATATCACCTGTAGCACCAGATGTATCGTCATAGGCGGCGATCTTTTTGCGGGTGGTTGATGTAGTTTGCGTAAAATAGAGCGTATCGCTATTGAACTCAATCGCACCTGCTTCTGGTGTAGTCAAGAGCGTACCGGACGTGAATTTGAGCGGTGCCGTACCAGCAGCTGTAGTACCTGGTTGAATCGTGACGGTTTTGTGACCACCGTTAGCGGCGTTGTCCAAACCGGTATTGTAATGTTCCTTAGCAAGAAACTGATTGAGAATTTCTCCCCAATGTCCCTCATCGCCGTCGATAGCAGGTAAGCGTTGTTCTACCATTTCACCTACCTGTTATATCTTCCCGTGTTAAAGCCGCCCCCCTGATTGGTGCTTTCTGATTTTCTGATAACAGTGAGGTCTGGCTGCAGCTCAGCACCAGCAAGCAGGTTAATAATACTCTTGATACCAGCAATGCTCGCCATAGCAAACACACCAATCTTCAAGAAGTCCTTGCGATCCATTTCTTTATGGCCTACAGACGCTAGTAGCTCATTAATCGACACGAACGGACGACACCCCTTATATTTACCCAGTTGCCTTGTATATTCAGTCTATTACACTTGTGGTAAACATGCAACAGATACTGACCCCAGTTGCAATATCGCAAATAAATGCTCTATTAATCGCGTTTTAGCATTACGGTAAATGCTTCGGATGGGATGTCGACTTTGCCGAATCGCTTCATACGTTTTTTGCCCTTTGCCTGTTTGGCGAGAACCTTCTTTTTACGCGACACGTCACCACCGTACAGTCCGGTTGTTACGTCTTTGCGGTACGCACTCAAATCTTCGCGGGCGATGAAACGTCCGCCGATTGCCGCCTGTAATGACACCTGGAAATTCTGGCGTGGGATAACATCTTTCAACTTTTTGACCACCGTTCGTCCAATGGCGTCAGCCTCGGATCGGTGCACCATGATGCTGAGTGAATCAACGATTTCACCGGCAACATAAAAATCAACGCGCACCAAATCTTCGACGCGATATTCGCTCAGTTCGTAGTTAAAACTGCCGTAGCCGCTGGTCACGGATTTTAGCTGATCGTAAAAATCCGTCAGGAGGTTTGCCAGTGGTGCTTCAAAACTAATCAGCGCACGTTCGTCAATATAGCTGAGGTTTTTTTGTCGACCACGTTTGTTCACAATCAGCTGGATGACAGCGCCGATGTAGTCCTGTGGAACAACAATTTCACCGTTAATCCATGGCTCGCGGATTTCTTTGACCTTGCTGACATCAGGTAAATCACTGGCTGATTTGATGTCCAATTCTTCGCCATTATTCAGCACTACCTGGTAATCAGTAGACGGATTCGTCACGACCAGATCCAGGTCATATTCACGTTCCAAACGTTCACGAACAATGTCCATGTGTAACAAACCGAGGAATCCAATACGTACACCAAATCCGAGGACTGGTGAATTCTCTGGTTCGAAT
The DNA here is from genome assembly GCA_030916565.1 of Patescibacteria group bacterium. GTDB lineage: Bacteria > Patescibacteriota > Saccharimonadia > Saccharimonadales > Saccharimonadaceae > UBA2112. The sequence continues at coordinate 2,848 of JAUPWL010000047.1, read as the reverse complement.
TGCAGCGCACTATCGCTGAGTGATAATTTCTCGACAGCGTCCTTGAGATCGTTGTAGTCCTCGTTACTAACAGGGAAGAATCCCGCATACACAAACGGTTTGACGTCCAGATATCCGGGCAGTGGATCGACAGCTCGAGAACGTTTGACCGTTACCGTATCACCTACGCGTGCGTCACGTGTCGTTTTGAGATTGGTCACGATATAGCCAATCTCACCAGTACCGATGGCCTCACCTGGTTTCATCACCGGACTCAGTGAGCCAACTTCGAGCGCCAGACCGTTTGCGCCGGTCGCGAGCATCTCAATCGTGTCACCTTTTTTGATCGAACCATCGACAGTTCGCGTATACAAAATAACGCCACGGTAATCATCGTAATAGCTATCAAAAATCAGTGACCTAGTCGGTTGATTCGCATCGCCCATCGGTGGCGCAATCTTTTCGACAATCGCATCCAGCACTTCCGGTACACCCTCGCCCGTTTTGGCACTAATTTTCAAAATATCGGATTCATCACAACCGAGCAGATTAATAATTTCTGCGCTGACGCGTGGTACGTCCGCCGCCGGCAAATCAATCTTGTTCAATACAGGGATAATTGTCAGGTCGGCCGCAAGCGCCAAATACACATTGGCAAGCGTCTGCGCCTGAATACCCTGGCTAGCATCAACAACCAATACAGCACCTTCACAGGCTTCTAGACTACGTGAAACCTCATAACTAAAATCAACATGCCCAGGCGTGTCGATCAGGTTAAGTTCGCAGTCTTTGTAGGTCATGCGAACTGGTGCCAATTTGATTGTGATGCCCTTTTCGCGCTCTAATTCCATGCTATCGAGCAGCTGCGATTTCATGTCACGTTGCGATACTGTACCAGTCACTTCCATCAAACGATCAGCAAGCGTCGACTTGCCGTGATCAATATGAGCAATAATACAGAAATTTCGGATGTGTGATTGGTCCATAAACTGGTGTTACTATACCAGAAAACAGAGGTAGTAGCAATCATCAGGAAAAACAAAAATACGGCCGGTAGCCGTATTTTTACCGTGTGCGTGAAGACTACTTCTTCTTCTCTTCTTTTGCTCGCTCTTCGGCTTGCTCGATTTCACTCAGACGCTGACGAATCATACGGAGATTGTTTTGATGAATTTCAACAAGCTGCAATGTGTCGTATGCGAGTGCCTTTAGTTCTTTGACGTCAGTGACGGTTGAAATATCCATGTTTCCTCCTCGTTAGTTATTCGTGCGGTAAAACCCGCAGTTTGACACTAGTATAAGGAGTAAGTATCCGAGTGTCAATTGCCACTACTCAGAACTGCCAGCACGAGCGAATAACACCTTATTCACCCGTGTGAGAATCGGATCTGCTTCTTTGAGTTGCAACACGCGACTGAGCAACAAATAGGTACCGATACTAACTGCAACAATCAGAAAAAACTTTGGAAATGTCGCCAGGAAACTATTGTCAGCATTTTGTAACTGGAACAACTGCACCATCGTGTAACATACAATCGACATCAAAGCCGTGGCACCCGCCATGCGGCCAACTGCGTTAATCAGCGTCCTGTCGATAAGTCCCTTGATACGACGGTTCATAATGAATAGCAACACGATGACTTCCAGTATTGAAACCGTTGATTGCGCGAGACCCAGTCCATACGGACCCAAATTCAACCCCATCACAAACCACACGGCAAATATAATATTCACTGCGATGGCGAAAATTGAAATAAATAGCGGCGTCCTGGCGTCCTGCTGCGCGTAAAAGCTACGGGCAGAAATAAAGTAAATTGATCGGAATAGAATCGCAATCGCGAGTGTACCTAGCAATCCTGCCATCAGCGCATCACCACCGTTTTTGATAAAGTTCACCAAATAGCCACGTGTGAAAAAAGTAATCGTTGCTACCGGCATCGCCAGCCACACAATAACGCGTAGCACAGCCTGCAGTTCGCTCTTGAATAGGTCCGTGCGCCCCTCACCCAACCGTTCGGTCATACGCGGAAATGCTGCAGTGCTAATGGCAACGCCGATCAAATTAATCGGTGCCATGTGCAGCGTCACTGCCTGGTTATAAATACGCACCGTGCCTTCGGCCATACGTGACGCCAAGTTGATTTCGACCATACCTACGAGATAATCCATACCCTGGTCCAGTGATCGAATCGGTAACAGGCCGAGAACTTTGCGAAAACCTTTGTTTTTCCAATAAATTTTGAACCGATAATCAAACCCGAGTCCAATCAGGCCGACTGTACTGACGACGAGCTGTAGTACCGAACCTAGTACTACACCCAGCGCGACTCCCATGATGCCACCCTCGAATATCTGCTGGCCAAATATTGTAATACCCCCTGTAAAAACAGTGAGACCAATAATAATACCAATATTGTATAGTACAGGTGCAATGGCAAAAAACATAAACCGACCAACCGCTTGTTGGACACTCGACAGCACCGTCGCAATAGCAAACAGAAACGGATTCACGGCGATCACACGTGTCATACTGACCGCTAGTGCAGTTGTCGATTCATCAAATCCAGGTGCGATCAAATAGCGGATAAGAGGCTCGGCAAAAATAATAATAAGTAGGCTAGTAATCAACGTCAGGATCGCCATGAAGTTCAGCAAACTTGTAGACAGTTCCCACGCTGATTTTTTATTACCGCTCGCCAAACGTTGGTTAAATACCGGAATGAACGTAACGCTCAGAGCGCCAGAAACCAAAATAAAGAACATGAAATCCGGTACCGTAAATGCTGCCGTATAGGCATCAATACCAACCGGATACCCATGCAGGCCCGCTACTTCATTTGGCAAATACGCACTATTGAGTAAACGATCA
>JAUPWL010000008.1 GCA_030916565.1 Patescibacteria group bacterium | reverse complement strand
GCAAATATGAACTCGACAGTCTCGTCGCATTTTTGCGACTCGTGAATGGCTATTATGGTGAAACAGGCGATGATTCAATTCTGACTGACGAGGTACTGAATGCAATTCAGACGGTACATGATGTTATTAAATCCGAGCAAAAACCAGTAACAGCCAAAAACCTCCCAAATCTTCACAGGGCGATTATGCCGAACGGTGAACCGTTTGTTGTTGGGTATGAAGCAAACTTTGGCTATGGCGAACCAGGTAGGGGCGACGGGCTGAGCCGGAATGTGTTTCGACCGTCTGATGACAAAGCAGAGCTGCCGTACCTCATCCCGGCGAATGCGATGGCCACCGTGGCACTTAACGGCATTGCACGGGTACTGAAAAGAGCAGAGACCCGGCAGGAGTTAGCCTGGGAAGCCAGCGTATTGGCACGAAGCATCCATGCGGGAATGAAGAAGCACGGCTATACCGTGCATCCAAAATACGGCAAAATATTTCGTTACGAAACAGATGGCTATGAGTCACAGAAATTAATAGACGACCCAAATGTGCCTAGCCTACTAAGTCTGCCATATCTTGGCTACGTTGATCCCAATGATCCAACGTACCGCAATACACGTCGCTTTATGTTTAGCCGAGACAACCCTTACTATGCTCAGGGTAAATACGAAGGTCTCGGTAGCCCGCATACTGGTCTGAATCGATTCTGGCCGATTGCGACAATTATGCGAATAATGACATGTGATGATGACGATGAGATTGTCGCGTCACTCAAGGAGCTGAAAGAGACCCATGCGGGCACGTACTTTATGCATGAAGCGATCAATGTGAATAATCCTGATGATTATTCACGACCATGGTTTGGGTGGGCTAACTCATTGTTTGGTGAAATGATCATTGATCTAATGAATCGTAAACCATCAATTCTTTCTGTCGATCTATAGTCCACATCTGTTACCGCGCATGAGATATACAAAAAGTATCTTTGCACAAGCATTTTGCAAATATATAAACAATGTGATACAATATGCGAGCTTATGATAAAAAAACTACGGAGTGTACTGACGAAACGAAAAAAGAGTGATGGGCTTCGTCGGCAATGGGGAACAGAAAAAAATACCGAGCCCCTTGGTATCGTTCATGATTATCCGTCAGTGCGAAAAGTCGCGCTGAGTAGAATCGCAATCATCGTGACAGTTCTCTTCTGGGTTGCCTATGTCGTATCAACAATTGTCCGACAGTTTTATGAGGGCCCTCATACATACCGATTCATTCTAGAATCAACCGGTTATCTATTCGTCATGACATTGCTGACATTCTCGGCTTTAATGTATCTTATTGCTCGACAAGGAGCATTCCAGCGATTTAGCAAACATGTTCGACCACCGCGCGCAGAACTCGAGAAATTTTTTGAAGACAATCAACCTTCAATTACGACATTGATTCCTTCATACAACGAAGAACCAGATGTTATTTATAAAACTTTGCTTAGTGCGGCACTGCAGGAATATCCTTCAATGCGTATCGTCCTATTGATGGATGACAATCCTCACGCATCTGATGCGGCGACAGCTGAGCGCTTAGAAAAAACTCGTTCAATTGGTCGTAAAATCGAAAAGCTACTCAGTGTGCCGAAAAAGCACGCCTTGCTTGCGTTGAGTAGTTTTGAGTCCAAGCCCACCAAAAGACTGACGCCTGCACAAATTCGTAAACTTGCAAAGGAATATATATGGGCTGCTGACTGGTTAGACAACCAAGCGGATAAGGTAGCGATTGTTGATCACGTTGATATATTCTTTGCCGACCAAGTGCTGCGTGCATTGGCGGACGAACTACGACTTACGGCGGATGCGTTAAATGCTTCGGCCACCGAAAAGGTAACATTGCCTTATGTTCGGGCATTGCGTCTCTATCGTCGATTGGTCTGGATATTTACAACTGAGATGGACGTATTTGAACGTAAACGATTTGCATCGTTATCACACGAAGCAAACAAGGCGATGAACATTAATTCATACATTGGACTTATGGGCGGAAAGTACTACCAGCAGTCTACGCCAGAGGGTCCAATACTGGTTCCGATTACCACTCGACGCAAGGCTGATGTCATTATCCCCGATAGTGACTTCGTACTAACGCTAGACGCCGATTCCGTGCTGTTGCGTGATTATTGTTTTCGCCTTGTTTACTACGCAATGCGCCCAGGTAACGAAAAGGTCGCTGTTGTTCAAACCCCTTATTCATCATTCCGTGGTGCGATGACGCGCATTGAACGATTAGCTGGGGCAACAACTGATCTTCAGCATATTCTGCACCAAGGTAAAACATACTACGGCGCAACATTCTGGGTAGGGGCGAACGCGATTATTCGTAAAACTGCTCTTAATGAAATTGTTGAAAAAGAATGGGTTGGCGGTTTTGAAATAAAAAGATATGTCCAGGACCGGACGGTTATTGAAGATACTGAATCGAGCATTGACTTGGCGCTTAAAGGCTGGAAGCTCATCAATTATCCAGAACGTTTAAGCTATAGTGCAACGCCACCTGATTTTGGATCATTGATTGTTCAACGTCGACGCTGGGCCAACGGCGGATTGCTAATCATGCCGAAGCTTCTTAAACGGCACCGTGAACACAAACGTTTACGAGAACCAATCTCCTACATTGAACTATACCTCCGCACAAACTATATGACATCTATCGCATGGGCAAGTTTTGGACTATTGTTCCTTCTAGCATATCCATATGATAGTCGTCTATTAAGCCCATTGGTGCTCATGGCGGCACTGCCATATTTCCTCGCCATGGCTAGTGATTTGCATTATTGTGGTTATAAACGTTCTGACATTTTCCGTATCTATGGTTTCAATCTCATTCTGCTACCCGTGAACCTGGCTGGTGTATTGAAATCCATTCAGCAGGCCATAACTGGTAAAAAGATTCCATTTGCACGAACGCCAAAGGTGAAAAACCGAACAGTTGCGCCATTTATATACATTGCGGCACCGTTGGCTATTATTGTTTTGTCGCTTCTGACATGCTGGCGTGACTTTATGGCAGAGAACTGGGCGAACTCTGCATTTGCAGCTTTCAACGCAACTGTGGCTATTTGGGCGTTTGTGTCTTATATAGGTGTCGGCAATGCACTAGTTGACCTTTGGCGCGGAGCCACAGACTGGATGTATGTCGATATTAAACCTCCAGTGACAAAAGCACCCGTTCAAGATCTTTCACTGAATTGGCGTGCAGTTCTCTATCATGGCGATACAGACAAGCATCTGCCACTCGGGGTGACTGCGTATGACCAAGAACTACAGGAAACAACAGTATGACCGTCAATAAACGAACAGCCACTGTAAAAACACGTCGTCTGTCACCATGGCGCGTATTGCTCGCGATTACCCTTGTCATTGGCGGTAGCGTGTTAGGTTATTTTGGCTGGCGCGAATGGAGAATCGATCCACTGGTTATGTCTAACAAGCCGTGGTTTGCCCCATATGTAGATGTGAGCTCCAGTCCTCAGTTTGGATTTGAGCAACTTGGCTCTACGGGGCAAAAGGATGCGATATTGTCATTTGTTGTTGCGTCAAATCAAGATGCCTGTACACCGTCGTGGGGTGCGGCATACTCTATGGACGAAGCGTCCGATACGCTCGACTTAGACCGTCGTATTGCTCGTCTCGAGCAACAAGGCGGCAGCATTGCTATCTCATTTGGTGGCTTAAATAATGATGAATTAGCAACTGTGTGTAGTGACGAAGCGAAACTTGCGAATGCATATCGTAGTGTCATCAATCGCTATGATGTAAGTACGATTGATCTCGATCTGGAAAATGATAATTTGAAAGATATAGTTACAAACGCTCGACGCGCAAAGGCAATTGCAAAAGTCCAAGCCGAACGACGTGCTGCGCATAAGCCACTTGCCGTATGGTTAACATTGCCGGTGACTGCGCAGGGCCTTAATCAGCATGGTACAGATGCGGTCGCAGAGTTACTTAAGGCATCTGTCGATCTCGCAGGTGTGAATGTCATGGCAATGAACTATTCGAAGGGCGAACTTAACAATAAAAATATTGCGGATGTAAGTATCAAATCTTTAAAGAACACCCAAAGACAACTGGGTATTTTATATAACCAAGTCGGTGTCTATTTAAATGATAAATCACTATGGAGAAAAATTGGTATCACGCCAATGATTGGTCAGTCGAATGTAAAGGGCCAAGTTTTGAGAGTTAGTGACGCGAAACATATCAATCAATTCGCGCTTGATAACGGTGTCGGACGTGTATCGATGTGGTCGGCTAACCGTGATGTTGAGTGTGGTGCAAACTATGTCGATGTCGCAATAGTTTCTGACTCGTGCAGCGGCATTAAACAGAATAAGTTCGCATTTATGACGGCGCTTGGAAATGGTTTTGAGGGAAATATTGCCGGAGCTGCAGGTAATATAACGGCGCCTCAATCCAAACCTTCAGCAAAAGACCTATACGATGACCCGGCGACAAGCCCCTATCAGGTATGGTCGGAGTCGGGTGTGTATTTGGAAGGTACCAAGGTTGTTTGGCACCATAATGTCTATCAAGCAAAATGGTGGACGAAGGGCGACACTCCAGACAATCCTGTTTTGCAGGGATGGCAGACACCATGGGAGTTAATTGGACCGGTCTTGCCAGGTGAAAAACCGGTTCAACAGGCGAAACTGCCGGATGGCACATACCCCGAGTGGTCTGGTGATGAAGCATATGAGACGGATCAGCGCGTGTTGTTCCAGGGCACACCATATCAAGCAAAGTGGTGGAATCGTGGTGAAAGTCCAGCTGCGGCATCATCCAGCGCTGAGGCATCTCCTTGGGTGCCGTTAACGCAGGCTGAGATCAATAAAATTATTGAACAATCAAAACAATAAACTTTCGGTTAATCACCAATTTAAAAACCGGTCACTAGGACCGGATTTTAAATTGGTGCGCGCGAGAGGACTTGGCCACGTTCCGCGGCCCCGCGAGTCAGTCGAATGAACATATTTCATTCGTGACATCGCCTTGCGAACTGCCACTGGCAGTTCTCACCTCCACGTCCGGGTTGGATATTCAGGTCCATCAACTATACCAACGAAAAAACCGACCGCTAGGGTCGGTTGTCTCGTTGGTGCGCGCGAGAGGACTTGAACCTCCACGTCCTTGCGAACACTAGCACCTCAAGCTAGCCTGGCTACCAATTACAGCACGCGCGCTTATCATGACAAATTATACAGCAGATTGCTTATCTTTACCATATCTGTTATAATTTTGACCAAGAAGGAGCCCTCAATAGGGCGTTATTTTTATGAAAGATCCAAAATTTATTCGCAACGTTGCTATTATCGCCCATGTCGACCATGGTAAGACTACTATTCTTGATGGTCTATTAAAGCAGTCGAATACGTTTCGTGAAAACCAGGCAGAAATGTCACAGTCACTCATTATGGACAGTGGCGATCAAGAACATGAACGTGGCATTACGATTACTGCTAAACAAACATCTATTTATCATGGTGATTACAAAATTAATATTATTGACACCCCGGGTCACGCCGACTTTTCTGGCGAAGTTGAACGTACGCTCAACATGGCTGACGGTGTACTATTGATCGTTGACGCTCAAGAAGGTCCAATGCCACAGACAAAATTCGTTCTATCGAAGGCCCTTGAACTTGGTTTGAAACCGGTTGTTGTCATCAACAAAATTGATAAACCAGCTCGCCGTGTCGAAGAAGTCGAAGACGAAGTGGCTGATCTATTCTTGGAACTTGCTATTGATGATTCGCAGCTTCATTATCCTACGTACTTTGCGATCGGTCGTGATGGCAAGGCTTGGAAGACGCTTCCTGATAATCCATCAGAACACGCAGATTTGACTCCAATTTTTGATGCAATCGTTCAGGATATTCCTGCGCCAGATGTCGATACAACTGGTTCATTGCAGTTACTTGTTACATCATTGCAGTACGATTCTTTCCTGGGTAAATATGCGATTGGTCGTATTACTCGTGGCACGATCAAACCTCGCCAGCAGGTGACATTGGTCAAACGTGATGGTACGCAAATCTCATCACAGGTTGATAAATTATTTGGTTACCGTGGACTACAGCGCGAAGAAATTGACGGTGCAAGTGCGGGTGATATTGTTGCCCTGACTGGTATTTCTGACGCGCACATTGGTGAAACAATTGCTGACAAAGAAAATCCTGAAGCATTGCCAGTGCTCGAAGTTGAAGCGCCGACACTAAGTATGTATCTGGGTCCGAACACGAGTCCTATGAAAGGCCGCGAAGGTGAATTCACGACAAGTCGCCAAATCGGTGATCGTTTGCGTCAGGAGCTAGAGACGAACGTTGCCTTGCGTGTCGAAGACGATGGTATTGGATTCGTCGTCAGCGGACGCGGCGAACTGCACCTTTCCGTGTTGATTGAAACACTTCGTCGTGAAGGCTTCGAATTCGAAGTCGGTCGTCCGCAAGTTGTCACTATCGAAAAGGATGGCGTCACTCAGGAACCAGTCGAAGAACTCGTTATTGAAGTTGGCAATGAATTCGTCGGTACGGTCAGCCAAGAAATGGGTATCCGCCGCGGTGAATTGACACACCAAGAAGCAACTTCATCAGGTGCCGCACGCCAGACATACATTATTACGACTCGTGCCATGATCGGCCTCCGCAACCAGTTGCTTACAGCAACCAAAGGTACGGTGATCATGAACAGTTTGCCGCACGGCTACCAGCCACTAGGTGCCAAACTAGCCGGTACACGTAACGGCGCACTGATTGCATTCGAAGCCGGTACAACTACGCCATATGCTCTCGAAACTGCCGAAGCGCGTGGTGAACTGTATGTTGGTCCAGGTGTCGAAGTTTACGCTGGAATGATTATCGGTCTGAATCGACGCCAAGAAGACATGGAAATTAACGTGTGTAAAGCAAAGCATCTGACAAACATGCGCTCAAGTAGTAGTGATGGTGTCGTACAGCTTACGCCGTTTACCGACCTCAGTCTCGAACAATGTATTGATTTCATCGAAGACGATGAACTCCTCGAAGTCACTCCAAAGAGCCTGCGTCTTCGCAAGCGTCTGCTTGATCCAAACCTTCGCAAGCGCGCCGCTAAGTCATAGCCTGTAATCTGTTCGCCGCCTCTATGCGGTTCGCATATTCTCAGATCCAACCATTAATTAATTTGCGTGCATAGGACGGAACCTCTATAATATTCGCAAATGGTGGCGAAAAGAATCTCAAAACTCAAATCGATGAAGTTCCCGCGTGACGATGCGATTAAAGCCGCACTCGTTAATACCGCGGGAGCTTTGCTTTTATCCAAAGACAGTCCTGACGAGGCACTCGGTGAGCTATTTTTGGCCGTGCAAAAACATCAAATTTATGATGATGGCAAGACATTTGTTGATCTGATACCACGTGGTCGGATGAAACAAATCAAAAAAGAATATTTGATCGAAAAAGAAGACCCGAATTTCAATTTGCACGAGTTTGTTGCTCGGCATTTTTATTCTTTTCAACACACATCGCCACACTACAAGAGCAATCCTAAACATTCGCCCCGACAGCACATTGTCGAACTATGGGACGTGCTCGAGCGTCGTAATCGTCTGAACCGCGGTTCATTGATTTCACTACCCAATGCTTATATTGTCCCGGGTGGACGGTTTTCCGAACAATACTATTGGGACAGTTATTTCACTATGTTGGGTCTTGCGGCGGATGGTCGTTGGGACATGATTGAAAACATGATTAAAAACGCGTGCTTTATGATTCGCAAATTTGGATTCATCCCAACAGCGAACAGGACGTACTATTTGTCACGTAGCCAACCACCGTATTTTTCACACATGGTGCGACTGCTTGCGCGTCGAGGTAATCGCACGATTACCTTATTGGAATATCTGCCATATATGCTCACCGAATATCAATTCTGGATGAAGGGCAGGCGAACACTAGGTGCGATGGAAGAATCGGCATCGATGCGTCGTGTTGTCCGCATGGCCGACGGTTCGATGTTAGGGAGGTACTACGATAATAAATCAACACCGCGACCAGAATCGCTGCGCGAAGACGTTGAGACAGCCGATGGGTATGACGGTGATAACCTAGAGAAAATTTATTTGGATCTGCGTGCTGGCGCGGAAAGCGGTTGGGATTTTAGCAGTCGCTGGTTCGATGACCCTGACGAAATCAGCACAATTCGTACAACCGATATTGTACCGGTTGATTTGAACTGTTTGCTCTATCACCTGGAATCAACAATTGCCGAAGCCTATCAATTGATGTTTCAGCCGTTGCTCGCGCGCAAGTTTCGTCGACTTGCCGAGCGGCGTAAAGCAGCCATCGCAAAGTATATGTGGGATAGTGATGAAGAGTTCTTTGTTGATTATGATTTTCGCCGATCCAAACGAACTGGTCGCATTACCCTCGCAGGTGTCTACCCACTGTTTGTGAAAATTGCGACGCCCCATCAAGCAAAGTTAGTGGCGCAGCGCATCGAAAAAGATTTCCTGAAAAAGGGCGGTCTCGTAACGACACTGATTGATAATGGTCAGCAATGGGATGCGCCAAATGGCTGGGCACCACTTCATTGGGTCGTGATTCAGGGTCTTCGTGAATATGGATATTATGAATTGGCCGACAAAATCAAACAGGCCTGGGTAAAGACCTGTGTTGACGTCTACAAAACCGAAGGCAAGATGGTTGAAAAATATAATGTCGTGCATCCATCCAAGCTTGGCGGTGGCGGTGAGTACGTATTGCAGGACGGATTTGGCTGGACGAACGGAGTGCTCGCAGTACTACTGGCAGAGGACGCTAAGGTTCAGGATTACGACTGATTTCATCCGTGACTGCGTAGGTCCGCTCCAGTCGTTTCTTGATAGCTAGTATTGCCGCAACTGTCCACGCCTGCACTTCTTGTGGCGGCTGTTCAACCTTATTTTCGCGGTTATTGACGGAGTCCCATAAAACGATAGTGACAGTGTTAACTGACGGTACGGCAGCAGTATCCCCTCGCACATATTCGGGGAATATTTTTGTTGCATCGACGGCACCTAGTAGTCGTGCGTCGAGGTCGTCAGCGTCCAATATATAACCGTGGCGGCGCAAACCTTTGGCTATATGATGCGTATCCCATAACCAGACGCTGCCGTTATGATAAGCGCCGTCGCGGAACCGTACTTCGTCGTTTGCGAGTGTACGAATGCCGCTGACATTGAGCATTGCAGGTGACAATATTTGTCTGACAACAGCTTCACGTTTCTTTGTAATTTCCGGATCATCCCCTTCGAGCAAACGTGAATTGAGTACATGGCCCATATTTGACGTGCGAATTTTCAGTTGACGTAATTCTCCCTGTTCGTCACGGTCGGTGCCAAGGACAAAATAGCCACCTTTGTCATCTGTCCAAAATCTATCGAGTATTGTTTCTCGTAATCGCAGGGCGTGGTGTTGCAAGTCGTCGGCCTTTTGTGGATCATCCAGGACGTTCCTGTAGAGGAACGCCGCATCGAGGAGCGCGTCGTAAGTCGTTACTTGGACTTCGATAGATGCAATGCCGTGTTCGTGATTTGCGAGCGAACCGTCACTATGATGGTATGCATCCCATGAATCTTTCCACACTTGGTTTTCGATGCCTTTTTCGAGGACTGATTTGAATTCCAATAGTCCTTCTGGGTTGCTGTTAAGTCGCTGCAAAATCCAATCGACTGCCAGGTCCAGTGCATATGCCATCGATCGCTCATTACCATCTTTGTCCATGTAGGGGCACGACAGGAAACCTTGGTTTTCTTCTGTTTTACGACAGTATGCTGTCAATGTTCGAATAAATTCAGGTGTTGCATCAACCGAACCGTAATATGGCCAACCCCACCCAAGCCTTTCGCTGAGATCGCGGGCAATTGGGTCTTCCTGGTCGCGCGCTTCATGGACAATGCGGCCCGGCTCTTCTTCGCGTTCGCGATTATAGACAGTGCCCTGTAGTTCCGCGAGTCGCAGCGTTGTGACACGGGCGAGCTGCGGATAGCTCGATATCAAATCAATTGCGACACGGAGTGAATCTCGGCCGAACAAGACCTCATATAGGCGTAGGTGGTCGGGTGCTTCATCGACAGTCTCTGCATCTTCTAATGGCGAATAGCCTTCGGGTACAGATGTTTGGACTGATACGTCAAATGCGAGGGATGCAACGCTGGGTCCGTTTTCGCCGATTTCATGCGGATGGGCAGATCCGGTCAGGCGCATCATTTGTTGCAAACTAGACGGTGCATGATCAAATTCACGGGGTTCGTGGACGATAATATCAATAACACTCTCGCCGGGGAGGAGTTTGAGATGCGAAATGCTTTCTCCACGTTGTTGGATTTCTCCCATATATTCTATTGTAAACCTTACGGAGTAATCTGTAACGGCTACCTATAATGAAACGGTGGTAGAAACAGAAAGGTAAGAGATATCATGTCAAAATTGCGAGTCGCTATCGTTGCGCCTCCGTGGTTGCCGTTGCCCGTCAAGGGTTATGGTGGTATTGAGTTGGTGATTGAAGGTTTGATCGGGGGTTTGAGAAAGCAAGGGGTAGAGGTTGAACTTTTTGCTAATGGCGCGACAAAAATGAGAGGTGTCAAAACACATTCATTGTACAAATCAGAGCAGTTCGGGCATATCTATGAGCCATTTTACGAGTCCTACCCGATTGTGGAGGCTCAGTTGATTTATGCGTATAACAAAATCCTTGAGGATGGCAAATTTGATATCATTCATTGTCATGTCCCCCATGTCGGTCCGTCATTTTGGTCGATGGCATCGCAGAACCGCAAATTACCGCCGATATTAGGTACGTTTCATGGACCGCCATTTACGATGAATGCCGAGCATGCTATTGGGTCAACCTATAATACGCAAGATCTTGAACAGATTGTTGATTTTAACGGTTACTACGCGCTATGTATATCCGATGCAATGACCGCGACTGCGCCGCCCAATATCATGCCGCGTATACTACCGGCCGTACACAATGCGGTTGACCCGTATGATTTTCCATTTGTTCAAGATAAAAAACCATATTTCATTACGCTTGCACGATTCGCGCCGTATAAAGGGCAGCATATCGCCGTTCGTGGCGCGGTGAAATTGAAAAAGCGGCTACGTATGGCGGGTATTGTTGCAGACATCACGACCAGTCGCCGTCTGCTGATAGAACTGGCAAACCCACTCAGCCAGTACCGTAGCGATCCGCAATTTCGCTATTATAGTGACAAGATTTTGCCGTCCGTTTTGCGCCATCGCAATATTACGTATTCGGGCAATCTCAGTGGCAAAGCAAAATTAAAATTTCTGTCCGAGGCAAAAGCGCTCCTTTTCCCAATTGAATGGGATGAGCCATTTGGCATGTCAGTGATTGAGGCGCTGGCGTGCGGTACACCGGTCATTGCAATGAACCGTGGTGCTATGCCAGAAATCATCGTACATGGCGTCACGGGGTTTCTCGCGAATAATGAACAAGAGTTTATTGAATATATGCAGCGTATTGACGAAATCAGCCCAAAGGCATGTCGTCGTTCGGTGAGGGAGCGGTTTTCCTCAGATGCGATGGCGAAAGATTATATAGCTCGCTACAAAGAAGTCATCAAACGACACAAAAAGACTAAATAGTACTTATGGTATAATTGCCACATCTAACAATTTGGCCGTTATAGCAGAAAATACTAATAACAGGGAAACATATGCCTAAACAAAAAGCACCTTGGTCTCAAGTCGTCTTGTATCAACTCTACCCATGGAGTTTCAACGAAGATAAACAGCGAGTACCACAAAAGGGCCATGGATCAATTCGTGGTATCATCGAAAAAATTCCTTATCTGGTCGAACTGGGCGTGACTGGCCTATGGGTGTGTCCGCCATATCCGGGGCCAATGTATGACAATGGCTACGACATTGCAGATTATATTGATATACATCCAGAGTTAGGCAATATGGATGATTTTGATGACCTAGTGACTGCATGCCACGAAAACGGCATACGCATCATGTTGGATTTTACCCCGAACCATTCCTCGGAAACACACGAATGGTTTCAGAAATCACGACGCAAGCTTGATGGCTATGACGATTGGTATATTTGGCATCCAGGTAAAAAAGACGCCGACGGTAATCCAATTCCGCCCAACAACTGGCCTGCAATATTTTCTGCACCGAATCGTTGGGCTCGTGATGAGGGTAAAATGCCATGGCTGAAGGATGACGAGCCGACACCCGCAATTTCTGCGTGGCGTTGGGATGACCTACGTGGAGAATACTATTTAGGATCTTTTTCGAAAGAGCAGCCGGATTTGAACTGGGAAAATCCTGATGTCCGTGAAGCGATGAAAGATAACATGCGTTTTTGGATCGATCGTGGTGTTGATGGATTCCGTATGGATGCCGTGAATCATATGGCCAAAAATCGCAGTTTCGAAGACGAAGAGCGTGATCCGACATTCGACGAAAACGAAGGCAGCAAACACTCGCATAATCCGTACTATCAGTTCAAACACAAAAACAGCAGTAACTATCCAGACCGCCTGTTTTTCTATGTACGTGAGCTTTGTTCTGTTGTGCGTGATGAAAAATATCGCGACCGCAATCTGCAGATGGTTCTAGAATCGTATCTTGATGATGACATGCTCGCCGAAATTAATAATATTGATCCGGAACACACGTTCACGTTTAATTTTGGTCCGTTCTATATGCCATGGGATGCACAGGTTCGTCAAAAACAGATGGATGAGTATTATGCGAATTTCCCCGAGGGCGGCATACCTAACCAAGTATTTGGCAACCACGACAATCCGCGGTTGGCAACACGCTTTGGCGATGATGTCGCTCGCGCAATGGCGGTTATGGGCTTGATGGCGCCTGGGATGAATGTTATCTACAGCAGCGAAGAGCTAGGACTGCATAACGTCGATATCCCACCAGAAAAGTGTATGGATCAATTAGCATTTCGTGATGGTCAACGTACGCCAATCATTTGGGACGACACACAACCAAATGCTGGATTTTCTCATGCTCACAAAGAACAACTGTGGCTTCCAATTAACGAAAATGATTTGGGGATTTCAGTTGTACGTCAGCAGACAGACCCAATATCATTCCTATCGTTATATAAAGCGGCGATACGAATACGCAACGAATTGCCCGCACTCCGTGATGGCAAATATGTTTCAATAACCACTGATAATCAGAATGTTCTTGCCTATGCTAGAAAATCAGACAATCAAAAAGCTCTTGTACTTGTGAACTTTACGAATACTAGTCAACACGTGAATCCAGAGATTGATTTTGATGAGGGTGACATTATCCTGTCGAGTGTAGATGTATCTGAACAGGTACGTCGTTTCAAACATGCCGATGGTATTGATCTGCGTCCAAACGAAGCAATTGTTATTGCTGCAAATTAGCTATTGTATTTCCTCTGGCAAAAAGCCTTTTTTGTGTTTGAAATCTGCTTCCCATTTGTAATCTTTGTTATATCCCAGATCTTTCATGAGTTTTGTCGGTGCATTCCGTAAATGTAGCGGTACTTGTGCATTGGGATAACGTTTCGCAAGGTCTTTCGCGGCGTGCATGAGGTCTGGTATCTCACGCGACTTTTGACTGCGGGCGAGTGCGGTTGCAGCATGATAGAGTGTGTAGTTGCTTTCGGGCATACCAACACGTTCAACGGCTTCGAATGCAGCAACGGCTAGCGATAACGCACCATTGCCCGCTAGGCCGATGTCTTCGCTGGCAAATATAACCATGCGCCGTGCGATGAATTTTGGATCTTCGCCAGCGTCAATCATGCGTGACAAATAATAAAGCGTTGCATCGACATCACTGCCGCGCATGCTTTTGATGAATGCTGATATGACGTTGTAATGCATCTCGCCCTTTTTGTCATACCCGGGAATACGCTTTTGTGCGGCAACTTTAATCACGTCCGGTGTGACTTTTGTTTCTTTCATCCCGAGGGCAAGTTCGAGATTGCCTAACGCGACGCGCGCATCGCCGCCGGACAGTTCGGCCAAATAGTCAATTGCGGCGGGCGTGACATTTTTTGTTTGTTTCAATTCTTTTAGTGCTCGTTTGACGATAGCGATAATTTCGTCTTTGGCGAGCGGCTGTAGGACCAGTACACGGCTACGGCTGAGTAGCGGTGTAATAATTTCAAAACTTGGATTTTCGGTCGTAGCACCAATTAACGTAATCAGTCCTGACTCGACATGTGGCAAAAAGGCATCCTGCTGTGCCTTGTTAAATCGATGGATCTCATCAACGAACAATATCGTACGAATTTGAAGGTTCCAGTTTTGACGTGCATGTTCGATGACTTTTTCGACATCCTTTTTGCCAGACGTCACGGCGGACAGTTCAACGAATTCTGCCTCGACGTGTTTTGCGATGATGCGCGCAAGTGTTGTTTTGCCGCTGCCTGGTGGGCCCCATAGTATCAAACTGACCGGTTCTTTGTTGCGAACAATTTGTTGCAGTATCTCGCCGTCACCTAATAGGTGCGTCTGTCCAATGACATCTTGTAATGTCTGCGGACGCATCCGTTCTGCCAGCGGGATTCTTTCCATGTTTCTATTATAGTCTGCCACGTCGCCCTAAATGAAAGTTTATAAAAAATGATACAATGATGGCATGGACCGCAAGCAAGTGCTCATGCTCTTCGGCGGAGAATCATCTGAACATGATGTCTCAATTTCTTCTGCACGCAATGTATATGCGGCGATAGATGATGATAAATACGATGTACGGTTAGGCTACATCGATCGTCACGGTAAATGGTGGCTACTCGAAACGCTCGATGCGAATGTTACGACACATGATGCGCCACAGCTCCTGCCTGTCTTAGGCGGCAAGAGTTTCGTGACACTACCGGGCCATCAAATCGTACAACCAGACGTTATCTTGCCAATTCTCCATGGCCGCAATGGTGAGGACGGAACGGTGCAGGGGTTATCGCAATTACTGCATCTTCCGATTGTTGGATGTGACGTGACGGCGAGCGGTGTTGCGATGAATAAACTGGCCGCTAAAGAAATATTGTCTGCGAATAATATTCCAATCATTCCCTACGAAGCCCATCGTGATTATGAGGAAGTACCAGAATTTGGCCGTTTAACGATGCGACTAGGAAGTCCAATATTTGTGAAACCAGCACGTGCCGGCAGTTCGATGGGCGTCAGTAAAGTGCGTAATGAAAGCGAGTTCAAGGAAGCGCTCGCCGAAGCGCATCGACACGATTCGATTGTGCTGATCGAACGAGCAATTGTGGGGCGTGAACTAGAGATGGCAGTACTCGGTACGCCGCCTGCGCACCGTGTTAGCGGTGTTGGAGAGATCATCGCTGGTGAAGATTTCTATTCGTATGATGATAAATATGCGGCCGACAGTACAGCCAAGGTTGTGATTGATCCTGATCTAGATGATGGCACTAAAGAATTAATACGTGATACCGCTGCACGAGTATTTGAAGTTCTCGATTGTCGCGGACTGGCGCGAGTTGATTTCATCCTCGATTCGAACAATACACTCTATGTTCTTGAAGTGAATACAATGCCAGGATTTACGAACATTAGTATGTATCCAAAACTTTGGCGTCAACAAGGTGTGAGCTATCCGCAGCTGATTGAAAATCTTATCGAAGATGCACTATAGTGATAGAATAATGAAAAGAACATAAGGAGAGTGTATGGAATTTGTGTTTATTGTCATCCTGGCCGCGGTGATTTTTGTACTTAGTGGGATAAAAGTTGTCAACCAATATGAGCGCGGCGTTATGCTTACCCTCGGTAAATTCAGTGGTGTGAAAAATCCAGGACTTCGTATTATCGTTCCGATTTTTCAACGTATCATTAAAGTCGATATACGTACAAATACGATTGATATCCCGAAGCAAGAGGTTATTACAAAGGATAATGTGACGGTCAATGTTGATGCAGTTGTTTATTTTCGTGTTGTCGACACGGAAAAGGCAGTGCTAGAAACGCAAAACTACATTTATGCCAGTAGCCAGTTCGCTCAGGCTGCACTACGAGATGTAACTGGGAACGTCGAGCTCGATGCCTTACTAGGCCAGAGGGATTCGGTCAGTAGTCAGATTAAAGAGATCGTTGATGTACAAGCAGAAAAATGGGGCATTGATGTAGAAAACGTCAAAATTCAAAATATTGAACTACCTGCTGATATGAAAAGGGCAATGGCGAAACAGGCCGAAGCAGAGCGTGAACGACGTGCAGTCATCATTACAGCAGAGGGTGAAAAGTCTGCTGCTCAGGCTGTTGCAGACGCAGCTGCAATGCTGACGAAGGTTCCGGGCGGTATTAATATTCGTACGTTACAGACGCTTGAAAAGATTTCGGTTGAACCAAGCCAAAAGACATTGTTTGTATTACCGGCTGACCTTACCGATACTATCCGTAGAATTGTTGAAAAATAGCTCTACTACTTTATAGGTACACTGTTTGTCATATTGACATAAATGACGTGTGGCTTCAAAGCATGTCCATATACCATTTAAAAACAGTCAGCTTATAGCCGACTGTTTTTAAATGGTGCGCGGGGCGGGACTTGAACCCGCACGACCTTTCGGCCAAGAGATTTTAAGTCTCTCGTGTCTACCGATTCCACCACCCGCGCTTATGGAGGCACGTATGGGAGTTGCACCCATCTACGCGGTTTTGCAGACCGCTGCGTAACTGCTCCGCCAACGCGCCATCCCATAAATTATAACAGAATAACCAAACAATCTGGCAGATGTTGATCGTGTGAAATATCGTACAGATTGAATAATGTTCGTCATGTTATTTTTATATTAGTTTAAGGAGAATTTATGATTCAAGTAAATTATCTTGTGATTGTTATTGCCTCGGTTGTGGCATTTTTGCTGAGCGCACTATATTACTTTGGATTTAATAAACGTATCCGTGCAATTCGCCGTGCACATTCTGCCTACCAAACTGATGACGAATCATCGATGTCGTCTGTTAAAGTGATTGTTGAATTGATGCGGACATTCGTATTGGCTGTTGTGATTGCTTATGCAGTCACATTGTTGAATCTGTGGTTCATCAACCAAGCACTCATTGTTGCGGTCTGGCTATGGGTTGGTTTCCCACTTATAATGCTAGTAGGCGCGGTTGTGCATGAAAAGTTTCCAGTCGGTTTGGCAGTTATCCATGCTGGTGACTGGTTGATCAAATTAATACTACTTTGCGTCGTGTTTACGGCGTGGCGATAGATCTGTAATGCACTTGGTTTAAGTAATTATTTGCCACGTTACGAACATCCGCTTACTACTATGCGGTCTGCTGGTTGTTGCGTTTCGGTGTGTGATGCACGGCGTATGTCGTTTGCCGACTATAACGGGCCGTATGTCCGGATGAATAGTGGCCCGTTGGTGATTCGAAATAGTGCACTCGTTGCTGGTGGTCGAACGGTAAACTATCACGAAGTTGATGGACGACTTGGCGCATTGATTTCACCGGTGTGCCAACATTACGCGTCCCGTGCCACCAGAACACTTCAGCTTTTGGTTGAGCGTTCAGCATTTCGGTGCCACTTTCGACGAGTCCGGCTCGCGCGAGTCCTTGCAGCAGCCACCATTGGCGCTGCGCTTTGTTATACGCCACTTTCCAATCTTCACTGTCCATTTGAACGTCGGGGATTGCTTCTGCTAATAATACTTCTTCGTCTCTGGCGGATAGTGCTGTTTGGTCACCGTGTATGACATTGTCTAGTACGCCAATACGGAATACAAATCCTGACGCGGTGAGATAGCTTTTGGCACGCGGCATATCGATGAGATTAATCGTTGCAACTTTTGGCATATCAGGGTGCGCCGCTAAATGTGTTTGAATAACACCGCCGCGTGAATGTCCGCTGAGGGTGTCCAGGTCATCCAACCGATCGTCGATTGCAAACATGTAGTTGTCAGTATATGGTTTCATATAACCACGTAGCGCACTGATTTTTTGGTCGCGCGGGACATGACGCAATTCATCTGCCGTCCGGATAACTTTATCGGGATTGAGCGCTGCCAGTGCAGTCACACCACGTGCGCCACCATTCCAGCGATTAGTAACACCCCATCCGGGTAGCCAAAATATTGTTCCGCCCAACGCACGTGGGTTGAACGTCATAGTGTGAATTTTGGTTCCATCGGACGTTTCAAATGAACGCTGCTCGCGCTCGTCCCATGTCCGCTGGAGTTTTTCGCGATCGGGCAGAGGATAATCGCTACGCAAATTAACAGGCGTCGTGGACTGCCTGTTCAAAGAGCCCAAAAACATCTTGTTCTGGGCTATCTCGAACCACTCGTACCCGGGAGTTATCGGCTCTTTAGACATGCCAACGTTATACCATATTTCATGAGTCGGAGCCAGGGTGATTCAATTTTATGGATTATTTTTTGAGAATGTCTCGTGCGATCGCAGTTTCTTGTTCGACGCTATTGTCCTGAGGTGACTCCCCGTAACCATAGTTGAGAATCACCCAACGTTTGCCGTCGAGAATGTGTAACGAACCAGTGACTGGATCAAAGTATGCGTCTTCACCGAGTCCTTTAACAGTCTCAATTGTTTTGCCTTTTTGACTTTGTTTGAAACCTGCTTTGTTTTGGGCGACGCCTTTGTCATTGATGCCACTTTGCACGCCCACGGCCAACACCTTCAACTGACCTGCAGTCGGGTTGAGGTCATTGTAGCCACATTTGCTGATAGCCGTATTGCCTTTAATGACAGGGTCATTGCTATCAACTCCCTTCATTTTTTCACCCAGAATACTTTGCGCCTTTTCTGGCGTTAGCAAATCACAGGCTTTGGTCGGCTGGTAAACAATATTCGGCAAGTTTTTGATGGTTGAAAGGGTAATTAACCCAACGAGAACGACAAAAATACCAACGATTGGCGCAGCGATCTGAATGTCTTTTTTATGTGTACTGACGTAGGTCTGGACGGCTTGGGTATATTTCTGGAATTGCTGTTTCATAATTCGTCTAGTATAACAGCTTATCGTTATTCTTGCCGACGCGCCGCCTATTCGCTGAACAGAATTGTTTCAAAGATATCACCGCTGCCTGGTTCGGCAACGCTATATTCTGCGAGCCGTATTACCATTGGGATGATACGGACAATTTTGTAATCACCAGCGTTCAATTTACCAACAGGAGGAACACTTTCGGCACTTTGACTGACGGACGAACTATGCATCATTTCCAGCACGTGTTCGCGGGTTGTTTCGTCTTCGACGAATTCAACGCGTCCGGTGATTTGAACAGTTGTTTGGGTAGCTTCGTCATATACCACGAATGCAGCTTGCTTGTTTTCTTCGAGATTTTTGAATTTTTGCGTTTCGCTGCGTGTACCGAACAGGACGGTCAGATCATCATCGAGTTTGTAGTAGACGGTTGCTGCATGGGGATTGTCATTACGGTCTGCGGTTGCCAGTACGCCACTGCGTTGGTTCGTCAGAAAGATACGGATAAGTTTTTCGCTTTGGTCTGATGAAGTTGATTGAATAGTCAGTGACATATATTTGAGTCCTTTTAATCTTATAGCTTCATTATAGCAATAAAGACCAGGTACATGACATGGTCTTTATATATGATACCTATGGGATCGAACGGTGTTTATCGTCGGATCAAGAATTGCTCTCGGTCTGGTTTGTTCAGTTTCTGCTTTATTTCGGCTGCTAATTCGTGCGGATTTGGCATCTCGTGAAACACCAGATCCTGGCCGAGTAGAGGAGTGTATAGGTTAATCGTGCCAAAGTTGAATAATTTTCCGATGACAGACTGTTCAACTGTTACCCTTTGAATGTTCGTGTAGGGATAGGTAGACACAGATGATTTCAGCACGCCGCGTTTATGCGCAATTTCCTCGTCATCGATTGTGATGCCTTCATTGACCCAGTTCAGGATAATTGTTGCAAATAAACCGACGGCGATCATTGTCATCATGAGATTGGTCGCTATGCGTAACGAGTCGACATTAACTGTCGGGTTATTTGCTGCGGCAAATGATATCAGAGCACCGATGGATAAATAGATAATTTCCGCCAATAGTTCGGCAAGTACAACTTTGAACAGTAAAACCGCAGTACTTCTTCTCACTAGTTGGTGCTCTTTCATTACTCTCCTTGTGTTAGGTTCCCTATATAATCTATAGACGTTGTTGCTGAGGATTGGCTTATATACGAAAAGCAACCGCGGTATTGTGGACGCGAAGATGACGGCAATATTTGACATATTAGCGAAATATATTATATTTATGACATGATAAAGTACAGAGGCTAAGTGTATGGAAAACGCACGAAATACCGCAGATGCAATAGTTGTTGGTGGTGGTTCTGTGGGTCTACATACTGCGGCGAGTCTGTACGAAAAGATGGGCAAAAATACGCGAATTCTAGCGACAACTCAGGAATCAGAGTGGGGCGGTATTGCTGGTCGGTCACTTGAACAATATCGTATGTTTAATGATTCATATGCGCTAGCCGAAATTGTTGGTAAAGGAATCGATACGTATCGTCGTCTGGACGAGGAACTGCGGGAACGCGGCGTATCCGAACATGCCTACGAAAATTTCCCGTATATATTTACCGTTGGCGATAAACAACGTCCCGAACACATTCGCGACATTCTGCCTGCTACTACTCCCGAACGGCCCGACATGTCGTATTATCAAAAACTTCGATTAGATACAGAATCATGGGGATTCAATCCCGGCGCCGAGATAGTCGGTAGTGACGAACTACGTCAACGCTATCCTTTGCTTGATGGTAACGGTATCGATAGCGCCATGATTGTGCATAACGCAGGTAGACTGCATTTTGATGTGATGAAAAGCTGGCTGATGGATCGTTCGCGCACGGACGGCGACGGTACTGGTGTCCAGTATCGCGCGCGAAAGGTCGCCCGACGAATACTGCTTGATAAAGGGGGGCGCGCGATAGGCGTTGATTTCGGTGACGAGAAGATATATTCAGATACCATCGTTCTCGCCATAGGTGCATTTGCATTAAAGCTCCCCGACATATTGCCTGGGGATGAGTCCGAGAGGATTGCGGGCAATTTTACGATTACACAGCGTGAATTGTTTTTTGCTCAAACACCGGGTGTTCAAGACACGAACTTTTTCTTGATTAGTCCCGATATGGCAATCGCGCGTCTGTCGACGCGCGAAGGCCATGCCAGTTATGGGTATGCAGCAGATGATGATCCTGTAATTGATAGTCCAACTACTGATCCGCGTCCGAACGATTCATTTGTCGATGATTTGCAGATTGATCGCAAAAGTCTATTCGTTGGTAGGACATACTCTCTGTTTGCAGAATGTTCATCGCGCTGGGATGCCGATGCATATGATGCGAACCGATCTAACCTGGCTGTAGAACCTTTCGGACATAGCGCCGGCTATTATTCAGCCTATCGTGATGATCTGCCCGTCGTTGGTCCTATCGGAGATACAGGTGTTATCCTTGCCGCAGGTTCACACCATTCGGGGATTATGGGTGGCCAAGGCATTGCCGAATTGGTTATCGATCATGCGTTGGGGCAGAACAATCTATCCGAAATAACGCATCAACAAACCGATATCAATCGTGTACCAGTCAAACATACTGGTCTCGTGCTGTAACCTGCACTAATAAATGTAGGTGAATTTGCTGGCTGCGACGGTTCGTTCGTGAACGACGCCAACGCCACCGTTATAGTTCATCTCAGAAATTTTTACTGTGCCGTTACTGTTGATCGCTTCGACGTAGGCAACATGACCGGGCTGTTCAGCGACAGCGCCAACCTTCGGTGTTTTACCAGTTGCAAATCCACGTGCGGCAGCGTTTTTGACCCACTGACCACCATTACCAAGACGGTTTGGTAGGTCAGGGCGTTTATTCTTGACGTACCAGGTACACTGACCCTTCACGTATGTGTTGCTCGTTGCGGCAGGCTGGGCCGGAGCCGCTGCTGCTGGTGCTGGAGCTGGTGCGGGCTGTGCTGGTGCCTGTTGCGGTGCTGCTGGCATGCTAGGCATGGCAGGCATTTGTGGGGCCGTTGGCATGTTTGGCATTGCTGGTGGGGTAGGCATAGCCATTTGGCTTTGTGGGCCCATATTTTGCGGGTATCCAGCAAAGTTTGGGGACTGTGCGTGAGCGGGGTGGGCTAAAAAAAGTACACTTGAAGATACTGCGACAGCTGCCGCGATGAATGGTTTGATTGTCATTAATTTCTCCTTGATTCCGTCCGCGCCTTATCTAATATTGTTTCGGACATGTGTGTTTTAGCACGGTTGGATTTGTGTAATGTATTTCACAAAACACAAATCCCATCGTAACAATGCCCAGGGTTCGGGTCAACGAAATACACGCCAATATCTCATGACGCGGGTCTGTATCAGAGAGAAATCTAACATTGTTGCAAAAACAACGTTTATATCTGTCATTTGAGTTGAATTACAAGGGGTGGAGGGCTAGTTGAAGCGTGGCAAAAACACGCCTTAAAATTGTCCAATTAACGGTTCTTTAGACCGTCTAATCGTAGTGTATTGCTATCGTCCGCATGGGCGCCAGACGTGCCAATATGCTTGTCACCGATCGTCGCACCGTGTTTGATAACGTGCACTATCGCCATCGCGTGACCACGCCCCAGGCTAAAATCTTCTTTCAGCCATGCGACGATTTCACCGGCTTTGGTATCGGCAGTAAATCCCTTTTTCTTGGCAAGGGTAATAAGTTCGTTTGGTGTTTTATTGGTCTGTTTTTCGATGTTGTCGAGATATGCTTGAAATGACATATATCTATAGTAACAACTATGTTCACGAATTATCAACGTAAAAATAGCCCGGCTAACCGGGCTATTTTTACGTTGATATTGCTAATAAATATATACGAATTCACCGGGCATGACGGTGCGATAATGGACCGCGCCGATTCCACCTGCGTAATTCATTTCAGAAATATTCACGGTGCCATCATCGTTCACCGACTCGACATAGACCACATGGCCATAGTATCCCTCGGACGTTGCGCCAATAGCGCCCGCTCGTGGTTCTGTACCGACAGCAACGCCTTCGGCTGCCGCGATAAAATACCACGTGTTCGCGTTTCCGAGGTTGTTTGATAGATCGGGTCGTTTGTTCTTGGCGTACCACGTGCACTGACCCCACACATAACTGTTGGTTGGGTCGGTGACGGGATGGCTGATCGGTGCTGGTGGTTTAAATTCCGCAACGATTGCTTTGGTTTCTGGTAGTTTTTCTACCTTTTCTTTAACCGCTGCTAGTTTCGGTGTCTTCTTTTTGGCGACTGGCTTTATCCCGATAGGTGTTCTGATACCGGTGGCGCTTTTTTCAACGATCTCTGCTTTGCCCAATACGAGGGCCTGCGCTGTATGTGATGAATTCCCCAAAAAAAGCACAGCCGAAGAGACCACGGCATATGCCGCAATTCTAAATCTGGTTGTCATTATTTTCTCCTGTAGGTGCCCGTGCCGTTGGGTTATTCAAATGTTGAATGTTTGTGTCAGTGGCACGGAGGGCGTGGTGTGAGTTTTTTCACAGTCACGATGACCAGCCTAACAACATATCGACGCGCAGGTCAACGAAACCCGGGGGCTATTCCAAACCATAAAAATTATCACTAGATGACGAAAATTGTTGTCTGATTCACAATGTAAAATTTCTCACTTTTATAGAGGTGAGGGGATATTTTGTGCGGGATTGGAAAATGCTTTGAGGAAGCGGATAATATGAGTATATGATGCCTTATTGAGAGAAAGTTGCTAGTTCCTTCGGATTAGCATAATATAAACGACTATTACTGAAATACCGATTACTAGCGACCACAGAAAGTCACTAAAGTTGGCGCTGTTGGATAGGAATTGAGACCCAATTGTCATTGAGATAGAACCGATACTAAATGCAACTGCGGTGGTTGTTAAACGTAATTGTTTCGGAATATCTAAATGCGATACAGCAATAAAGAGAACGCTAAATATAAGCATTGGTATGAGGCAATAGAGTGCAATTGGCATAAAAGAATTCGGATCGTTGAATAAACTATATACAATCCCATAACCAAATTGGGCTATTATGCTGCCGAGCAGAATGTATCTATCTATCTATAGGGTCTCAATTCAAGTAGGGTAATCCTTTTATTATTATTTTTTGACAAGATGATTGCGGTGACAGCCAGTATCAGTACGACAGCAAAGATTGGCCACGCATTGATGATTGTTGCAATGGGCAATGGAAAATTATTTTGTATATCACGAACAAAGTCACTGTTAACTATTACGAATAAGTTGGATAGCCAATATGCGGTAATGGCAAACAACACTCCGTTAAAGTGGTGATCAAGTTTGCTTTTTGTTCTGGTTGATTTGTCACCCAGAATATATGCAAGCAGTGTTGGTAATAGTGCTCCGGCCACTAAACTGCCCAGAATGATTGCAATATTGAAATGCTGTACCGCTGGAGTAAAGAGTAATGATCCGAAAGGAATGACGGTATATAGGGTCAATGAAACAAGAGATAGTCCAAAAAGGACATACCCAAATAATATTGTTGTCCGTTTGATTTTATTTATATGTTTATGCTTTTTCATATTAGTCATGAGTATATGGTACATCATCATTGAAAACAAACCAATAAAAAAACCGACGCAAGGTCGATTCTTTTATTGGTGCAGCAGGTGGAAAAAAGTTTTCACTCTATCAGGGATGAATACAACCGATGGAGAGTGATTCTAGCGGTGTCATATCGGGAGTTTGAATCAATCAAGTGAGTGCTGGTACTTACACCACTGAACAGTACAGTGACTAACGATTGGCCGTCGCGCGGTCAATGCTATATAATTGAAGTAAGAGGGAGTGAAAAATATGGTTAAGTTTAGTTCATTTTTTTCATTCTTTGCTGTAAGATACAGCTACAGGCATAAACAAAATAAACAAACAAAAATGGCGTTAAAATTAGACGGATCAGAAGCATCAATGCTTCCTATCCTGATCGAGAAGAGTAATATACTAATCGGTCAGACTACAAAACATAGTCTATATGAACTTGCTGAGTTTTCAGTAGGAAGAGGAATTGCTGACCTTTTTGTCGTCAAGACAGATAATGATCGACTGAGTAGACGAAAATCATCCCGCAAACAACCTCAGACCGATCTTCGCTCTGTAATCCACTGTGACGCATTAAATGATAATGTTATTGAGAGAAGCATCGCTATTGAGGCTAAAGTGCGTGACTGGCGTAAGGGCATTAAACAGGCAATGCGATACAAAGCGTTTGCCGACAAGTCGTACTTAGCGGTGTATGACGACCATATATCAAAACCATTGGAATATATCGACATTTTCAAAGCACTCAATATAGGATTGATCGGCGTATCAGATAATGGTGTTGAGATTTATTTCGAACCTAGTGACAACTATATTGATGCAAAAAAATCCTACTTAGCTTCGGAACGTGTTTACTCAGTTATTGACGACACTAAGGATAGCTTCGTGGTTCGGAATCAATTTGCTCCCCACAGTGTTCCGGCTTAAACGTTTTATCTCTTGGGTTAGGTTGATGGCTTCATTTAACGCATTAACCCGTGCTGCCTTTCCGTTTTTGTTGAGCGCGTTGTGTTGATCGACGACATTCAAGAAATAATGGCGAGCCGCTAAATCAAGTTTTTTGGGCGTATTACCATCATAAGGTGCAAGCTCGTCACATGCTTCGCATCCACAGTCGAGAGTGTTTTCGGGCGCAAACGTTGCCAATTGTTCTAACTCTTCCTCTCCTTTGACGAGTGTCATAAGTTGAGGGATATAATATAGTATTTTTGGATCAAAGTCTTTAGGCATCCAACCCGATGACTTGCCGAAAAACTCATTGTCATAATTAAACCGCCGTTTCGAGTTTGACCATCCAAACACTAGATTTTGTGGCCCGCATAACATCATATAGGTAACATCAGCATGGGCAACAATCACGTCACCCATACTCGAAAAGCTGTTGATAATCTTCTTCACATTCGCGAGAAATCCTATTGAATCAATTGCCATTACCTTTTCATCAGGACTTTCAAAAATGAGATAGAACCCGTCGAGATCATATTTACTGTGTAAGAGGTTTATCAAACGATCCGTCGATCGAGTATCCTTTGCAATTGATGCTGGTATTACGATGCCACCGTACACCTTTTTGAACTCGTCGATGTCTTTAGCAACTGCTTTGCCAGCCGACCAAATCTGCTTATTGGTGTTCAAAAATTGGTCATCAAGTGACTCAATAGCAAAATATGGAAGAATAAAAATCTTTGATTTTTTCTGCAACGATAATACTTTTTGAATTACTTCGGTTCTACTTGAATTGATACGATCAGCATCGAATACAGCTTTTGTTTTGTAGCCAAGTTTTTTCTTTAACGTGTCGTTACTCGATGCTGGGTGGGGTAGTCTGTATGTCACTGGATCAACGATTACTTCGTAACCGAGTTTGTTCAGCTCTTTAACCCGATTCTCGCCTTGTATCGCACTTACTACAATTGCATCTGGTTTCGTCGTAACTTCGCCAGAAATATAAGGGTCAATATACGAGTGATTTGTTCCATAATCATGTAAATAAACCTTGCCTGTAAGCTCCTCTTCAACGGTTGTGCCGTTCAACACACTTAGTGCTTGGTCGGCATCTAGAAATCGGTCTGCCTTATATACGCCGAGCGATTTGTTAATAAAAATCATCAGCTCTTTTGGCAGGGTCGTCGCAAATGATTCAATCTTTGGTGGGTCGGTCTGTGTGATTAATTCTCCATATCCATTGTGCTTGCTCGTCCATGTGGACTTCGGATGACTACCAGATGCTTTCTCGAAAAGAATCATACCAAGTGAATATAGATCACTAGAATATGTGATTTCTACACGATTATCGGTGCTTGCAAAGAACTGTTCTGGTGATGAGTAATAACGCGACCCCTTTGTTTTTGTGTTATTCCTATCAGGTGTTTCCATGAAGTATCCAATGCCAAGGTCCACGAGGTAAAAATTGCCGTCACTTCCCATCATTATATTTCCTGGCTTGATGATAGCCTATTGTAGAAGAGTAGATGCTTCTTTAAATAGCTCAATATATGGATTGATTGGTTATGGTTCAGTAATAATTGCAGCTGGGATTCAGATTGGCATATACTACATATTTAAAGGAGTATAGATTAGACAGGCAGTTATATCAGTGATTTTATGTTTATTAGGTATATTAGGAATGATTTTACCAGAAGCATCTGTAATTGGTTGTTTAGGATTAAAGCCATCTTCCCCAGGAACATTAGGCAAAGGTAAAACTGGATTACCTTGAGC
>JAUPWL010000046.1 GCA_030916565.1 Patescibacteria group bacterium | reverse complement strand
TTCTTTCTTAACTAAGTCCTTGAGCTGCTTGTCTCCAGTGCTTGCGAGCAACTGAAGCATCAACTCGCTCAATGTGAGTCCTTTTTGCTTTGCAACGACCTTCGCTCGTTCACGTAGGTCGTCGGTTACGCGGATTTGCATACTGACTATCTTTCTGGACATTTGCCCTTATTTTAACATGTAATGCTATTTACTTGTAACTAGCCGAATTATTAACGTACAACCTCTATATAAATAGTATTACTAATTAACATAAAAAGCAATACTAATTAAACCTATTTTTGATGTATTTTTTACTAACTGTGCATAGGTAGTAAACTGTCATTATTTAACAGAGGCGTGTATTTACTTTTTACTCTCCTCTTATATATACTACGTATAGGAGAGAGAAGTGGTTATGAGAAGTGACGAAAGTAATCAGAAATTAACTGGTCAACAGCAACGTATTCTAAAGTTATTATTCAAGTTCAGATTTGTATCAGCAGGGTTATTAGCTATGGTTATGGGTATTCGTAGGGAGGGTGTCTATCAAGTCTTAGAGCAGCTAGTAAGTAAAGGTTTAGTGACAAAAGTATACAAGGAAGAGTGGCGTATAGATCGTAAGCCGGCATACTATTATTTGAATAAATCTGGTGTGACAATCACTCGTAAGGTTATGGATGTCAAAGAATCTGTTGTTCATGCTCTGTATAAGAATGATGAAATGACAAATGATTTTGTCGAGCATAGTATGAAGCTCATTCAGTGCTACGTATCCATCAAGAAGTACCTCCCTGAAGGCTCGGATATATTCTCCAAGACAGAGATTAATCGTTTCACGCAGTTCCCTAAGAACCGTCCAGATATGTATATACGCACTCCAGAGGGCAAAGAAGCTATAGTAATCATTGTTGACGATAAACCCCTTTATATCGTCCGTAAACGCCTCGATGAGATTATTACGCACAGCGAAGACGGGGGGTGGGGAGGCGACAATTACCCAACTATATGCTTTATCCTAAAAGATCATTCTGCTAAGTATAGCTTTCTCTATACCACCAGCAAGAAACTAGAGAGCATGGGCCTAGAAGAGAGCGAGCTACCAATTCTCGCCGCCACTCTCGGGTCATTCGACGAACCTGTCGCCTCACCGTGGTCTACACCCCTTAAGCCGAAAGAATACGTTAAGCTATTCGCGTAGTTATCAAGTAGTACACTGGCGTGACGATTGCTCGTAAGCTTGCGCGCGAGTAATGGTCACGCCTCTATCGCTCTATATTCGACAAGACTCGAGATTTCGTTGTCCGTCGAGTGTGGCTGACGTGTACGTTCTGTCCACCGGACAGTACGTGCCGACTGCTGCGCTGGACGTGGCAACTACTAAGCAATAATCAACTGATGTCGTGCCGTAGGTACGTCTCTGGTATGGTTCATTCTTGCACTTGAGGACTTCACTGCGGAACGCATGTGAATGTCCGAGAGGGTAAGTATGGAACATGCCTATATGTTGTTGGTTGGATAGACATTTAAATAGTCCTTTAGGACTTTTTAAATGGTCTACCCGCTATATCTTTTCTGGCTCAGGCAGTTTTTCGTCTTGCCTAGGACGGTCAGCTAAAGCCCCGGATAGCTCACAAGCCTACCTATCGTTTCTTCGTTATATTCATCGATAAGCTCCAGCTCGTAAAGCCGCTCATCGTAGTAATCTCGTAGCTCACTTGCCAGCCGAACCAGCTTCTCATCCATCTCCCAGTCCTCAATGGTGCAGCTGTTGGCAACCGCGCCACGCATTCCGCCACCTAAGTAATTCTGATAGGCGCTCAAATACTCATCTTCGTAGCCAAAGTCGCTTAAGTCAAGCTCTACGCCTCCGCCACGGTGACTAATTTCTTCTCTGGTAATATTTTCTTGAATACTCATTTCAAACTCCAATGCTTTAATTTCTACTAAACCAAAATAGAGCTGTTTATCGTCCAGCTCCACGACGTAACGCACCAAACTAAAACCGAGGAGCTAATACTCCTCGGCTAACATAATAGTGAGAACTCGCTGACAATCCGGATCGAGCGGATCGCACCACTTACTCAAATTCTCATCGTAGTAATCTATCTTCCAGAAGATTTTCTCTCCGGCTACTTTCAGCGAGCCAAAATCGTGCTCACCGTACGGATCGTTATCTTCGTTAAAGTCCGTATAATCCCTGACACCAACAAATACTTCGCTGGCGGCGGATCCCATCGCCACGATTCCTTTCGTGACGGTACAACCTTGCATACTGCGACGGTGCTCGTCGTTTAGCGCAGCTATCTTTGCTGACGTTTCGTTTTGTATTACTTCTGTGGTCATACAACCCTCCTTGCTTAACGAGAGGGCTTTCTCCCTCTCTGTCTGATAGGGCTCGGGATGAATCCAAGACTGTCAGGGTGGAGATTCCCATTAAGATATTCAATTAAGAGAAAAAATGATCCATATCTTAGGGCTGAATACTACCTTGATAGTATTGGTTCACCCGTATACTGAGGAGACAGAGGGATGAAGACACTTGCGGGTAATGTATAATCTAGTTATGAACCAAGAACTAAATGGTGTTATTAATCACTCAGCCGGTGCTAGAAAAACAGACTATCTATTTCGCTTGTCGTTAAACGGTATCGTGATGAACGATGTCGGTCAGATATTGTTCGTCAAAGAGAGTGGACGTGACTGGTGGGATTTGCCAGGTGGCGGCATGGATCACGGGGAAGATATAAAGTCGGCTCTAGCTCGAGAGATGCACGAAGAGGTTAACTTGAACGGTGACTTTGAGTATAAGATTATTTATGTTGGTGAGCCTAAACTGCTTGAGCACATAGAGGCCTATCAAGTTCGTTTATTCTTTATAGTTAAGCCAGAAAACATGGACTTCTCACCAGGCGAGGATGGTGACGAATTAGCGTTTATGTCGATAGATGAGCTACGGGAAGTTGACGAGCCAAGAGCCCAGCTTCTAGGAAAAATTCTCAGCTCGAGATAGCTATGCTCCCGTGGGCGGATTCCCAGCAAGGTGTTCTAAGCCGACGCATTCCAGTTCGACTCTGGACGGGAGTACCACATAATCAAGTCAACGTAACAAAATTGCTATAATATAACCATGAACGACAGCGAATTAGATAAATCGAGGACAGAGCTAGTTGCGAGCGGAGAGATGCTAGACTGCGCTCCGAACGGAACTAACTATGATGGCTCTCCAGCCACCGCAGTACCTGTCGGGCTAGGCAGTGACGGGGAGGTTATGGTGGTGGACTTTTTCAAATCACCTCATTGGCTAGTCAGCGGCATGCCCGGCTCGGGCAAGACGACATTTCTCGCAAATACAATTATTCCAACACTGATTTCTAAAAATACATCGGACGAACTCCGACTCATAATTGTCGATCCCCAAAGCGACACCTATCCAGAAATTAGAGATTCGCAATACCTATTACGACCCATCATCCGATCTGCCGAAGATTGCAAAGATACTTTCAACTGGTTGGTTGACGAGATGGAGCGACGATACGAAAAGTTAGTGCAACAAAGAGTGATCAACGTGAATCAATACAAGCAAGCCGGTCACAACGATATGCCACATACCCTAGTAATTATCGATAACCTCGAACAGCTAGGCATGTCAAAGAAAAAGATTTTCGAAGACCAAGCTATTCGTATTTTGCAGAAGTCGAAAGCGGTCGGTATCTTCATGGTCGTAGCTACGAGGCGGCCGAGTGTCGATGTAGTATCTGGCTTGATGAAGGCAAACTTCGCCACACGAATATCTTTCAAACACAAAGATCAAATTGACAGCCGAGTCGCGCTAGATCAAACAGGAGCCGAGAAACTCGAAAAGCCAGGTAATTTTATAATTAAGTGTGTTGAAACAGATCTTAAACCAGTAGTTGTTCGGCCGCTTTCTTCTATTGATCTGTAGGTTGATCTGCTTGCAATAGGGATCTCATGGTCGGGTAGTTTACCGTCATGTCCAAGACGTATCGGGGCTACTCTTGATTCGCCTCGATAATCTCAAGCCAATTCACATCATCCAGAGCTGAATTCAGCAGGTCAGTCTGTAGCGAGGCTGTGCTCTCGACGATGTTCTCTCGAACCCAAAACTCTAGCTCCTTGGCCTGTTCTCTGGGTGTATCGAGCGATGAGATGACGTCTAGTATATTGTCTGTCCTAAACTCATCATTGTCTAGCCACGAGCCGACAAGCCATGTTTGATAGTTTGACCGCCCGTTGTAGGTTTCGATTTGCTGTTGTGCTGCGTAAGTCATGTTTTCCTCCTTTACTTTACGTAACGGAGTTAAAGCACGGAGTCGCATGGCAAAGGCGTCACAGGTGGAGATTCCGCTTGAAAATAGCCATTAAAAGATAGGATATTTTCAGGAGTGAATACTACCTTGATACTTTTGCTCGACTCGTATAATAGGTCAGTACGTGAAGTAAGGAGTTATTGAAAACAGACCGCTAACTAGTCTGGTTTCACAGCGGGCTAGTCATCACGTAAAATCTTAGTCAATCTCTGTATCTCATCGTCGGACACATAGGCGGCCTGTATTCGATCCGCCCGACCTTCAGTTGACATCCTGTAGAGTAGGTCTCCGCGGCCATTTAGCTTTTCGGCACCAGATTCACCTAATAGGTTGTCACTATCGACTCGACTAGCTACCGTAAAGATCATGCGTGGCCCTAGGCTAACCTTCAGCGTATCGGTATACACATTAACGCTCGGTCGGCTAGTAGATACCACGAAGTGAATACCGGTTTTTGCAGCACCTACAGCGATCGACGCAATAATTCGCTCAACCTCGTCGCCACCTTGCATCATCATGTCCGAAAACTCATCAGTCATTGCCAATATATACGGTAGGCGCTCTTCGCTCCTAGTGTTGTATTCGTCGATGTCGGCCGAACTACTATCGGCCAGGAGCTGTGTTCGACGCTCGGACTCCTGTAGTAGCCAAGACAGGGCATCGTTCCAGTCACTAGGCTCAGTAATCACCGGCCGCTGCAGCTGGGGGATATCTTCATAAGGGGCGAACTCTACTTGCTTCGGATCGATTAAGATCACCTTTAGCTCCTCAGGGCTGTTCTTTGGCAGGAGGTTGGCTAAAATAGTATGGAGCATCGTAGACTTGCCCGATCCAGTCTGCCCGGCAATCATCAGGTGAGGTAGGCTAGCCAAGTCGGCTGTGACTATCCGACCGGATATATCCTTGCCGACGATGAATTCAAGCTTTGACATTGCTTTTTTGGCTCTCGCTAGCTGATCAAATAAGTCGCTAAGTCGTGCCACGACAAGTTTCGCGTTCGGCACTTCGATACTGACTTGACCCGAGTCGGTTAACGAAGGCACGACGCGTAGTGTCGTAGCCTGAAGATTCAGCGCCAGGTTGGCGTCGAGCTTCGCTATTTTACCTGGATTCACTCCTGGCGCTAGCTGCAGGAGATGAGTAAAAGTTTTCACTTTATTAGGGGTGAGTATGTTCAATGGAGATCTATATTAGAGGTTCCTTATCGAGAGTACTTATCTATTAAATGAGTGGAGAGAGTTACACTAGTACATCTAACAAAAACGTCGGCCTCACAACCTTTATAAATATAAATAGAAAGTCGAAAGATCGCTATTGACTCTAAAACCTACCATACGGTAGTATGGTTATATGATTCAAAAAAATGATATTATCTTAGTTGCTCAAGATCTCATGAAAAACGGCGATACCGTTTCACTAGATTCCGTAGCCCGTAAAATAGGTCTTACTAA
This sequence comes from Patescibacteria group bacterium, assembly GCA_030916565.1. Lineage (GTDB taxonomy): Bacteria > Patescibacteriota > Saccharimonadia > Saccharimonadales > Saccharimonadaceae > UBA2112. Next base: position 1,648 of record JAUPWL010000046.1, on the reverse strand, counting down.
AGCAGGGCTAGTGCACCACTTCCCTACTAAAAAGGCTCTCATGATAAATCTTGTAGATGATGTAGCTGAACGATGGAAAGAGATGCTTGAAAATGTTTCTACTGAACCAACTCCTGAAGGGCGCATGATGACTTATTTGAACTATGCACTGTCAGACGAAATAGATTCATCCGACTTCGCATTTATGGCTGACTATAAGCTGAAGGATGATTTATACGCTCGATGGGCTGAGTTAATAGATAACTGGTTTAACTTCAATAACATCGTAGACGTAGATAGGAAGAACGCACTAATGATAGTGCGACTCATTGCCGATGGTGCGTGGTTTGATAGAGGCTTGGGTATGTTGACTACAAGTGAAGTTGAACGAAAATCAATTCTGTCTATCTCCGAGAGAATACTAAATAAAGGAGTAATTAAATGAAACAATGGATCTTTCTAATTGGAGCTATCGTATCGGAGGTAGCGGCTGCATTATCTTTGAAAGCAGGAATGGACGACAATCCCCTTTTCTACATCATAGTTGCAGTAGGCTATGCGGCTGCTTTTATTCTCTTAACCAAAGCGTTAAAACTGGGTATGGCCCTAGGTGTTGCTTACGGTATTTGGGGTTCTAGTGGCGTAGCTTTGACTGCCGTTTTATCGAATCTTATATTCAAAGAACCTTTAACGGCTATCATGGTAGCAGGAATTATAGTGATCATCGCAGGAGTACTTATGATTGAGTTAGGCTCACAGGCTGCAAGTAAAAAAGAGAAGAGGAACGCATAATGAGCTGGTTATTTCTTATAGGTGCAATCATTTTTGAAGTTTCAGGAACACTTTCACTACGCATGGCCAGTACAGGCAAACGCCGTTGGTGGATAGCTGCCGCAGTAGGATATTTAGTTGCATTTACCATGCTTATATTCACACTATCTAATGGCATGGCATTAGGTGTTGCTTACGGTATTTGGGCTTCATCAGGAGTGGCTCTTACCGCTATACTTAGTAAAATTCTCTTCAAAGAGCACCTTACATTAGTTATGTCTATTGGTATCCTTGTTGTTATTGGCGGTGTACTGATGATCGAGCTAGGTAGTGGTGCAATACATTAGCTAATTGATCATTGTTCATCATTTAGTTAGTACTACCCAGGACTGGCGGCTTATCAACTGGTATCGTGCCCGTAATTTCAGTAAAACCAGCCCTTGTCGAGCATTTACTTATTAAATGATTTACATACGATTGACTGTATCCGTAATTATTGTTTAAGCTGTCGTATGTACAAAAATCAACACGAGTTCTTTCTGGATGCGGACTATTAGAAGCTGGTCTTACATTCTCTATTCTGAGTGCTTTTTGTAAGTGAGCCTGATTGAACTTGAAGGGTATATTTTCGTTCACTTCTAAAATAACTGCATTGAATTTTTTCAGTCCATCATTTGCAACAGACACAGTTTGTTGGCGAACAACCACCGTACCCGTCTTCCCTACGTCAGACAGTTTTGTCAATTCATCTTCGGACAAGTCAGATTCTCGTACAAAATCTATTGCCAAATCATGCTTACCATTCTGTATTGCTTGTAAGCTGACTTTCAATCTCATGGAGTATTTTGGATCGTTTATGACTTTAGAGTCTAACCCTGCATCGTAATCTGATAGAAAT
>JAUPWL010000045.1 GCA_030916565.1 Patescibacteria group bacterium | reverse complement strand
AAATGTCGTACGGGTACGGCAAACACTTTCGAACAATATTAATTAATAAGAAAATGGTCGACACGTACCCCGTTCCCCGTCAATTTGCGAGATGGCGGAAGTAAGACAGAGTAAGGTAGATGCCCCACTAGTAATAGAGGCGGCAGGAGAACGATAATTCGTAACCAACCAGTTTCGGATGACGCGACACCGTCGTCACTTAGCCGCCTCAAGGATCAAATCCTATCGACCGGCAAAACCCGAAAAAGAAACAAAAGGCCCAAAATGACTGCATTCGCAGGCTATGGAGGTGTCTTTGTGTTAATCGTATCGATTATCGCTGTCGGTTATCAACCGCCTCAGCCAACTGCTACTGGCTCTTCAGTGGCAAATGCTGCTGTTAATACACCTCAGGCAACGCCTGATTCACCAGAAAAAGTATCTGTCGACGAACTCGTTGCCGTTGATGTTGCGTCTAACTTGGCAGAAGAGACAAATATGACAGTAGCGCATAACGTTGCTAACTTGTCGGTTTCACTTGCGGCCAAAAACGAATTGGCACAGACTAGTGATACCGCAATCGTCAAACCACAGATTATTCAACCAACCGTTAGTAGCGGTGAAATCACGACCTATGTCACCAAAGAAGGTGACACGATTCCAGGTATTGCGGCGATTTATGGTCTCAAGGCCGAGACAGTGAAATGGGCGAACAATCTGACGAGCGACGCGATCGCTGCGGGCAAAACACTGACAATTCCTCCAACGGACGGCGTTGTCTACACCGTTCGAACCAGTGATACATTGGATGGGTTGGCATCAACCTACAATACGACCAAAGAGCGTATTACAGCGGTCAACAACCTCGAAATCAGTGGTCTGAAACCTGGCCAAAAGATTATTATTCCTGGCGGTATATTGCCAACAGAACAGCGACCCGGTTATGTTGCACCAGTTCAGACACGTACATACGTCAACACCGGTACTGGATTTGGTGGTACGTCATGGCGCATCAAGGTTGGTACACCTGGACTGGCTGGTAACGGCTACGCCTACGGTAACTGTACTCGTTACGCTTATGATCGTCGCATCGAATTAGGCCTCAAGGTAAGTAACCAATGGGGTAACGCATCAACATGGTCATACTACGCACAGCGTGATGGACTTCGCGTGGACAATACACCATCGGTTGGCGCAGTTATCCAAAACGGCGGTGGATTCGGGCATGTCGGTATCGTTGAACGCCTATTACCTAATGGCGATATCGAAATCAGTGAAATGAATGCATACGTGAGCGGTGGCGGATGGAATATTGTTAGCGGCCGCGTGATACCTGCAGCACAAGTCCGTTACTACGCCTATATTCACTAAAGCCAGAATCAGATAATAGAGACATGAGAACTTTATGTCTCTATTATTTTATGTTATAATTAAGTTCTATGTTTGTTGATACAGCTACAGTGACGATTCAGGCAGGAAAAGGCGGCGATGGAGCCGTTAGTTTTCGGCATGAAATTTATGTCGACAAAGGTGGGCCAGATGGCGGCGACGGCGGTAACGGCGGCGACGTTATATTCGAGGCAACCGAAAACCTCAACACACTTATTGATTTTCGCTATCAGCCAGAACTAAAGGCGGAAAAGGGCGGTAATGGCAGTAAGGCAAAACGACACGGCAAATCAGGCGCTGACCTCATTGTAAAAGTCCCAATGGGTACATTAGTCAAACGTGATGGTGTCGTGATTGCCGATTTGACTCGTCATGGGCAGCAAGTAGTTGTCGCTCGTGGTGGTGACGGCGGATTCGGTAATGCTCACTTTAAATCATCAGTACGCCAGACGCCTCGGATGGCAGAACGCGGCGAACCGGGCAATGCATTCACGGCCGAATTAGAACTGAAATTGCTTGCAGATGTTGGATTGGTAGGGCTGCCAAACGCTGGTAAATCAACATTTTTAAGTGTTGTTACGAATGCGCGACCTGAAATTGCCGACTATGCTTTTACCACACTGACGCCAAATCTCGGTGTTGCGAAAGTAGACGACGGAGAATTACTGATCGCGGATATCCCGGGACTCATCGAAGGCGCTGCCGACGGTAAAGGATTAGGTGACCAATTCTTGCGTCATGTTGAACGTACAGCTGTATTGCTGCACCTCGTTGATGCATATAGCAACGACATTGCCGCAGACTATACGACGATACGCGATGAATTGCAGCGCTATTCTGATGATCTTGCGAAACGTCCAGAGATTATTGCACTGACCAAAACAGAGGGCCTTGACGCTGATATTGTCGAAATGCAGACAGATGCCGTTCGTAGCGTCGCCCCAAAATCAGCGCAAATCGTGACGATTTCTTCGACAACACATCAGGGTCTGACAGAAGTCTTACGCTTGCTGCGTAAACAAGTCGAAGCTGCCCGCAAAGAGCTGGAGCCTACTGAAGAAGAGGGCATTGATGACATGCCGGTTATTTCACTGGGTGCACAGGCAAAATCTGAAGCCTGGACAATCACAAAGGACGAAGATGTCTTTGTGGTTCGTGGTGAAAAGATCGAGAAATTCGCTCGTCGCACCAACTTTGACCAGTATGAAGGCGTGAACCGCCTGCGCGATATTATGAAAAAGATGGGTATCGCCCATGAATTAGCCCGTATGGGTGCAGTTAGTGATAGTGTCATCCGTATCGGTATTGATGAATTTACTCTTGTTGAACAGTTAGATAAATAGTCTAGGGCGCTGAAGAAAACATTATAGTTATTGACTTTTATTAACTATTGTGATAATATAGAAATAACCTTCGATGCAAATCGTACTCGAACGGTCCTTCACAATCTGGTTGAAAGGAAATAACATGGCATCTTTTGGTGTCCGTTGCGTTACCCTCACTGCCGCTGCGGTCGCAATGGCAGTCGCTCCCGCGATCGGCATGGCAACCGCCAACGCCGATAGCCGTCACGGTGAGATCACCTACACCGAGCGTGGCCAGGTGGGTGCTCATGCAACCAGCCTCGTTCGTTCGGTGAAGATCGGTGCTCTCAATGGTGGTCAGGATTCCAAGGGTCTCCCGGTTATCCTCAGCAGTGGCAATCCTGCATCGCTGCCGTGCGTCACCACGTCGTACTGGGCCACCAAGGGCCAGGACTGGGCGTACAGCTCGAATTTCCCCTGCTGACAAGTAGGCTTCGAGTCTGATGTTGTGGAGTGGGGCTGTGTTTAACACAAGCCCCACTCCACACACATTTCCTAACAACTAGGTTGTTTACCCTCAGCGCCTCTACGGAGGCGTTTTTTATTTGCAAAATTATTAGGATAGTATGACTACTATATCCAATGGTGGCTAACCATCTATAAATAATTGACTTTATTTGATAAATGTGATAGTATAAAATATACAGAGTTGCTGAGGACTGATTTGCGTCATAGTTCATTGAAGCAATACTGTTGGCCGGATGGGGCATATTGCCCCCCGGTCTAGTCCACCCTCAGGGTCCCGTCGCTGAACGAAGTTCATGGAACATCGATCGCCGGATCCACACCCACAGGGTGCGGGCGGAAAAGTGTGTGATTACGGGACGGCTATATGGAGAATGATATTCACCATAAATCCGTCACAAGGAACCGTTTTCATCACCTCTTCTCGTCCGCATCCTGTGGGTGCATTACCCACCCCGTCGCTACGACGGGGTTTTTCTATGCCACTGGATAAATATACCGATTTGTTTTACGATGACTATAATGTCTCAAACATTCTTTTTTTATGACCTCGAGACCAGCGGGCTGTCGGGTAGACACGATCGTGTGATGCAGTTTGCGGGTCAACGTACTGATATGAATCTGCAACCTGTTGGCGAACCGGTCAATGTACTCGTCGCACTCAATGACGATACGCTTCCGAGTCCTGATGCGTTGATGGTGACGGGCATCTCGCCGCAGCAGACTGTTGCTGATGGCTATACCGAAGCACAATTTGCCGATATGCTACTGAACGAAATTTTTACCGAAGACACTATTGCTGTAGGGTTTAATAACATTCGGTTTGATGACGAATTTGTCCGTCATTTGTTTTGGCGGAATTTTCGCGATCCTTATGAATGGTCGTGGCGTGATGGCCGATCACGTTGGGATTTGTTGGATGTTGTTCGCATGACGCGAGCCTTGCGACCCGAAGGTATTGTCTGGCCGGTTGTTGATGGCAAACCATCCAATCGTTTGGAACTGATGACCAAAGAAAACGGCATCGACCATATGAAGGCGCATGACGCGTTGAGTGACGTCGAAGCCTTAATCGACGTGACGCGACTACTGCGTGATAAACAGCCGCAGCTGTACGAATATTTGCTAAAAATGCGCGACAAAAACGAGGTCAAAAAACTTGTGAATCTCGATAACAAACATCCGTTTGTTTATACCAGCGGGCGGTTCGATGCCGAGTTCCACAAAACGACCGTCGCATTTCCACTGACATCTGGTAAAAACGGCAACGTGGTTGTGTATGACCTACGTATCGATCCGACGCCGTTTATTGATGCCGATAGTAAAGAACTGGCCAAGAAAATGTATGCAACCTGGGAAGAACGACAGGCAGAGGGGTTCATTTCACTGCCGGTCAAAGAAATGCAGTACAATCGCGCGCCGGCCGTTGCGCCACTCAGTGTACTGGAGCGTGAGGACGGTTGGAGCCGCATCGGTTTAGACAAGGCAATGATCGAAAATCACCGCAAGATATTACTGAGTGCTCCGCACTTTGCCGAAAATATTCGAACGTTATTCGAAAACAAACCAGAGTATAAAAAAGATCCAGACGCCGAAGCACAACTATATGATGGCTTTTTAAATGATGCCGATCGCATGCGCGTACTGAGTGTTGGTTCGGCAAACGAAGCGACACTGAGCGACCTACATCCAGAATTTCAGGATGAGCGACTATCGCCACTGCTTTTGCATTACAAGGCGCGCAACTATCCGCGTAGTCTGAGTGCTGATGAGTCGGCCGCCTGGGAAAAATGGCGCGTAGAACATCTGCAGAAACAACTACCTGGATTTATGAAATCAATGGAACGAATCAGCCGCCAGGATCTGAATGACAAACAGCAGTTTATTATGCAAGAACTACAACTATGGTTAGAAAGTGTCGCACCAATAGATGGTGGTGACGATTCAGCGCCCGATTAAATGACGCGGCTAAAGCGACGGAGGGGGAGACGCTCACGACGAGTCGCAAGATTGACGAGATGTTCTCGAATTCGGCGGACGGTAATGACACGGCTAGAGAGGATTTCGAATATAATGTATGCGCCAGATAGCGACGTGACAACGAGCATAACTGTTGGCGATACACTCGCGTTTGTACCAGGGATTGCACCGATAATAAGAAAACTGAGCAGAATACTAGGAAAATCAATCGCACTCAATACTAGCCAGATAAAGAATAGAAGAGTAAATATGTTGATTGCTTTTCGCATGTGCTCACCTCATAAAAATTATTTGTATTAATGTAGCAATGTCGTAAAGCATTAGCAACGATAAGCGTATTCAGTTGCATTCAAGAATATGATGTGCAAGAATTAAGCCACGTATCATCCGTACGCGTTCCTTTGACCAAAGGATTGAGAATGAATGAGGCAAGAGGAATATTGTCGCCCGACAAGAATTCCGTTCGTTGGCCATGGTATCTCTTCGCTGTCGTCGCTGTGCTGCTCGTTATCGTGCTCGCTAATGTGCGGGTCGGGGACGTTCCCGGGAATAGCGACGACACACTGATGTATCGCGGCGTACTGTATGGCAATTGTGCGACACACGACGGCGTCCCGCGCTATCTCCAGTGTGAGAGTATAGGCGCGCTGTCCATGCCTGGTGCGACCGAAGAGACAGTCCTGCATGACGGCATCGTTTATGGCGAGTGCGTCGGCAGTAACACGATTGTCGAGCTGCCTGCCGAATCGGTGCGCTGCTATCCAGTAGCTGTTTCTTGAAGTAAAACCACCTCAATCAAAAGCGCCATATTTCCATAGGAATGTGGCGCTTTTTATTTGCCTATGTATTTTTGTTTGTTAGCCAGTATGCAGGCCAATGGGAGGTCTAGGATTAGCGTCATGAATTGTGGTATAATAAGTCGTTATGCCAGAGGTAATACGTGTTACAGGTGCGCGCGAACACAACTTAAAAGACATTACGGTTGAAATTCCGCGTGACAAACTTGTTGTCATTACAGGACTGTCCGGTTCGGGCAAGTCTTCTCTTGCTTTTGATACTATTTACGCTGAAGGCCAGCGCCGCTATGTCGAGAGCTTGTCCAGCTACGCGCGACAATTCCTAGGCACGATGGACAAGCCGGATGTCGATCAAATCGAAGGTCTCAGCCCAGCGATTAGCATCGATCAAAAATCAACAAGCCGTAACCCCCGCTCGACAGTCGCGACTGTCACGGAAATATATGACTACCTTCGTTTATTGTTCGCGCGTATTGGCGTGCCGCACTGTCCGATTGACGGCAATGCCGTTCAGCGCCGCACTCCTCAAGACATCATCGACACGATAGTACGATACGATGATAATAAGCGCCTGATGATTTTGGCACCAATCGTCAAAGACAAAAAAGGTGAGTTCGCGCATGTGCCTGAGCAATATCGTCGTCTTGGTTTTGCACGTGCGCGTGTCGACGGTGTTGTTTACGCGCTTGATGAATTTCCTGAATTACAAAAGAACTACAAACACAACATTGAAATCGTCGTTGATCGTATCGCCATAAGCGATGATATGAAAAGCCGCGTGTCGCAATCAATCGAGCAAGCGCTTGATATCGGCGGTGGTATCGTGGAGATTTTACGCGTCGATGACAACGAAGTCGATGTGTATTCACAGCGTTATGCATGTGTTAACCATCCAAATGAAGAAATACCCGAACTAGAGCCGCGTCTTTTCAGCTTTAATGCCCCGCAGGGCGCATGTCCGGTCTGTACAGGACTAGGGAACAGGCTCGAAGTTGATCCTGAACTTGTGTTTAATCCAAATCTTACTATCAGTGAGGGTGCTATTCGTCCGTACAACCGCGTCAATAGCGACGCATGGTACATGAAGCGTTTGGCCGCTGTCGCCGACAAGCATGGGTTTAGTCTAAAAGTCCCTGTACGCGAGCTGTCTGACGATGCCCTTCAAAAAGTTTTGTACGGTACGGGTGAGGATACCTATACCGTGAATATTGGCGTAGGACGTGAATACACATCGACGTTTGAAGGCGTGATTCCTAATCTCGAGCGTCGTCATAAAGAGACAGACAGTGAATTTATGCGTCGCGACATTGAGCGCTTCATGCGAGAGCGCGAGTGTCATGCGTGTGGGGGCGCGCGACTCAAACCAGTCGTGCTGGCAGTGACGGTGCATGACAAAAACATCATGGATATTTCTAGGCTAGCAGTCGATGAGGCGTTGGACTTTTTTGAAAACAAATTCAAGCTTACCGAGCAGGAAAAAATCATCGCCAATCAAATTCTGAAAGAAATCTTGGCACGACTGAGCTTCATGAGTAACGTCGGA
>JAUPWL010000064.1 GCA_030916565.1 Patescibacteria group bacterium | reverse complement strand
TTTTCAAGCTGCTCTTTCGTAGCGATATCAAGGTGGTTTGTTGGTTCATCCAATATTAGGAGATCATGGTTAGCTAGTAGCAACTTTGCAAATGCCAGCTTTGACTGTTGCCCACGAGACAGCTCGGCTGGCATTTTCTGAAGACTTTCTGCGTCAATTCCTAGGCTTCGGGCCCGTCTATACACTGCTTCCTGATTTGTCTCATATGTACTCAGGTTATCTATCGCCGATTTTGCGTAGTCTAAACCTTCAGTATCCTGCGAGAAGTAACCGACAGTCACATCACTACCGTAAGTTATGTCCCCAGAACTGGGCTCAAGTTGCTTAGCGATAAGCCTTAGTAGAGTAGATTTACCTGAGCCGTTTAGACCTTTGAGGTGTATGTGCGAATTTCCTCTAATCTCGAAATTATTGTCCTTTAGAATCGTGTTGTCTTCGTACGACTTTGATACATTTTCGACCTCGACAAGCAACTTACTGTTATGCACTGAGCCACCGAGACTAAACCTGTAGCCCACGCTGAACTCAGGACGTTCGACTTCTTCGAGTTTATCCAGCCTTGTTTCTATATTCTTGGCTTTCTGACCTAGTTTCACCGAAACTCTATTTCGAAAGAAGTCACGCTGGTACTTGTCATTATCCGCACGCTTAATGTGCTCATGAACATGTTTGGTAGCTTCTTTCTGCGCGACCATCGCTTTCTTGAGTCGCTTCTTTTCTTCTTGCTGTTTTTCATACTTCTCAAGTGCAGCCTGAACCTCAATATCTTTCTGTTCTTTGTAAAAATCATAGTTGCCACCGTATTGTCTTGTCACCCCATCCTTGAGTTCAACAACTTTTGTTGCCACAGCGTTAATGAAGCGACGGTCGTGACTTACGAAGAGAATCGCTCCTTTGAAGCGTTTAACAAAGTCCTCAAGCCAATCAAGTCCTTCGGTGTCAAGGTTATTGGTGGGTTCATCTAGTAGCAGTACTGTTGGTTCTGGATCTTGAGCCAATACCTGAGCAACAGCAACTCGTGTTTTTTGACCACCACTCATGTTACCCAGAAATCCATCTTTAGATATAGTCTCTAAGCCCACCAGATTTAGGGCATAGTCAATACGCCAGGGCTCTACAGAACCGAAGCTTTCCTCGATAGTACTGGTAAGATTGTCCATCTCCTGCGGAATATAACCGATCACATCATGATGATTTGTAATCTGTCCTTCATCCGACTTAACTTCGCCGAGTAAAATCTTAAGTAGCGTGGTCTTACCAGCACCATTGGCACCAATAAGAGCAATTACCTCACCGGATTTAACCGACAGGGTAACATCTTTAAGAACGGGGGTTAAACTAATAGGAAAGAATCATACGAAAAAAGACGCTTGTGCGACTACTTTGCTCGTGCGATTCTTATCATCTATATGTTCTCCTGAATTAAATACTAACTTAGATATTACCATAAGTGTGATGTGCTGTCAAACATTTTTGAGAGTTTTATATATCTCAACCATAGCAAGTGTATCTAGCTTACAATATTCAAGGAGTGACTCATACGTCTTGCTGGCTAGCTCAGTATCATCCGACGTCACTGCCTCGTACCAGCGTAGCGCCGCTGCTTGGCCATTGGATATATCCATATCGTCATAGCTAAAGCCATCAACCAGCACGGGGAGAACCTTCTTAATAGAGCTGCTGCCCTTGAACTTATGATGAACATAGTGCTGTTTGCTGAATATCTCCATCAAATCAAAAACTCTGTCATTGATACTGTTCATGAGCCCAGCAAATTCAGGATATTGCTCAGCCATTTCACGATTTCTACCCATTTCAAACGACTTATTCCAGGTGATGACGCTGCCGCTCGGTCCAATTTGCTGCTTAAGGTTACTTAAGAGCTCGTGCGCTGGCAAAGTGGTTGAGTCATGAGAAAGGTACTCATAATGCTCCAAGGTAGCGCCAGGCTCCTTTAAAACATGCAGTGAATACTGAAATGGTATCTGTTGATAGGGCTTACAGTTTTCGTATAGGGGGAGTGCGGTAGATACCGTCTCATAGTCGAGAAAGTACAATGGGTATTCAAGTTCGCTCAATACCTCTGCGATAGCGGCTTTGTCTATCTTTGGCTGCTTAGTTTTCTCAGCATCAACCTGATTCTGTTGGATTAGTGATAGCTTTATGTCTTCCGGCACGTCGTGAACATTAACAATGTCATTATCTATAAGCAGTGCCAGCTTCTTGCCGTTTATTCTGCTGATATTAAATACCGAATATTCTGGGATGTCTGGGTTAAGGTAGTGGAATGTTGGGCAATGTTTAGATCTTGAATTGAGCCGGCAACTACAGCCATTCGGTTCATCGGTTTTCTTGAGATATTCCAGAGCGTCACGGGTCTGAGCGCGGACGGTTTCAACCAGTTCGGCAACCTCTGTTGTTACATCAGACTCCATCAACAGATCATCGGGGACAACAGTGGCACGACGCTTGTAGTCCTTATTGAGATAGATGATCTTAACTTTACCAATAGTGTAGCCGGCGTCTTCAAAGGCAACGCGCTGAAAAGAAAGGTCGAGAATATGCTCTTTTTTGATAGAGTTGGTTGATTTAACTTCGTATAGCGTCCAGGTATCTGAATTATCTTCTCGAGTGATGATGTCGGCCATGGCGAGCAAGCCTTCGTTTGTAATAACCGTAGCCTGGAAGATAGTTTTGGCGCCGCTATCTACAAGTTTTTCAGTATCGGCCTTAGCGGTTGCTCCATGCGAGATAACGAGCTCAGCTTCGGGGAACAGAAGTCGAGCGTAGCGCTCAATCTCGTTACCTTGCTCAAGGCGCTGTTTGATTGCTTCATCTTCATCAGTTGGCACAACCTCGGGTTTGTTCTTCCATAGCCAAAGATAGCTAGGGCAGATGAGGTATTTTAGGTAGTCGGATTTAGAAAGAGTAGTCATAGTTTAATCCTTTGCCCCAACTTCTACATAAAACTTCCGACCAATTTCTACAACTCTTTTAGAGAGCTTTTCGTATACGTAATATTTGATCCAGTGTTCACCGCTATATTGTTCAGTTTCGTGGTTAATAAACTCATTCGAATTTTTACCGCCCCCCGCTGCCTTCGCTTCAAATAGTGACCCTCGTCTATTTCCAGCACCTGATTCTTCTGAATTTAGTACTTGCCACCTGATTCCGTACTTTGAACGATCGAAGTTTTTCTGCACTTTAAATACTAGGCGCTCCCCAAAACCGAAAAACTTTAACCTTGTTCTAGATTTTCTAAATCCTGCATCAGATACGCCTTCAATTTCAACTATTTTTAGACTACCATCGAGTTGAAGAGCCCAACCCCTGTTCCTCAAAGACTCTAGATAATCAGGGTA
>JAUPWL010000044.1 GCA_030916565.1 Patescibacteria group bacterium | reverse complement strand
TAATAGCAATACAGCGAATAATCCAATCGTAAAAATAAGCGGCATCAGCATATCACTCTGCCGTACTGTATCGTGTTTGTGATGCGATGCATATGCCCGCTCAGCCAAAAAACTAATACCGAGAACAAGTAGTGTGACTTGTGGCAGTTTCAGACCCGGCAAAAATACCAACGGATAGGCAATCGTCCAGTGATACGCCAACCAGCCTAGTTCCGCAAAGACAAATCCCCAAACCAAACTGAGCAACCGGATATCCTTGTCTGAGTAGGCAACCAGTACGTGGCGCGCGCTTGAATAGCCGATAAGCCACATAATGAGCACAACAAGTGACGACGGCCATTCATAAGATACGCTCGCTAGCGCCATGGTACCAACAGCAATCGCCGCAGCCGCCTGCCCTGCGATTGCTTCACGACGCGTTCGCGGCTTGAGTAATAATAACCATGCCGCATAGATTGCAACCAGAATGAGCTGAACCACAACGCCCCTACCCGAAACTTGTGTCTGACCAGCCTGGTACATGAGCACCACGAGTCCTGCGCTCACAATGATATCAACCATATTGGCTTCAACATGTGCGAACCAATAGCGAGGTCGTACCGCTAGTACTCGCCATTTACTTAACAGGACAAGCGCGATCGCGAGCCACGGCGAACCGGTCGCCCAAATCATAATTACCGTTGCCGCAGCCAAACCTACATTCAAAAGAATATAGATCGTCTCGCTCAACAGGGATCGCCGTTTATGGGCGCGTAAGAATTCCATAATCTCTATTATTATACCACGTTAGTTCGCTGTTTTATCTGTCGGAACTGGTCCAAGTATCAGGACAAATCTCACCGCCGTATCAACGGTCATCGGTGGTGTACCCTTTGTAATCTTCACACCGTACTTTTGCATTAGCCTATTTGCCGTGCCACTATTGCCATCACCAATCTGATATAGCGTGTATTGAGGATAGGTACCCTTTGGAGCGTTTGCCGCGCCATCAACCGTGTAGCCCTCGCTCTTGAGTTTATCTGCCTCAGTTTGACCAGCACCGGCAACGCCAGATCCGTTATAGACGGCTATCGGTGCAGCTTCCTGGATCACAGGATCTGATGATAGGCGCTTCTTCAATAGTGCCCGAAGGTCAGTATAGTCGTATGTACCAGCAACCGGCTTGACGACGCTCATGCCATTGACATTTCCGGTGATCATAATTGGATCATCACCATCGATTAAACTGATAGATTTGATGTCATCATTTTTAATATTTTGCGCGAGGGTCACCAACGTTCGGAATTCTTTTGTTTCGAATGTCGTGCGCAAATTGTTGCCCAGTGCATCAATAATGCTTGATACCTTGCCAAAATCAGCCAGAACACCCGCGCTTAGCGCCTTTTCGCGCAATGCTTTGATGATCTTCTGTTGATTTTTTTCGCGGTCAAAGTTTGATTGCTCGAATCCGTATGTAGGTGCGGAATCGCCACGAGCCTGCGCGAGATAGAGTGCGTGTTCTGCGTCCAGTGTCACAGGACCGTTTGGATAGTCGATAAAGTGGCCGTTCGGTGGGCACCTCTTGAGGATCGATGCTCGAGTTGATTTGCGGTCACCGACACCACACTTCCAGTCAAAGTTGCTATCCATCTGACCACGTGGGTCACGACTTTCGATTGTTACTGTGATGCTGCCCCCAACAGCCTTGACCATTTCACGCATTACTGTGTAATTCACGTTGATACCGTATTGAATATCCAATCCCGTGATTTCGCCGATGAATTCCGCCTCTTTTGTCAGCGCAGCCCTATCGGCATCAACACCTTTGCCATCGTGCACACAGCCGTAATATTCATTAATTTTACCCGCATAACCAGAATTACAGGCCGTGCCACCATACTTCACATACAAGTCGCGAGGAATACTGATCATAAACGCGTTCTTTTTCGTTTGATCGAGACTCAGAATCATCATGGAATCGGTCAATGTGCCGCCTTCATGCCCTGGGTCATCTTCAGAAGTGCCGACCATAATAATATTGCTTCGCCCATTGGCGTCTTGCTTCAATGGAACGTTCTGGAACACATCAAAGATGCTACCTTTGAACACATTATTGCTAGCAACTACTGCTTTAAACCCAACATAAACTCCAACCAGGACAGCCATAACGACTGCGAAAATCAAAAATCGCTTAATCCATTTACTACGATTTGACGGTGGTCGCTGCGGATCTCGTCGTCGCGGGCGCGGAGCCTGCTCTTCCGACTCATCGATTCCTCGAAGCGACTCATCAATCTCAGCCTTGCTAATACCGCCCGCCGTACGTCGGAGTGGCCGCGGCGTCTCTTCTACTGGTTTTTCTTCGGCGAGTGGCTTTGGTTTTTTCTCTGTTGGCTGCTCACCACCAATAATGCCGCCCACTCTACGATTCGGGCGACTCGGTACAAAACCGTCCATCGATACTTGTTTTCTCGCCATAAATACTCAATCTATCATACAGAACTTTGACGCTTATGAATAGTAAAACTTCCGTTCTATTTATACACAGATTGCTTAAAGTCGACTTGAGTCTTTGTATTCAGTTACCTATTCGTTTATAGTAGATATGATGGATGAATCATTTAGCCAACGCCACCCGTGGTTAAAAGACGTAGCTGGGCTGCTTCTTTTTGGTATAGCCGTACTCATCGGCACTGTCCTCATCAACACCTATATATTCCGTAGTTTTAATGTCGAAGGCCCCAGCATGGAACAGACTCTCAAGACTGGCGACCGACTCATCGTTGACCGTATCCCTGTCACCTGGGCCCAACTACAGAACAAGGAATACATTCCTAATCGTGGCCAAGTTATCGTGTTCAAAAACCCCCTCTTTACCGTTGGTAATCCTGACGAATTTATCGTCAAACGCGTCATCGCCTTTGCCGGTGAGCGCGTTGTACTCAAAGATGGAAAATACACCGTCTACAATGCTGAACATCCCGAAGGTTTCAACCCTGACGATGCCAACCATGGCGAACCAGGCAGCCCTACCTCTGGCAGTGTTGATGTGACCGTCCCGGACGGAACACTGTTCGTCAGCGGTGATCATCGCCAAGGTAACTATTCGTATGATTCACGCAATGGTCTCGGCTATATCCCTCTCTACGATGTCGTAGGGCCCGTCAGCATGCGAATCTTTCCGTTTACCGGTATCCGGACGTTTTAGTCGAGTAACTTAGTTATTCGCTCGAAATCTTTATCATTCTTAAATGCGATAACAATTTGACCAGCGCCCTTAGCATTGGTACGTATTTGGATCTTGGTCGAGAATCGTTTCGTCAGTTTCTGAGTCTCGGCATCATGGCTCATTGGTTTGTTTAGGCCTGCCGCAGGCGCTTCTTTCGCCTTTTTCAAGTCAACGACATACTGTTCAATCTTGCGCGCACTCCATTCGTCACGTAGAATTTTTGGCAGCACCGCTTCAACTGCTTCGGGGTCGGCATTAATGAGCGGCCTTGCCTGACCTTCGGTTATTTTACCTTCTTGCAGTGCCTGGCGAACACTCTCAGGCAATCGCAAAAGACGCAGCGTATTGCTGACCGTACTCGTTGATTTACCACCTACCCTTTTACCAATTTCCTCAAGCGACAGATTGAATTGATCACGTAGTTTTAAATAGGCCGTTGCTGTTTCAAGGACGTTCAAATCGCGACGCTGAATATTTTCAATAAGTGATAGCTCGAGTTTGTTCTGATCGCTCAGCGTCCGTACGAGCGCAGGAATCGTATCGAGACCCGCTCTTGTTGCACCACGAAAGCGCCGTTCACCGGCAACAATCTGATATTTGCCGTTAACCGGCATAACGATAATCGGTTGAATAACGCCGTGCGCAGCAATCGACTGCGTAATTTCCTCAAGTGCCTCCTCGTCAAATGTACGACGCGGCTGATCGGGGTCGGCAACAATCTCAGATAGTTTAATTTGGCGTAGTTCACTCAGTTTTTCATCCTGATCTGCCGTTGGATCCAACGATTCGTCAATCAGATCCATCGGAATCAGCGAATCAAATCCACGCCCAAGCCCCATCTTTTTAGCCGACACGATCAAGTACCTCCTTGGCAACCGCTTTGTAGGCGCGCGCACCCTTGCTCCAGCGATCATAGGCACCAATTGGCACGCCATGGCTTGGCGCCTCGGCTAGTCTGATATTCCGCGGAATCGTCGTTTGGAATACCTTGTCGGCGAAGTGTTTCACGATTTCAGCATGTACCTGATTACTCAACGTCGTTCGAGTATCCATCATCGTCGGCAATACACCCAAAAGCTCCAGTCCAGGATTCATACCCTTCCGCACCAGTTTCATTGTTTCTAGCAGCTGTCCAAGGCCCTCCAGCGCATAAAACTCCGCTTGCACCGGCAGCAGAACATATTTCGCAGCAATAAGCCCATTGACTGTGAGAAGACTAAGGCTCGGCGGACTGTCGATTACCATAATGTCATATTGCTCATCAACCGACTGCAGTGCCAATTTGAGACGTGTGAACTTGCGATCACCCTTGGCTAGCTCTACCTCTACATTGGCCAGATGTGATGTCGTTGGCGCCAGAAATAGATTAGCGTGTTCCGTTGGTACAATCGCTTTGTCTAGTGTCGCAGTCTGCAGTAACACTTCGCCCATTGTTGTCTCAAGATTCGATTTGTCGATTCCCAGACCACTTGTGGCGTTTCCTTGTGGATCCAAATCAACCAGTAATACTCGTTTACCAGCCCTTGCTAGGTAATACGCAATATTAACAGCACTCGTTGTCTTGCCAACGCCACCCTTCTGATTAGTAACGGCAATGACCTTCGCCATTTATTTATTTCCCTCGCTCATTTGCTCTTATTGTAGCACGGGCACAACCAAAAAATCCCCGTTTTCACGGGGATTTTTGTGGATTTTTCACGACTACTTGATCGATGTGATCTGAATCTGGCTGTACTTTTGACGGTGGCCATTTTCTTTGTGAACGCGTTTTTTGCTTTTGTAGCGAATGACGCGGATTTTGTCGCCTTTTACTTCAGCTTCGACAACTTTCGCGCTTACTTTCACACCTTTTACTACTGGTGTGCCGACTTCGGTTTTGTCACCGTCAATCGTTAGAAGTGCATCAAGTGTGAGCTCTTTTGTTCCATCTTGGAGGCGGTCCACCAAGAGGGTCTCTTTTTCGGTGACAATATATTGTTTGCCACCAACCTTGACTACTGCTTTCATAGGATCCTCATATTATTAATACAATCAATTGTTGATTTTAACAGATACAGACGTTTTTTACAAGTGTTACCACCGACGGTTGATGATAAGTTGGTTGGCGTGCAGCCATCCGTGAACGTTGCCACAGTCCAAATATTCACCGAGCGCCTTATGAACCGTCACGACACCTTTGTCCAGGACATATTGGCTAATTGGGTCGACGATAAAGTATTCGCCAGAGATCTCAATCTGACAAAAGTTATAAATACGCGTTAACATCTCATAGTTTAGTATGTAATTACCGAGATTAATTTGATTACTCGGCGCTTGATCAGGCGATGGTTTTTCGACGATACGCTCAAATGCACCAGTGTCCTCGTTAAAATCAATAACGCCATAGCGGCCCACTTCTTCTATCGGCACCTCTGATGACATCACACCAACACCATCTACTGGTGTTGTCTCGATGAGGCGCATCGCCTCCGAACTACCGTCGGTGTTATAGACGAATGCATCGCCCTGAACAAACAAGACTGACTCACCCTTTTTTATGAACGGAAACGCCAGCGCAATTGGAACTGCAGTACCATATTTGGCGTTAGAATCCTGTTCGATATAGTGGAACGTCACACTTTGAGGAGGTCGTGCCAGGTCAACAAGATCTTGTTGACCGTTATATGCGAGAAATTGATTCAGGCGCTCGTTATCTGAATAGTACTGTTGGATCTGTGTACTGCCCTTGTTGATAACAAAATAGATGTCCGTAATGCCCGCCTTGATACAATCACGAACGACATAATCGACGATCGGTCGATTACCGACAGGCAACATACATTTTTCAATGGCTTTTGTGATTGGTAGCCGGCGCGTCCCCCAGCCGGCGACAGGAATAATAGCTTTGGTAACATGTGTCATATCTGTCCTCCACTATACATGAATATAATGACTATGCTAAGCGAGGCCAGTCCGATGGCCTTATAAATATCGTGGTGCTTGTACCATTTCACACGCAAGTTTCTGGGTAATTTGCGACGGTACGTATGCGCTACTAATGCAAGCATTGCAGCCATGAGTACAATCACTATATTTCCTATCGCTACAGCCGGCAGAGCCTTTACCTTTTCTCCGATGATAGCCAAGCCTCCACTTGATTGCGCGGCGTCATTAATCGTAACACTTGCCCCCGCTACCGTCCCTGCGGGTACGGGATCTCCGTACATCGACACAACAAGTACCGTATCTTTACCGAGTAATTCGCCCTCAACAATAGCAAACCCAACATCATGATAATCACTACCCAGTACATTCGCACGGTGCTCCGGCGATGCCATCCATGCCGCGGTCACAGCGTTACTGCTACTGAACCCCTTTGCAAGATTCTCGCCAGCATGGCTATAATTATATTTCGCATCGTTCATCCATTTCCACGGCTGGACACCTCCCGGTGACACGTGTGACCAATACTGCTTTTCGAACATATCTTGTGCTTTTGCATACGCCGCCTGATTTAATTGCGGGTTTAATGCCAGCTCACCAAGGTTGTGCTGTTCGCGCGCCAGATTAATCGTCTCTAGCAAAGCACCTGGAGTAATATTTGCTTGCTGCCCCAATACATCACCCGTGTTCACATAGTTATTTGCTCCAGATGTCATGAAAAACAACAGAACGATTGAAATGATGCCGTACCGACGTATCACATGCGGTCGATAGTCGTTGTCTTTATGTGGAACAATCGCCAATTTGATATGACGATGGATTTTACGAGGTGTTGATAGTGATTTGTTTGTTTGTTTTTTGACCACTGTACGTATAGTGTACGATGTTTTCTATAAAAATACGAGCATCTTACGATGCTCGTATTATGAAATCTACCGTATCCTACGCTTCGTTTTGGCGTCGGCGATATGCCGCAACCAACCACCATGCTACAGCGATTGCAGCAAGCATTGCGAGAATCCAGTACCATGCGATACCGAAGATTCCCCATGTACCATCTGTGTTCTTGATAGTACCCGCCGTTGATGCAACGTTCTGTTTGACGTCCTGTGCCGCAAGCACTTGGCCATCATTTTCAGTTGCACCTACAGGAGATTGATTATCACCACTAGGTGTAGCGTTGTTAAACGCAACGAGTGGTTGGCCTTGGTTTGTAGGGCCACTACTATTTGATTGTGGCGCTGCAGGTACCGTCGTTACTTCGAAGTTCTGTGTTGGAACTTCAGCAACGTTGCCGGCTTTATCCTTGCTCGAGACAGTCACGATATGTGATCCAATTTCAAGTCCGTCAAATGTTACACTCCACTTACCGTCCGCATCAGCAGTTGTTACCTTTGTCGGCGGTGTACTATGAACCGTTACAGTAACTTCTGCGAATGGATCAGTTGTACCTGTAATCGTGCGTGAGGTTTCAGTGTTCGTATCAACAGTGTTCAATGAAAGAACTGGTGCAGTATTGTCGACAATAATCATCCATGGTGTAGTCCATGCGCTTTCGTTGCCAGCGCCGTCCACAGCCTTAACGTGCCAGTAGTATACACCCTCTGGTGTACCTGGAGTTGGAATTTCAGAAGCTGTCAGAGCTGTTGATGTATATGCAGGAGTAACAAATGAACCGTCGGAGTTCTTATCAGATGATGTAGACGATTGATAGATATATGTCACACCGCTTGGGTCGCTAACATCCGTCCAATCGATCGAAGTTTGGTCAGCAGTTGTCGTAACAACTCCATCCTCAGGTGAAACGTGTGTTGGTACTGCAGGAGCAACCATGTCGATAGTTAGTTTCCATGGCGTTGACCATGCGCTCTTGTTGCCAGCAGCATCGACCGAACGAACTTGCCAATACCATGTGCCGTTCGCGCCGACTGAATGTGCCTCAGAAGCGGTTGGTTGGTGATGACTAGCGTCGCCCGCCCACACGCTAGAATTCAATGAACC
>JAUPWL010000043.1 GCA_030916565.1 Patescibacteria group bacterium | reverse complement strand
GGTTGCGATTATTGTTGTCGTAGCTCTTGTCGGTGCAGTTGGCTGGTTATTTTGGCAGAACACAGTCGGGAAGACCAGTACCAGCACTACGGCCAGTACGAATAATAGTACTAGTACGAAAGTAAAGAAGGCCTCACCTCCTCCGACCGCTACTCGCACAGACGCTCCGCCAACAAAACAGTAGCTAACCTATCTGGCAAAACTGCTCATCAACTGTTAGAATAACAGAGATGAATACCGAGACAATCCGAAACGAATATTTGAAATTCTTTAGCGAACGTGGTCACAAAGTTATTCGTCGTGCACCGTTAGTGCTACATGATGACCCAACGACATTATTTACCGGCAGCGGTATGCAGCCGATTATTCCATATCTTTTGGGCGAGCCACATCCTGATGGCGTCCGTGTTGCTGACAGCCAGACATGTCTACGTGCGCAGGATATCGACGATATCGGTGACAACCGTCACACGACGTTTTTTGAAATGCTAGGTAACTGGAGTTTTGGCGATTATTTCAAACAGCAACAAATCGAATGGATGTTCGAATTCCACCGCGATATTGTCCAGTTGGATCTAAGTAAGCTGTATGTGACCTGTTATATCGGTGACGAACGCTACGGTATTCCCAAGGACACCGAAGCAGCCGACGTCTGGGCGCGACTATTTGCCGATGCTGGTCTGAGCAATGGTATGCAGGATATTGGTAGCGAGGAGGATGGCTACCAAAAGGGCATGGAGCAGGGCGCTCGTATATTCTTTTACGATGGCAGCAAAAACTGGTGGTCGCGCAATGGCGCACCCGAAACAACACCCGTTGGCGATCCATGCGGTCCTGATAGCGAAATGTTCTATGAATTTGATTTCATTGAACACAATCCAGAATATGGTGAACACTGTCACCCGAACTGTGATTGTGGTCGGTTCATGGAAATCGGCAACAACGTGTTCATGGCATACCGCAAAGTCGCGGAAGGTCAGTTCGAACCACTGGAACATCCAAACATTGATCACGGTTCTGGCCTTGAACGAATTGCAGCAGCAAAAAACAATGATCCTGATGTCTACAAAATCAGCCTGATGTGGCCAATCATTGAAAAACTCGAGAGTATTAGCGGCAAAAAATACGACAGCCATACCGAGAGTATGCGCGTTATCGCTGACCACTTGCGTGCGGCAACATTCCTGGCGGTCGACGGTTGCGCGCCATCGAACAAACAGCAAGGGTACGTCATGCGTCGTCTGGTTCGCCGTGCCATGGTCAAAGCATTTGATCTAGGGGTTGAGCAGAATTTCCTGGAAAAAATTGTACCTGTGATTGCTGATTTGTATCATAATGATTTTCCTGAAGTTGCTGAAAAGCGCGAAGAAATCATTGCTGTTTTGATCAAAGAAGAAAAAGCATTCCGTCAGACACTTCGCAAAGGTTTGCAGCAGCTTCAGAAATTTGCCGATGGTGGACTAACGGGCGAAGAAGTCTTTACGCTCTACGATACCTACGGATTCCCGGTTGAACTATCTGTCGAAGAAGCATTCAAACAAGACATTAAGTTGTCGGAAGCATGGCGTGAAGAATTCGACGCCAAAATGCAGGAACAGCGCCAACGTTCACAAACCGCTGCCAAAGGTGACTTCAAAGGTGGCCTTGGCGGACACACGTTGCAGCATAAAAAATACCACACCGCGACACACTTGCTGCAATCCGCGCTCCGTGAAATTTTCGGTAGCGAGCTCCGTCAGCACGGCAGCAATATTACCGAGGAGCGCCTGCGTTTTGATTTCAATCTCGACCGTAAAATGACCCCAGAAGAAATCGCTCGCGCCGAGGAGCTGGTGAATAGCTGGATAGCCGAAGACCTACCTGTCAGCTACAAAATGTACTCTACGCAAGAGGCGCTCGACATGGGTGCGATTGGTCCGTTCGGCGAACGCTACGACGCTCAGGTGAAGGTGTATCAAATGGGCGAGGGTGATCACATGGCAAGCCTCGAAATATGCGGTGGCCCGCACGTTGATCGTACTGGCCAGCTTGCTGAAGACGGTAAGAAGTTCAAGATTACCAAAGAAGAAGCCTCATCTGCCGGCATTCGTCGTATCAAGGCCGTACTCATATAAAATTATGAATATTTAATTTTCACGAAGGCAATCGAATCTAGCAGGTATTGCATCGCATGGCAGCGGTTTGAATGCCGTATCGTTGGTACAGCCAATAAATTTTGAATAATTATAATCACCGTCAAATACTGGATAAGTTGCATTCGGGCATTCATAGCCAACTTCAAACACGGGTTCTATATTTTCTGTCCCACGGATTATCGTTACGGTTTGTTGTCTTGAGCATGCAGAAGTGTCACGATTACGGCATACGGTTACATTATATGTAGGAGTCGTGGCCAGGAGCATAAAATAACTGATAACCATGATTGCAATTAAAATAATAGTAAACAATATGCCTAAAATTATTTTTTTGTGTTTATCAATTGATTTAAACATAAGTTTAATATAGCTTATCATATGATGTATCTAATTCGTAACTTTTTCGTACCTCAAGCGGTCTTGTCGCGTCGCTCGAAATATGTGGCGGCCCACAGTTTATCATACTGGTCAGCTCGCCGAAGACGGTAAAAAATTCAAGATCGTCAAAGAAGAAGCATCAAGCGCCGGTATTCGCCGCATCAAAGCAGTCCTGGTCTAAGATTCAGGGCTGAGCGTCTTTTCGATTATTTGCGTAAAATACGCGATGTCATCATCTGTAGGACCATAGAATGATTCCTGGTCACGCATTTTGTTGTACGCATCCGTACGCGTAGTTGTCCGCGCAAAATGCCGTTCATCCTGGTGACTAATGAGGTCAAGCCGCAGTGTATCAGTGACACCTGATTTTTTATCAGTTGTTTCGTGGATAATTGACAGTGTTTCACTACTTAGTAATGTGTCTTCGGGGACGGTTTGGTGACGCCCTACGCTGATTGTGGTATGTTGTATCTCATCAGATTGTTGAGCCAGTTGGAGCTTTTCGTTCAAAGACCACGCAGTCGTTCGACTGAGAACGGTATGTCCGAGCCACATATGATACAGGGCTGCAGAATCAACAGGCAGGTCAGTGTCGATGCCGTGTTCGCGGGTCAGTTTGTCTAGAAATCCTTTTTGCCATTCGGGTTCCCAGGTGTACGATCGGGCCTCGATATTCTTGCCAAGGAACTCGACGGACGGGATAAATTCATGGGGTGACACGTCACCGATTTCGGTGCGTTGTAGGGCAATTTTGCCGCATTCTCCAATCAAATCTGCACTAAAATGATTCAGTTCCAGTCGTCGTGACGATGGGCTGGTTGCCAGCCATAGGTGCGATCCTTTGGTTCTGTCCAGACGTGTATTGAACTGAGCCTCTAACTCATTAACAATGCGTTTACTTGGCAAGATACCGTATAATTTCAGGTCCATCGAATAACCATCGATCGGTACCATAAAATCTGAGGCACGGTTCATGAGAGAGGCAAGATGTACCTCATCGGGTGTCTCCCAGTTCCCTCTCTCGTGCGAACTCATGCAGGCAGGATAACACTTATATACACGCCGTTCAAGTCTTTATTGATTAGCATAAAGGGTATCCCAAGGTACGGTCTCTGGTATATAATGAATATATCTATGGTTTTCGACAAACTTCGCGCAGCACGTAAACAGGATTCCGACAAAGATTACATTGTCGGTCTGGATATCGGTACTGAATTTGTCAAAGTCCTCATCGCCAAAATGAACGGCGAAGAACTCGGTATTGTTGGTGTCGGTCGCGCGAGGCAAAATGTTAGCGATATGCACAGTGGCGCGATTGCCGATATTGCGGGCGTCGTCCAGAACTGTGAAGAAGCGCTCGCTCAGGCCGAAGAGCAGGCAGGACTACAGGCACGCAAAGCCGTCATTGGTATCGCCGGTGAATTGGTCAAAGGCGTCACAAACACGATCAAATATCGTCGTCCGCAACCTGATCGTCCGCTCGATGTTGCCGAAATGGAATTGATTATCGAAAAAGTCCAAGAACGTGCCCAGGGTAAGGCCCAACAACAAATCGCCCTCGAAACAGGCAACGAAGATGTCGAAGTCAAACTAGTCAACAGCGCACTCGTTAGTATTCATATTGATGGCTACAAAGTCTCGAACCCAATAGGATTCCAGGGCAAAGACGTCTCTGTTCAGATCTATACCGCATTCGCGCCGATGGTGCATATTGGTGCGCTCGAACGCGTCGCCGAAGATTTGGCGCTGGAATTAGTTGCTGTTGCCGCAGAACCATTCGCCGTTAGTCGCAGTGTGCTAGGCACCGATTCTTCCAGTGATTTTACAGCAATTCTGGCCGATGTCGGTGGCGGTACGACAGATATAGCGGTTGTGAACGACGGCGGTGTCGAAGGAACCCGTATGTTCGGTATCGGCGGTCGCAGCTTTACCCGAACCATCATGTCAGCAATGGATTTGAACTATACTGATGCCGAAAAATTGAAATTACATTTGGGTCACGAACAGATCAAACCAACGGTCAAACAAAACGCCATGGACGCAATCGACAAAACATTGGACGTATGGCTAGCCGGTGTGGAACTTGCGCTGAGTGACTTTGATTCTGTCGATCATTTGCCAAGCCGTATATTGCTCTGTGGTGGCGGATCTAGCCTTGAAACACTCGTCGAAGCACTCAGTAAACGCAAATGGTACGAAGATCTTCCGTTTACTAAACGTCCGACAGTTCATCATATCCGTCCCGAGGAAGTCGTCGGTATCCGTGACGAAACAGGCAAGGTGACTGACCATACATTCATAACCGCAATGGGACTTTTGCGGGTTGGCTATGATACAATTGTCGGTAGTAGCGATGGCGATTCCATCAAGGAAAAAGTAAATCGCCTGCTCCGAATTTAGAATAGGGCCTCATGCAGCAAAAAGACGTTATCTACATCGATGTCGAAGACGACATCACAGCGATTATCGGCAAAGTAAAAGATGCCAAACAAAAGATCGTTGCTCTCGTGCCACCGAAACGAACCGGTGTATTGCAGAGTGCTGTCAATTTGAAATTATTGGCCCGCGCTGCAAATAATGCCAATAAACGTCTGGTTCTTATTACCGGCAATGCCGCCCTTGGCGGGCTCGCCGCGAGTGCGGAAATTCCCGTTGCCAAAAGCCTCAATTCTCGTCCGGAACTCGTCAAACCGTCGACCGCGTCAATCAACGATGCAGATGTCGAAGATTTGATCGATGGTGACAAATTAGACGTTGGCGATCATATTGACCTGAAACCAAAAGACGATACAGACGACATGTCTGACACGATCGAGGGTATCGATATTGACGGCGAATCAACACCTCTGCCGCCCAAATCTGCGCCAACGCGCAAAGAAACCGCCAAACGTGGCATGAAGGTTCCTGATTTTGGATCATTCCGCAAAAAAGCCGCCATTGGCGCTGGTGTTGGTGTTCTGTTGGTTCTGTTCTTTTACTGGGCCAACTGGGTTGCGCCACACGCAACGATTGTCGTCAGCGCCAAAACGACCGGGCAATCATTGTCATATCCGGTGACTCTGGGTACTGATCTGGAGAATGATGTTGATCAGAAACATATTAAATCCATTGAACAGACGTTTAAGGATACACAGAGCGTCGATTTTGATGCAACTGGGTCTAAAGACCTTGGTGATAAGGCGACTGGTACTGTTAAGTTTTCGACAACTTATATACCACTTCTAGGCACAACAATACCGGCAGGCACAAAACTAACATCTTCGGATGGACTAGTATTCATTACGTCTGAAAGTGTTACATTTACCATCTCTAATTTTAACGGTGCACCGGTCGGCATCACTGCCACATCCGGTGGTACGCAATATAACGATGTAAGCGGTAGTATGTCGTTGGCACTTTCTAATGTTTCTGCGATAGTCACTACTCCAACATCTGGAGGAACGACAAAAGTGGTAAAGGTAGTCTCCCAACAGGACATCGATAAAGCTAAAGAGCAGTTAGCTGACGCAAACAAAGACGATGCTCTCAAGAAATTGAAAGCAAAATTCGGCAACGACGATGTGATTATCGAAAGTAGTTTGACGACGACTGGGGTTGATCCTGTCGCTTCGCCAGCGGTCAATCAGGAAGCAACCGGCAAGGCAAAATTAACACGCGAAGTCACCTATACATTGACTGGTGTCGCCAAGGGCGATATGAACGAATACCTCGACAAAGCATTCGATGAACTATTGACCAGCAAAGATTCGCAGCGAGTATATGACAACGGTCTGAGCACGGTGAATTTCTCGGACTTTACTGCAGGCAACACAGGCAGCACAAACGACGGCGCGACGCTAACTGCAACTGCGCAAATAGGTCCAAAAATTAACGACAACGATATCAAAGAGCAGGCCAAGGGCAGGCGAACCGGCGAAGTTATCGGTGATATCAAGGCAATTGATGGTGTGAGTGATGTCAACGTCAAATTGTCTCCGTTCTGGGTGACGGGCGTGCCAGACGATGTCAAAAAGATCAGCGTAGAATTCAAACTAAAGACCGATGGCTAATCTTCTTGCGCTTGATGTCGGTAAAAAACGTATCGGAGTCGCAGCGGCTGACTCTTCGTTGCCAATTGCTATCGCACTAACGACAATTGAGGTCAACGGCGGCGAAATTGATGCTATTACCAAACTGATTACTGATCGTACTATCGAAACGGTGATTATTGGGTATCCGCGGAATCAATCGGGTGAGCCGACTGAACAGACGGCAGTGTCCGAAGCATTCGCTGCCAAATTAATGACAACGGCGAATGTTGTGTTCCAGGACGAATCACTGACTAGTGTCATGGCCGAACAGCGGCTGAAGGCATCGGGTAAACCGTATCAAAAAGCCGACATCGATGCGATGGCGGCGGCAATTATCCTCCAAGATTACCTGGAAGCGCATCATGCAGCCTAATCGCCAGCGTCCATCGATGGACGGAATGCAACGTCCCAAACCGGTCCACAAAATCCGCCCGGATTTGCGGCTCGATCATGAGCTACCGGCGCCAGAGCCAACACCGCTTTTGAAAAAGGGCGCCACCACAACACCTCTACCATCAGTAACTGACATCAAAAAGGACGATCCAGCATCAAGCTTGTCGACGCAACAACCGTTCAAAATCAAAAAATGGTTGATCGCGACAATCGCCGGATTACTGATTGCGGCTGCAGTGACGTTCTTTACCGCCTACGGCTGGTATCAATCACAACTCGCACCTGTCACGTCCGATACGACCAAACATGTGATGGTCCTGATCAAATCAGGCATGACGCCAAGCGAAATCGGAGAGCTGTTACAAAAATCAGGTGTGATTCGCAGTCAACTGGCGTTTGGTGTGTATACCAAACTATCCGGTACGGAAAACAAACTCAAAGCAGGATCGTATAGTTTTCAGCCAAGTCTATCGACACCGGCTATTGTTGATCATATTGTCGCAGGCAAACAAGACACGTTTGATGTGACATTCCTGCCAGGCGACACGCTGGCGAACAATCGTAAGAAATTGATTGATCTGGGTCTATTTAGTACTACAGAGGTCGATGCCGCATTGACGAAAAGCTACGACCGTCCGCTCTTTGCAACCAAGCCAGCTAATGCCGATCTGGAAGGATATTTGTACGGCGAAACTATCGAATTCGATTCATCGGCCACCGTCGAATCGATACTGGGACGGTTCTTTACCGAGTATGAAGCGGTGATTACTGATAATAATCTCGTCGCTGGGTTCCAAAAGCAAGGTCTGAGCCTGTTCGAGGGCATCACACTCGCATCAATCGTGCAGCGTGAGACATCTAATCCAGATAGTCAGCGCCAGGTCGCACGGGTGTTCCTGAACCGTATGCAGATCGGTATGAATCTGGGGTCCGACGTGACCTATCAATATGCTGCGAAAATTATGGGTGTGGCGCCAGATCCAAAACTGAATTCTCTCTATAACACCAGGATCCATGCAGGTCTGCCGCCAGGGCCTATCGCTACTCCTGGTAAAACAGCGCTACAAGCCGTTGCTAATCCTGCGTCAAACGACTATTTGTTCTTCCTGGCGGGCGATGACAACGTCATGCACTATGCCAAAACAGATGCGCAGCACCAACAAAATATCGTCCAATATTGCCGCATCAAATGCGCAACGCCGTAGTCTGCAAATTACCTCTATAAATAACTATGTTTTTGCTGAGAAACTTGACAAATTTTGTATATCAAAAAATATATTGACATAGAATGCAAATCTCCGTAAAATGGTTATCAGCACATTTGTAATTTATTTAACTCAAAGTAGTCGATGCAGTGCGTATAATGCGCACTCGTTTCTACTGTCGG
>JAUPWL010000042.1 GCA_030916565.1 Patescibacteria group bacterium | reverse complement strand
GCTGGCAACCGATGAAGACCGCGAAGGAGAGGCCATTGCGTGGCATCTTTGTGAAGTTTTGAAATTGGATCCGAAAACAACCAAGCGAATCGTATTTCATGAAATCACAAAGTCTGCCATCGAAGAGGCAGTCGCTCAACCACGCACCGTTGATATGAATCTCGTCCAGGCACAACAGGCCCGCCAAATCTTAGACCGTATTGTTGGATTCGAACTCAGTCCAGTAGTCTGGCAAAAAGTACCCGGTGGTAAATCTGCTGGTCGTGTCCAATCACCGGCCGTCCGTCTGCTTGTCGAGCGCGAACGCGAGATTACTGCATTTGATAGTTCATTCACGTTCAAAGTTGCCGCGTTTTTTACACATGACGGCGAAGAGTTCAAAGCAGAACTGCCAAAACCATTTGCAACTGAACAGGAAGCACAGGCATTCCTCGAAAGCCTCAAAGACGCCACGTTCACCGTCACCGATATCGAAACCAGCCCTGGCACGCGTAATCCTGCTGCACCGTTCACGACGAGCACCTTGCAACAGGCCGCCAACTCACGTCTCGGATTCGGATCAAAAGCGACAATGGCCAGCGCGCAAAAACTCTACCAAGAAGGTAAGATCACCTACATGCGTACCGACAGTCTCAATCTGTCCGGTCAGGCAATCGCTGCAGCCAAAGATTATATTGTCTCTGAATACGGCGAATCTTACAGCCAAGTGCGCACGTTCAAAACCAAATCGGCCGGTGCACAGGAAGCGCACGAAGCGATTCGTCCAACTGACATGCGCCTCGAAAAGGGCAGTAGTAATGAATACGACCAAAAACTCTATGATTTGATTCGACGGCGTACGCTTGCCAGTCAAATGGCACCGGCAAAACTCGAGAAAACAACCGTTACTATCGCCATCAGCACCGCCAAAGAAATCTTTGAGGCAAAAGGTGAGGTCATTATATTTGACGGTTTCCTGAAAGTGTATGGCACCAGCAAAAAGGAAGACACCATCCTCCCGGCAATGGCTGCGCATGACACGCTTACCCTTAACGAAGCCACTGCGAAACAGACGTTTGCCCGACCGCCAGCACGCTATACCGAAGGTTCGCTCGTGAAAAAACTCGAAGAACTTGGCATTGGTCGCCCATCAACATATGCAACGATTATCGACACGATCCAGACACGTGGCTATGTCGTCCGTGGCGAGGGCGAAGGCAATGAACGCGAAGCGGTCGTTCTGTCACTCAAAAGCAACTGCGTTAACCGTGAAGTGATCACCGAAAAAACCGGCGCCGACAAAGGCAAGCTGGTTCCGACACCCGCTGGTGAATTGATTGCAGATTTCCTTGGCGAACACTTTGACCGGGTCGTCGATTACGACTTTACCGCTGATGTCGAAAAGAAATTCGACCAAATCGCCGATAACAAAATGGCCCGTAACGACATGTTAAGCGAATTCTACGGACCATTCCATAAACTGATCGAACAATCAGGCGGCATCGACCGCAGCAAAGTCGGCGCCAGCCGCGAGGTCGGCACTGATCCAAAAACCGGCAAGACGATTACAGCCAGGTTCGGCCGATTTGGCCCAATGCTCCAACTGGGCGACACCGAAGGTGATGAAAAGCCACAATTTGCGCCACTACCAGCTGGCACAAAAATCGAAACAATCTCTCTCGACGAGGCACTCCATGCGTTTAAACTGCCGCGTCTCGTCGGTCAAACAGCTGATGGTCAGGATATCAAGGCAAACATCGGTCGATTCGGACCGTACATTCAGGTAGGTAAATTATTCGTCAGCATCAAACCCGAAGACCCACACGATATTACCCTCGAAAAAGCACTTGAACTCTACGCCGCCAAACTCAAGGCCGAAGCAGAGAAGAATATTGCTGATTTTGGCGATGGCGTCAAAGTCCTCAACGGACGATTCGGACCATATATCACCGATGGCAAAAAGAACGCCAAGATTCCAAAAGATACCGATCCAAAATCGATTACGCATGAACAAGCCAAACAAATGCTTGCCGATGCACCTGCCGCCAAAGGCCGCTTTGCTCGTCGCAAAAAATAACCATCCTTACAGCGTTTGACACATTGCTGCTTTCACCATAGAGTGTTAGCAGATCATTGCTACGACAAAAAGGGAGGCGCTATGATCCGCACCTTGCTGAAACTGACGTATGCCGTCTCATATGTCGCAACAGCCGCGTTTGCACTGGCTGCACTCCTGATTCTGCTGCTCACAATCGTGACAGGAATCAGTGTCAGTAACCTAGTCATCGCACTGATGCTCGTCGGCTTATCGATAGGGAGCTGCGCGCTCTACGAATGCGTCGGTATATTTATCGACGGCTAACGTCACCCTCAACCCGCCCCTCATACAGGGGCGGGTTTTCACTTGTCATATATATTATGTGATGATTGATTTTTTTGAATAAACATGAACATTTTATAAATATTATTGACTAATTTATAATTGTGTTATATACCTATACCTGTCCTGCTCTTAGTAAAGGAGTGCCAGATGGCAAACATGCAGACAGGTCGGCAAATGATGAGTGTCTCCGCATCCAATTGTGATGGTGGCGACTTCATCGAAATCAGTGTGTACGAGGCGAAAAAGTGGTTCAGATCCCTTCTGTCACTGCCGACTCCGACACAACATCACAGGGAGACCTAGGCGCAAGCCATCCCTTTGACTAGACCCGCCATACGCATCATTGCACGGCGGGTCTTTCATTTTAACTGGGGTAGGTGACATATATTGCACTATTTTTGACATCATGGTATTTTGTTGGAACACCTAGTTATCCACAAAATAATAGGGAAGAATATAAAAGTCTCAAAACACTCTTTACTAACTGCGTCCACTTCATGCTATAATCGACAAAAGTAGGAAAAATGTTTGACATTATAAAAAATATGTTTTATAATGGAAAATAAGTAAATATAACAAATTTAATACCTAACAACTGTGGTGGCAGAGAGGAATTACAGAATGAGCCAAGCTCCAACAAAAGATACCAGCACCGCAACTGTGCTTGATATTGATGCTGCGGTAGAATCAATCCTGTCTATCATCGACCAAGAGCGCGAACGCGAGATTATCACTCGTCGTTTCGGTCTCTATGATCGCAAAGAAACACTCGAACAAATCGGTGAGTTACTTGGTATTACCCGAGAACGCGTTCGTCAGCTTGAAAAGGCTATCCTGATTCGTCTAAAAATTGCCGGCGAAGAGGGTAAAGTTCCTGCCATCCAGGCAGTTGAAAAAGAAATCATCCGCCACCTCAGCGAAATGGGCCGCCTTGCGACCGTTAACGACCTGACTGACGCACTACTTGGTAGCAAAGCAACTCCGCTGGCACGTTCACGCGTTGCATTCGCTGCCACGCTTGCACCACGCTTGACTGTTGTTGACGAAAACGACAACTACCGCGCAGCTGTTGGTATTGCTGAATACGGTGATGAAAAGAAAATCCGCGAACAAGTCGACGCAGTTGTTGCCGCTGTCAAAAAACACGGTCAACCTGCAACCATCGAAGAACTTCACGGACTCCTGAACCACGACCACCCATCACACGTTCGTGCACTGGCAACCGTCAGCAAACACCTGTCAAACCTCAAAGACATGTGGGGTCTTAACAAATGGCCAACCGTCAACCCAAAGAACATTCGTGACAAAATCTATGTAATTTTGGCAGAAAACGGCAAACCAATGCACTTTTCTGGAATTGCCGGTTCTATCAAAGACAGCAACTTTAGCCGCAAAAACGTCACGACCCAAGCAATCCACAACGAATTGATCAAAGACAAACGATTCGTATTGATTGGCCGTGGTATTTACGCCCTCGACAGCTGGGGATATAGCAAAGGTACAGTCGCCGACACTATCGCCGACATCCTTAGCCAATCACCAGAGCCATTGCACCGTGACGAAATCGTCAAACGTGTACTCAAAAGCCGTCAGGTGAAAGAGACAACTATTCTGTTGAATCTCCAGAGTAAACCACAGTTCAAACGTGTTGCAAAAGCAACTTATTCACTTGCTGAAGAAAAATAGCATAAGCTTCGCTTGCCTACAGGGGCGAGAGGTGGGACAATAGAAGTTATGGAAGTATTATCTTGGATTATTGGACTACTCCTGACATGGTACGTCTGGCTGCCTGCAGTTCTGATCCTCGGATACTTAACCTGGCGCAACTACCAACGTATTGATGCCGTCAGGGCTATTGAAAGTACCCTGTTAGTCCTCGAGATTCCAAAAACGAATGACAAACCCGAAACCGCTGCCGAACAGCTGTTTGCCAGTTTGCACGGCATCCTCCGTGACAAGGAAGAACTGAAACAGGCCGGTGGTATCCAAGAGCACCTCAGTTTTGAAATCGCATCGGTCAACGGACAGATTCGATTTTATGTTTGGGTGCCGACAGCACTCCGGAGTTTTGTCGAAGGCCAAATTTACGCACAATACCCAACTGTCCAGATTCACGAGGCCGACGAAGATTACGTCGCCCATGAACGCAATCACTCAGTAACCTACACGAGCGAGATCACACTGACCGACAGTGAATTCCTGCCAATCAAATCATTCCAGAACTTCGAAGTCGACCCACTGGCAGGTATCACCGGTACCTTGGCCAAACTCGAGACCACCGGTGAAGAAATCTGGGTACAGGTACTCGTCCGTCCGATTGCCGACAACTGGCACAAAGCTGCCGACAACTGGATCAAAACCGTCAAAAACGGTGGTAGCGGCAGTCCGTTCGGCTTCCTGACGGATGGCAAAGGTTTTGATGCCAAATGGTTCTTGGGACTACTCGAAGCATTCTGGAAACCACCAGAGCAGGGGATGGGTGGCACCGCAGCGCCAAAGGAACTATCCGAACGTAACAAAACTCGTATTGCTGAAGCGGAGAAAAAGGCGACGAAACTTGGCTATCAGGTCAAGATTCGTTTGGCATATCTGGGCGAGAGCCCAACGAACGCCAAATTACAGATGCAGGCTATCGTCGGTACATTCAAACAATTCAACAGCACCAACCTCAACGGGTTC
The DNA here is from genome assembly GCA_030916565.1 of Patescibacteria group bacterium. Lineage (GTDB taxonomy): Bacteria > Patescibacteriota > Saccharimonadia > Saccharimonadales > Saccharimonadaceae > UBA2112. Next base: position 3,500 of record JAUPWL010000042.1, on the reverse strand, counting down.
AAAATGTCTGGCCCCAGTTTTCGCAAAGAAGACCTGGAAAAATACCGCGCGCGTCTGTTCGCCGACAAAGGCTATATCCTCAATATCGAAGAGCTCGCCAGTGTATTCCACTTGCCACACACTAATGTCGAAACGCCAAATATTGTCTGGGCATCAACCAAAACAGCTGAACCACCAGCCAAATTACCAGTGTTGACCGGTGAGGATGCAATCGATGAAAACATCAGTGCGTTTGGATTGACCAATTTCCGCGGTATCAATCATCAGTTCGGTATGTTGCGCGGGGACCGTTCACGTCACATGTACATTATCGGTCAGACCGGAGCAGGTAAGTCTGGTACATTAGCGCTCCTCGCGCTCAGCGATATCTATCACAACCAGGGCTATGCCATTATTGACCCGCACGGTGACTTTGCCATCGACAACATGAAATTCATCCCCGGATCACGTATTAATGACGTCGTTTATTTCAACCCGGCCGACACCGCGTTTCCTCTCGGATTCAACCCACTCGAAGTGACCGATCCATCAATGAAATCAAACATCAGCTCCGAAGTCATTGGCGTACTGAAACGTATGTTTGGTGAATCATGGGGACCACGTCTGGAATATATTTTGCGTTATACCATCCTGGCGCTCCTCGACCGACCAGAGACAACCATGCTCGATATTACACGTATGCTGACGGACAAAAAATTCCGTAAAGAAACACTATCGTACTGTAAAGATACCGTTGTGCTACAGTTCTGGAACGTCGAATTCGCCAGCTGGAATGACAAGTTCCAGGCCGAAGCTATCGCCCCAGTCCTCAACAAGGTTGGTGCATTCACGGCCAACCCAATCATCCGTAATATCATCGGCCAGCCAAAATCAACGTTTAACATTCGCCAGATGATGGACGAGGGCAAAATCTTGATCGTGAACCTGTCAAAAGGTCTCCTGGGTGAAGACAACTCTGGAATCCTTGGTTCGTTCCTGGTCACCAAGATCCAGTTGGCCGCCATGAGCCGTAGCGATATCCCGAACATCGAAGACCGCCGTCCATTCTATCTGTACGTGGATGAGTTCCAAAACTTTGCCACCGATTCGTTCGCGACGATTCTGTCCGAGGCACGTAAATACGGTCTGAACCTCACTGTGGCCAACCAGTATATCTCACAGATGAGCGAAACTGTTCGCGACGCCGTGTTTGGTAACGTTGGTACCATGATTAGTTTCCGTGTTTCTGCTGACGACTCGCCGATACTCGTAAAACAGTTTGAACCGCAGTTCGAAGCAAACGACCTCTTGCAGATGCACAACCGAAACTTTGTTATCAATATGGTCATTAGGGGAGAGAAGACACCGGCCTTTAGCGCCCGTACCCTCCAGCTCCCTCCGCCACAGGCTGACAACAGTGCAGCAATCATTGAGAACACTCGATTACGCTACAGTCAGCGACGCGAAGATGTCGAGCAGGCGATTAATGACATGATCCAGCCGCCAGAGACACTCCAGCGTAAAGGACCAGGCAATCCTGGATTCAAACCAGTTCCGCATCCAAACGACCTCCAGCCTCGTCCAGGCGACGCCAACTATCGCCCGGTTCAGGCAGCGGCACCGCAAAAAACGAACGAACCGAATCGTCCAAAATTCATCCTCGAAACACCACAGGGTGATGCAGTCGTCAGCGCCGCAGAAATCAAAGCCGCAGTCGTAGGTGACAAAGTCGCACAGCCCGCTGAGCAGCCACCAAAAGAAGACGCCCCAGATCAGCCACCCAAGAAAAAACGCACTCGCAGTCGCCGTAAAAAACCAGCGACAACCGATAGCTATACGCCAGCCAAAGAAGGTGAGCGACGAGACAACAGGGAAGACCGTCGACCTCACCAACCGACTGAGCACAAACCCGCACCAAAGCCAGCAGGCGATAGCACTGCGCTGCGTGTTCACCACACCCCGAAACCAACGCCACCCGCTCCCCAGCAGCCTCCACGCGCGCCACAGGAACCACCAAAACCACGCGTCAAATCCGATTCTGACGACTCAATGGGCCTCTTAAAAATCCGCTAGTCCCAGTCTGTGCTATGATGGTTATGAATAACCATCATGGATCAACAATCACTCAATTCACTATTATCGGGGGCTCAGTCGTCATCCACACAATTACAGCAACAAGCTGTTGAATCAATATTGGCGCAATATGAACCAATCATACGAATGCTTCTCACCATCGGTGCACTAATGTCAGTTGTTTTCGTGATTGTAGCACTCGCGAACCTTCTGCATAAATGGCGCGTTGAACGAGCCATCTTCCGTATCGACAAAAACCTCCAGTCAATGGTCGACGCCAGCAAACCGACACCAGAGCCAGCATCGGTCATCGCTGACAACACAGAATCGTAGCCACGATTACCCTACGATCGGGCAGAAGAGCACGATATTTTCCTTGCGAAATAATATAGAACAAAAATAGAACACTCGTTATAGAGGTTTATAGGGGTCGACCCCAGTGGCATTCTGTTCGATAAAACAGCATCTACCCCTGTTGACCCCTGTTAATTTGAATGTACGAAAAATAAGAGAATCAATACAAAAGTATATAAAAGCAGGCGAGCAGAAAATAAATTCACCCAGCAAATAGGGGAACAAGAAATTTTGAAACTGCAGGCCGAAAATATGGCCATAATCCGTGAGTATTTTTTATATATATGTGATAGTGTGTTAACGTCGCACAATATATCTTTTACGACATTAAATATATAAACATAAGATGATTCAGTATACGTCTTTCATAGGGGTATCTTACCCCGCAGATAGGGGGACGCGTCATACATATGCTCTCACATTGTATATCTACGTATGTTTTACACGTTATATACACTCATATATTAATGATCACTCCATAACCCCTCCGGACGCCGGAGGGGCCTCGGCGTGACTTGGCAGATTATACAACAACCCACTATGGTGCTGTTTAACATTTCCTACGATGCATTTGACTTTTAGGTTTTTCCACAGCCTGAGTATGTTTTTTCGTCAAAAGTTTTTCACGATTCTCTCTTCCCTTTCCCCCCTACCTTTTCACGCATATTTGCTTTTTTGCAATTTTGATATAATAATATAGTTTTTTGTAATTCTCGAAAATAGAACAAAAATGGAACTAAACTAGGGAGGCGAAAAGAGTACCCTTCTGGTACCTAGCGATAATATGCCTTGCCCGATACGCGGACATCAATATACTGTGGGTGAAGACCACGGGAATCCATATAGCCAACGGCACGCTGCATGTCTTCTACCTGTTCCCTTACCGGGCGGTCGAGAGATAGTTTAATAGGATAACTGTGTCCGGCAAGACGCACCTCAATTTGCCGAGTCGTCCCTGACGGAATGACAGCTTGTTCAACAGTCAGACCACCGCCACGAGCCAAATCAACGGTCCGACCGACGAACCGCAAAAACCGACTACTGGCAACGACGCTACCAGAGGTTTGCGGCACACCGCTTTGATCAATGATCTT
>JAUPWL010000041.1 GCA_030916565.1 Patescibacteria group bacterium | reverse complement strand
CACTTGCAAGCATCATCATAATTTTTTGACGAAGCGGGCTAGAGAGCGCAATAAAGATTGGCAAATTCGCACGTAGAAGTCGTAGGGCGGCAGGCTGCTCAAATCTCATACGTATAAGTATATTTGATCCGTCGAAAAATTTCAACCAATGAATTTTGGTTGACAAATTATTGTTAAGTTCCGTAACTCCATTTCTTACAGAGCCGAGAAAATTCTACGTTAGCTCAAATAGACAGTTGGTCATTTTAGACGGCCTATCGAGGAAAACCATCTGACAAATAGACCGCACCAGCTCCGATGGCCATACCCAGCTCCCTGAACCGGTCCCGTAAAGTAAACAAGTCGTCAAAAAGGTGTTCTAAAAAAATACTTGTGGGATCACCATCGAAGCTGCTCGTCGTGGCAGGGTTCATTACGAGAAATTCCTGGCTGACTTTGAGAGTAATCTGCCGAAAGGTGAGAAACTCGATAAACCAGGCAATGCCTTCGTGGTAAACGTTTTTTATATGCAGACGGTCGGTAATGAACTGATACACCGCTAAGAAAAACGCGAATCAACAATCAGCGAGTGGATAGCTAGTGACGAATCTTTGGACGAGCGTATAGCTAACGCTCGTCTCTCCGAAGAGCCATATTGTCAACACTGCGGCAAGCAAGGCCTACGGATTATTGATAAGTCGCTGATGCATCGTGGTGAAAACTACGAAATCGATGACCCAAAAGAAGTATTATTTATGCTCGAATGCCCACATTGCGAGAAGAATAGCGCATTTTGGGAGGACGGTACCGCTTGGAAAGTGAAGCCGACATTATGTCCAAAATGCAACTCTGACGTTACTCATAAAACAAGCAAGACCAAAAAGGCAATCACTATTAACTATACGTGCACGTCATGTAGTCACAGCTTTAAAGATAGGATGGATCTCTCTACCAAAGAAGAGGAGCCAGATCCTCATTTTGACGAAGACCGTATCCAGTTCTGTTTAGTCGATAAAGAATTCCGCAATCGGCTGTTCGAAATGAAGCGTGCTTTCGAGGGCATGGCTCAGCTTGGTAAAGAAATGCAGGAGAAGCGTGATAATAAGCATATATACAATGCGGTTCAAGATATCAAAAAGCCAAAGATCGCCGAGCTTATCCCACTACTGTCCGTACCGCTTGAAAAGGAAGGCTATATTGAGTTCCATCTCGATAAGCCGGAAATGGGCCGCGACGTATACGTCGGCTTCAGCTGCCTGGATAGCAAGTCTGACCGAAAAGACTACGACAGCAGAAAGGCATTAAAAAAGCTTGTCGATAGCGCACTCGAGGATACCAACTGGCGGCTTATGAGCGACGGCATCTCGTTTCGACTCGGATACTTGAATGGTCGAATAAAGGCCTACGAAAGCGAAGAAGATCTCAAGAAACTCGCTATGAAGAGTAAGAACTTGAAGCCTAAGCAAATAAGTAGCGACGCTACTGACAAAAGCGGCAACAGAGTACTCAAAACGCCCGACGGAAAAGACATAATTCTATAGTTAATATTCTTTGGGTAGGAGTGCTGCTAGCAAGTATGTCGCACTTACGCTGATACTTAGTTTCTTTGGTTCTGATTCAATCGCAACGGTAGCTTCTATATCTATATTCATAGGCTGTACCGATTCCTTTTCACTATTTCCTGTTTGTACTTGGTTTCCGTAATTACACGGCGATTCATACTCTGGAAGAATTGCATTTCCGCTCAGAACCCATACCCGAAAAATACTATTGAATTGTTAAGGTCTCTACTACTATTATACCATATACTGCTTATGTAACAGTTTTACGTGAAAGTCAATTTGTGACGAGTTCCTAGATTAATCCGGCGTGGACTACGTATAAACGGCCCAAACTGCTCCTTGTTTCGAGACACTCTCGTCAATGTGCGTTCCGTGTCTCATTTGTCTCGCTTTACCTCCGTTAAAAAGTTCGTGACCAGTATGGGGAGCCATACATAAGCACTATGATGAAAGTCATGGTGCTTATGTTTTGCGAGGTACGCAACATTGACAAAACATAGTAAATTTGGTAAAATATCCTTATGAAATTCGAACTCCCATCGCTTATCCATGAAGGTGAAGCTTTGGAGGTGCTATCAGTATTTGGAGCGGGGGGCTCAAAGACAGTTCTTGATGTATCGGTTGGCGGACTAAGGCGAGCCATTGCTATTCCGAATACAACTGATCCTGAGGAGATACGTGATGCAAAATGGGCGAGAGCATTAGAAGAGCCTAAATATGCAACATTCTTACGTGATAATGGGCTTCTCGTTAATCCGACGTATGAAGTCCAGGAGATGTCAGTTAATGGAGACGCGACTGAAGTACTAGCCATGGAACCGTTCTCCGAATTACCTTACCAAGTATATGACGGAAAAGATGCAAATAAGACGTGGGTAGACGGTCCGCTTTCTCATCTTGATAGCTATGAGGAGCTGCGATCAGCAATTGCGGGCGTCGCTTTAGATATTAAGAAACTTGCCGAATTAGGAGTGAGTCTTAGGTCAGACAGTATCTCTTTTGCCTTTTTGCCAGATGGAACAATGCGCCTATTTTTATTCGACCTTGATGGGATGGTGATTGAGGGTGATGAGCAGGAAGAGCTTGAACAGTTTTACTCCCGGCTTGTTGTCAACAAACTGGACAATATTTTTGATTATGAACAGCTCAAACGGTTCGAGCGGCAGGGATATGATTTTGAAGTGCGTCAAAAACTAGCCACACAACTAGTCTTATAGTTTGAACGGTGATCGAGTCCAAGCTTCAGTATTCCGTCATTCACAATGAGCACTAATTTACTGCTAGATCTTGCTTAATTACAGTTATAACTTACTCTATCGCGGTGAGCCAATTTTGAGAATTAGAGTTGTCTAGTACACTTGCGAAAGGCTTCAACAGAGGTAGTTGAAGCCTTTTTGCTTTCAAAGTAGGGTTCGCAAGTAGCATACGCAGAATTTTGTTCTTTTGCTCTGGTTGCGAACGCTCAAAGATATTTTTAGCTTTTGACGCCAGTTCTAACAGATAAGCAGAGGTGAGTTGGAAGGGCGTATCGTTATTTGTGTACTCAACCAACTTACGGTCAAGGTCTTCCATTCGGTCAATCAGTCGAGCGGCACGCGCATAACCGATGCGAAAATGTCGTTGTAATATCGCGGTGCCGGCTCTCTGTCTCTCCCTGACTAGCTCTACGGCTGCGACGTCGTATATGTCATCATTGGTCGCATGCTCTACTGCGGACTCCTCGTCAGCTAGTTGCTGGGCTCGTAGCATCGGTGTCCCACACGCTTGCGTAGCCGTTTTGTGCTGGTGAGCGTAAGCCACGTGCTTATAAAATAGTCTGTCGCTTGATTCGTTGCAGTACGGACAGTTGTCCGACTTATCGCGAATTCGTTTTTTGAATAATCTCATAGCGGTATTATGGCAGTGTTACAATAAGTTCAGAAGATTCGTGTTTTTACCGTACTGCGAGGGAACAGGGGGTTTTCTTTTTTTACTGCATGTTTATAGGTATAATAGACATATGGAAATAGCTATCGGCATTGGTATAGGCGTGATGATTGCCGCACTATTCGGTAAGCATAAGAAGCATGATCAAAAGAGCATGCCTTACGACCCATCCAAGGCTAACACGCGAAACGAAACAGCTGAGGAGCGCAAGCGCCGAGAGACAGACGAGGTCATAGCGGTCATTTTGCCGACGATCAATAGCGACAAGTAATTACCTGCCTATAGCTCAGTAGTTATGCCATATTTTTCTCAGAATGCAGTATAATATAAAACAATGGACAGCAACAGTAAGTCACCCGTTTTCTTTGATAATATTTCCAGTAGAGTTATCGATGATTTAAAAACGACCATACGCCAGGGGAGTAAGGTCGATATCGCTGCTGCAAGCTTCTCGATTTACGCCTACCAGCTTCTCAAAAAGGAGCTTGAACAAGTAGAAGAATTGAACTTTCTTTTCACCGGAGAGGTGTTTACGAGCGAGAAAGCACAACGCGAGTCTCGCGAATTCTACATACCTCGCCTAAACGCCGAACGATCACTCTATGGCACCGACTTCGAGGTCAAGCTTCGTAATGAGCTAAACCAGCAGGCTATCGCCAAAGAGTGTGCCGATTGGATTCGCCGCAAGGTAAAATTCAAGTCAAATGTGTCAGGTGAACATATGTCTCCGTTTATGGCGGTACGAACCGATCAGTCAGAAGCTGCCTACGTGCCATTTAATAACTTTACGACTGCGGATCTTGGTGCGGATCGTGGCAATAGCGCCTATTCTGTAACAACTAAGATCTTCGCCCCAGCCTCGAGGCAATTTATTGACACCTTTGAGTCTGTATGGAATGAAGATGATAAGATCTCCGACGTCACAGAGTCGGTGCTCGAAAACATTACGGCCGCCTACAAGGAGAACTCACCAGAGCTTATTTATTTTGCGGCACTCTATAGTATTTTTAATGAATTTCTTGAAGATCTCAATGCCGACTATCTTCCGAACGAAGCGACTGGATTTAAGAACTCAGTGGTTTGGAGCAAGCTATACGACTTCCAAAAGGACGCCGTTATCGGCTGTATTTCGAAGCTCGAAAAGCACAATGGTTGTATTCTCGCCGACTCTGTAGGCCTCGGTAAAACGTTTTCCGCGCTTGGTGTAATTAAGTATTACGAATCACGCAACAAGAACGTGCTCGTACTCGTTCCGAAGCGGCTAAAAGACAACTGGAATACGTTCAAGGGCAATTACAAGAACAATCCGGTGGCCGAAGATCGGTTGCGCTACGATGTCCTATTTCATACTGACATGAATCGAGAGCGTGGTGACAGTAACGGCATCGACCTGCAAAACCTCAACTGGGGTAACTATGATCTAGTTGTAATCGACGAGTCACACAACTTCCGCAATGGCGAGTCTAGCACTCATCGCAAAGAGGACGATGCATACGAGAACCGCTACCAGAAGCTTATGAATCGAATTATTCGTGATGGAGTAAAGACAAAGGTGTTAATGCTTTCGGCTACACCCGTCAACAACAGATTCACCGACCTTCGCAACCAATTGATGCTCGCAGCAGAGGGCGACTCAACTCGCCTAGATTCATCGCTCAATACCGAAAACCCGGTTGAAAAGATTTTTCGTGATGCAAGTAGCGCATTCAAGGCCTGGAACGAGCTTCCTCCAGAAAGTCGAACCACATCAGCGCTTCTCGACATGCTACATTTTGATTTCTTCGAACTACTCGACAGTGTAACGATTGCTCGCTCGCGTAAGCACATTGAACGCTATTACTCTCTGTCCGATGTTGGCAAATTCCCGACACGCCTCAAGCCTATATCTGAACGTCCAGAGTTAACTGATATTGAAGGTGTTACTTTTGACGAGATATTCAACCGTATAGACGCTCTGAACATGGATGTATACACGCCAATGCGCTATGTGTTCCCATCGAAGCTCGGTAAGTATGTAGACCTCGAGAGCGCCAAGGGTCGTAGTTGGGCAAACCGTGAAACCGGTCGTAATGTACTGATGGTAACAAACATGCTAAAGCGCCTCGAAAGTAGCGTGTATGCCTTCCGTAAGACGTCAGAGCGTATGTATGACCTAATCGATGGCATCACTGATAATATCGATCGATTTGAGCAAGGACGCGCCGTAAGCTCAACAGTGAGCCAATCAGACATAGCATTTGACGTGTACGACGAGGACCCAGAAGAAGCAGAATGGACAGTCGGTAAAGATCTTAAAATTGATTTTGCAGATATTGATCTCGTGAGCTGGCGTGCCAAGCTCGAAGAAGATAAGGCGATCCTGAATGAACTCCTCGCGATGATTACGCCAATTGCCGACGAACATGATCTCAAGCTGCAACGACTCCTAGAAATTATTCGAGACAAAATCAACAACCCTATTAACGACGATAACAAAAAAGTGCTTGTCTTCACTGCATTTGCTGATACGGCAGATTACCTTTATGGTGAGTTAGCAAATAAGATTAAGAACGAGTTTGGTCTTGACTCTGCTGTTGTGACCGGTACACGCAATCCTGCGATGACTATTCCGACATCACGAGCAGTCAAACCAGAGTTTAATACGATACTTACACTATTCTCGCCTAAATCGAAAGGTCGCGATGTGCTGTTTGATGAAAATCCAGGCGAAATAGATATCCTCATCGGAACTGACTGTATATCTGAGGGCCAAAACCTCCAAGACTGCGACTATCTGATTAACTACGACATCCACTGGAATCCGGTTCGTATCATCCAGCGCTTTGGGCGTATTGATCGTATAGGCTCGGTGAACGACACCATTCAGCTGACTAATTTCTGGCCGAACATTTCGCTCGACGAATACATAAATCTCAAAGCACGTGTCGAAGGCCGCATGCGCATGGTTAACCTCGCTGCAACTGGTAGCGACAACCCAATCGACCAAGCCGACAACGCTGAGTTAGAGTACCGTAAAAAACAGCTCGAAAAGATTCAGAGTGAAGTTGTCGATCTCGAAGAGATGGGTGGCGGCGTATCGATTATGGATATGGGCCTTAACGAGTTTCATCTCGACTTGCAGGAACTATTGAAAAAGTACGGCGAAGTCGATGCGCTGCCGTTCGGCATCCATGCCGTTGCTCGCGCCAGCGAAGACACTCCGCCCGGCGTAATATTTGTGCTTAAGAACGTAAATCACGGCGTGAATATCGATAAACAAAACCGATTGCATCCATTTTATCTCGTGTACATTGCCGATGATGGGCGAGTGGCCGTGAATCACCTACAGTCGAAAGAGCTCCTAAGCAAGCTTCGACACCTCGCCAAAGGCAATGATACGCCAGATGTAGATATGGTAGCGAAGTTTAACGCCGAAACGGGCAACGGAAAGAGTATGGATAAATACTCTATACTTTTAGGCTACGCAATAGAGTCTATGATCTCTACTAAGACTGAAAAAGACGTCGATAGCTTATTCAGTGAGGGCGGCACAACTGCTCTTGAGAGTGAGATTACGGGGCTCGATCAGTTTGAACTCATTAACTTCATGGTGATTCGATGAGGTGAATCGAGTGGATCTCAATCTACCAAAATCGACCGAGATCAATAAGTTTGTCGCCAAGACGAACTTTTACAAACAAGCCAGCATAACGTCAAAAATTCACGACCTCATAGAGCAACAAATCGATCGCATCACTTGGGCAAATAAAGTTGCACCGACTACTATGAACGTATCCTCTGTCGACATATTGGAGTTCCAAATATTTCATATCCAGCTCAAGACACCAGACCTTGATAACGCTGTTTTGGTGTTTATGCAAAAGTCAGTGTCATATCCAATCCTCTTTGCTATCCAAGGCGCGAGAGGAGTTCGCGCAGCTGCCGTGACGAAAAACGCCGACAGCAAGCCGGTCACTCTTGCCACCGTTTGGCAACCGGACCTGACGCTTGATGTCAAAGGTAATTCTACCGATGCCATCTACAAAAACTACCTACTACAACTATCGCCCAGCTTCGCGGCGGTTGGTGGCGATACTGAAAAACACTCTGAAGCTGCAAGGCTAAAGAAAAGTATTGACGCATTATCTGCAAAGATTAAGCGCGAAACTCAGATCAATAAGAGACAAGAGCTAGCACGCGAGCGCCACGAGCTTGAGATAAAGCTCAAGGAGCTGGAAGGTAGTCAAATGATGTTAGCAGCTAGAGTAGGAGTAAACCAATGACAAAAGTATTGAAAGATTATGAAACCGAAGTACTTGAATATATGTACAGACATAAGATCGAGAACGGCATCGATGAGTTTGTTGTCACCGAGCTTCCTAATCAAAAATCATTCAACACACTTGCTCGTGAAGGGCTTATTTATTTAAATAACAGTGATTCGTCAATGATTAAAGTACGCATTACATCAAAAGGCTTAGACTACATGAGTAGGTACTCTATGACCGACCGTCAGAAAATCTTGAAATACTATTACGACAACCGAACTCAAAAAAGTATATTCACAGGAGGTCTTGATCAAACTCTGAGCATCGAACACCCAGTATTACTTTCGGAAGCAAACTACTTAGTCGGCAAAGGCTATCTTGAAAAAGTCGGCAAAGGCGCAATGAGTGGTGACAATTTTCTGAAAATCACAGCCACGGGAGTAGATCTGATCGAGTCACCGGATGCGGTCTCAAAATCAACTAGAGACTTATCTACTATATCTGAAACCTCCACGGCGTCCATAACAAATGACGTCATCTCAATGAAGATTAGGCAAGAGATTTATAGTCACATTAGCTCTTTTATCGATTCGCGTCACTACTATACCGCCGTTGAGGAGTCGTATAAGGTCGTTAGAGAAAAGCTTAAGGAGATAACCACGGAGGAGGCTGCATCGGCCGTATTTGGAGAAAACGCCCTGAATGAGAAATACTGGGGTGATATTTTTGGCGAAGTGCCCGAAAAAGGTACGCCTGAACACGATTTTATGCGAGGAACTGGCTACATGCATATGGCCGTTCAGTATCTTAGGAATGAAAAGTCTCACACCAAGGCAGCAGAGATAGACAAGAACCTAGCACTACATTACATATCACTAGCTAGTCTCGCGTACGACCTGATATCAAGACGCAACAGTGCAGTGTAAAACAAAACTCCAGCCTTGCGGCCGGAGTCCCAGATTGGTCGACGTATTTACAATACGCTTAATCATTCGATCG
>JAUPWL010000040.1 GCA_030916565.1 Patescibacteria group bacterium | reverse complement strand
GTTGTTGCACTTCTTGCCTTTGCGGTCGTCAAATTTGTTACAACAAGCTTCTCGAGCGGTAACTAATAGTCGCTCATCATAATAAAACTCCGCACCAGTGTGCGGAGTTTTATTATGGGCGTAGAGCAGTAGACACAAAAATAGCCCTCTCGCAGGGCCATTTTTGTTGTAGCTGGTGACTACAATACCTGAATCTTTTTCGCTTGTTCCTGGCGAACCTTGGTAAAGGTGATTGTCAGAACGCCATCTTTTAGGACTGCCTCTACTTCATCTTCCTTTACTGCAACAGGTAGTGCTAGCGTGCGGCTGAATTCGCCCCAGTAGCATTCCTGGATGTGCCAGTTTGTTGCATCAGCTTCGTCGCTACTGCTCAATGTGCCGCTGATAGTTAGAATGCCGTCGCTGATGCTAACGTCCAATTCTTCTTTCACAACACCTGCTGTACGAGCCTTTACGACCAAACGGTCTTCGGTTTCGTACACATCGACGGCTAGTTGCCCAGGAAAGTCGTCTTCATTTGGTTCGTCACTGACAGCAGGTACGTCAATATCATCACTGCCAACTAGGTCGTCGTTCAAGAACGCGGCTGCCAGTTCGTCTTCGATCAATAGATCGTCGTTTTGTTTGCGGGCCATGGTATCCTCCACTTTTCTCTTGGCTCTTGACAAATTAGTCCTCTACAGTATAGCTAATAGCGTAGACATAATCAACTAATCGGATGGTCGAAACGTAAAAATCACAATGTTTGATACACTTCTGTCATATGTTGCTCCGCACCACTGTTCTGGATGTGATATTTCAGGCACCCTACTATGTGACAATTGTAAATACGACATCATTTCTGAGCCATTTTTGCAGTGCGCGGCCTGTGGCAAAAACAGCGCGGGTCGAAATGGACTATGCGAACGGTGTCGAGTGCCGTATACCAGGGCATGGTGCGTATCAACACGCCAAGACCACCTGCAGCGACTTATCGGTAATTATAAATTTACGAATGCAAAGTCTGCCTATACTCACCTGGCAGAGCTACTAGATGGCTGCCTGTCCGATCTGCCACCAGATACGGTGATCGTTCCTGTGCCGACGGCGAATTCGCATATTCGTCAGAGGGGCTATGACCATATGCTACTGGTCGCCAAACAACTCGGTAAACTTCGCGGTCTACCTATCACTACATCATTACAACGAGCTACGAATACGCAACAGCGATCGGCATCTGCTCGACAGCGGACTGAAAACGCCAAATCGGCGTTCATTTGTGAGAGCAAACTAGATCCCAAGAAAAATTATTTGATCATTGATGACGTCATTACAACCGGTGCAACGGTCAAATATGCCGCGATTGCGCTGCAGCATGCTGGTGCTGAAACAGTTTGGGTTGCATCAATCAGTCGCCAACCTCTCGACTAACAGAGGTTGATTTGGTATTATAGTCCGAGTACGGAGAGGTGACCGAGTGGTTGATGGTAACGGTCTTGAAAACCGTCGTGGGGCAACTCACCGCGAGTTCGAATCTCGCCCTCTCCGCCAAGAAAAATAACGACCTTTTGGTCGTTATTTTTCTTGCTTGGTATGCTTGATTCAAACTCGCGGGTGTCACGTAGTGGCACGATCGCGAGTTCGGTGTAGTGAGCTAAGCGGAGAAAACATGAAGTATTTTACTCCGCGAACGAACGGAAGAGGCCGTTAGGCCGATATCTTGCCCTGAGTACGGATGCTTCATGGCTTTAACTACTGGTTGGTGCTATCGCCGCTCCGCCGCTATTGGTGAATGATCCAATCACAAAGCCGATAACCGCGTAGGCTAGCAGACAGATAACAATACCAACAACCGCATAGAGGATGGTGTTTTTGGCGCTTTGGACCGCTGTCGAGTCACCGCCAGATACAACGTAACGGATACCGCCGATAATGAGCATAATGACACTAATTGCTCCTACTGCGAACAATAATACGTTCGTAATCGTATTAAATGTTCCTGAAGGACCGAACAGATCGGACGCCTGGTCAATGCCCTTTGCTGACTGTGCGCCATCGGCCATGCTTTGGGTGAATACTGCAATAGCATTGCCATGAGGTAACAGCGAAGTTGTCACTAGACCGACAAGTCCGGCGAGTAATAAAAACGATGTCAACTTTTCCCCTTTGACAGCCATAGTACCATTATGCAAATCCAAGCGATAACAAAATGTAAAAAATCTTGCTTTGCTGCCCCATTTGCTCTATCCCGACCTCTGAATTTTGTGTTATAATCTACCAAGTCACATTTGTGAGACAGAAGCCAAGTGGCTGCTGCGTGAAACGCAAATCATCTGACGGAACCGTCCCCTTCAGCCTACCGGGCGAAAGTGGATATATAATCCGAAAAATGATTTCCGCAAGCGCACCACCCAATAATACGGAGGAGTACCCAAGTGGCTGAAGGGGACGGTTTGCTAAATCGTTAGTATGGGGAGACCTGTAGCGGGAGTTCGAATCTCCCCTCCTCCGCCAAGACATTGACACCATGTATAAAACAATGCATGGTGTTTTTGTTTGTTTTTGGACGATAATAAGTATTATGGCTGACCCGTACGTCATTTATTTTGACATAACCTAAAACGAATGGACAAATATGCAATAATATGCTAATGTTTATATTATACTATAAGACAAATAATCATGACAGAGATATTATCCCAGACTCCAGCTGAAACACGTGACAATCTTCAAATAGGGACTATAGATCATTTGAGTGATTCAGGTGTCGGTCTAGGTGATATGCTGGCTAAAGTTGGTTTTGAAGGCCTACGGCCAGAAGAACGTCTAGCTCTCGTTGAAAACGCCACCATAGAAGATTATATGGTGGCCGTAGACGCTATCCACCGTAAAGTGGCGCCCGATTACTCACACGAGCCTCATCCCGAACCTATGAAGCTTGTTGATCGAGATGGAATAGTAAAGAGCTATACTGCACTTCCGGAAGAGCGTGCAGGCATTATGGAGTATGCATTAAGTGTTGCAAAACAGATCATAAAAAAATACCGACAGGAAGGCGGCTCGATTGATGATGCCCTACAGCGCTGTGCCAACTTAGCTGCTTTCGGGGTGGTGCTGGCTCATACCTATGAGAATGGCAATGGCAGAACCGCGCGAACACTTGGAGAGCTGATCCATAATGGCTATGACAGCACTAGTGCAGAATCAGTAGCAGACCTTGCGGTTATATGCGCAGAACGACCAGAAAAGGGCTTTAGGATAAATTCATATGTACCAACGGGTGATTGGGCTGATGGGCGCGCTAACCGGAGCCCCGTGGCATTCTTGGATGCTGTTGCTGCTCTGGACAGACCGCTTGATGGGGTTAGCTATGCGGCCGCGGCAAGTCATACATTTACAACACCTCGGATGTAATAGCGATAGGGTTTGATCGAGTCATTAGCTCATTTCTAACCTCGTAGACAATCCTCCGCCAGATCAAAAAGGCTCAACCAAATGTTCGGGCTTGTTTCATACCGCCGGTGGCGGTGAAATTCAAACTCCGCGCTGATTTTATGATAAATCACAATATGCGGGAGTATCGCTCCACGTTGTTTCGCTCCTTTTCTTGCTGCGCCGAATCTCCAGATTTATAGCCGGGTCTGTTACTATGTATAACAATCTTATGAAAAAGCAGTCTCAAAAAACTATCATGAGCAGCATCGGTGTCATCGGGACTATCGCGTGTGTCGCGATTTTTATCAAAGAACCTAGCTTTCCAACCCCTGATAAACTACTCGTATTCCTCACGTTTGTATTCATGATCTTTAACCAGGCATGGGATATGTTGAAACGATTTGTGCCATTCGTCGCAATTTTACTGGTATACGATTCGTTTCGCGGTATTGTGCCGATGCTGCATGGCCGCGTGAATTACGAGTTTATGGCGGATTTTGACATATTTTTGTTTGGCGGTGCACTACCGACGATTACGCTACAGAACTGGTGGTTCCAGGGACATGCTGTTTGGTATGACTACTATTTCTACGTCGTCTATATGATGCATTTTGTTTTGCCACTAGGGCTGGCCGTTGCGGTATATAAACTCCGCGAGAAAGAATATTGGCGCTACGCAACAACCTTTACGGTCATTTCGTTTACGGCGTTTTTCATCTATATTATCTACCCTGCCGCACCACCGTGGATTGCTACAACCAACGGGATTATTCCGCATGTAGAGCGTATATCGTCGGAGGTATATCGAGGGCTTGGTATTACAAACTTCCCGTCTGTTTATAACAGTATTGCACCAAATCCAGTCGCTGCCGTTCCATCATTGCACGTTGGCTATTCGGTACTATTTTCTATTTTTGCGTTTGCTTTGTTCGGTCGAAAATGGGGAACTGCAAGCCTCGTTTACCCGATTAGTATGTGTATAGGTGTTGTGTATATGGGCGAACATTACGTATTTGATGCAATTGCTGGCGGGCTACTGGCGGCGGCCGCATACTATGTCGCACCGCACGTTTTGCGATGGTTTTTGTTTCAGGTTGCGCGTTTCCGTGGTCACGCAGACGGGCTAAAACTACGCCGTCTCCCTAACAAAACGTAATTCATTATCGCCATTGTATGTTTCGATGATGCTCGTGCTATAATGTACGCATGCAACCGAACGATCAACAGGGGTATGCGCAGCCTGACCAAAATCAGCCTGTTCAGCCTGTTGTTCCTCCGTCACAATCTGAGCCACTCGATCCAGTAGTGGTACAAGCAGCACTCCAAGAGCCGACGTCGGCTCCTGCCCCTACGCCGCAACAGGCGACCGTCGAGCAACCTGCTACCGACGACGAAGAATACGACGAATATGATGATGAAGATTTTGATGAAGAGCCTGTCACATGGGTAGCGCATGAATATATTCATCAGGAAAAAGGCGCACTATGGTTTGTGATCTTCGCCGTTGTTATTGTCGTTCTCATCACTATTTCTCTCTTGCTAATGAACTCATGGTCATTCGCCGTACTACTCGCGGTCATCGCAGTTGTTGTAGTAGTCTATTCACGACGGCCGCCGCGTGAATTGACCTATTCAATTACGGGCGAAGGCCTGATTGTAGACGAAAAACTTCACAAATTTGAAAACTTTAAATCGTTTGGGGTTATTCGTGACGGCGAGAACTTCTCTGTTATGTTGATTCCTACTCAACGATTCCAGCCGGGTATTACAGTGTATTTTCCTGAAGAATCAGGTGAAGCAATCGTCGATATGCTTGGGTCTCGTCTGCCCATGAGAGACCTCAAACTCGACGCAGTAGACCGACTTGTGCGGCTATTGAGACTCTAGGAGCCTTGTCACCTCTGTAAAAATATGGTACACTTTTCAAGTTGTATCAACATGAGCACCCGTAGCTCAGCTGGATAGAGCGTCGGCTTGCGGAGCCGAAGGCCATAGGTTCGAATCCTGTCGGGTGTACCAAGAAAAATGACTCATCGTAGATGGGTCTTTTTTCTTTGTAGATTCGCGTAGCGAATCCGAACTGTCGAGGTTCGGCGTAGTGAGAAAAGGAAACGAAAAGTTCATTTCGTCCCTTTTTGAACAGAGGAGGCTTTAGCCAATATCCTGCGGGTGTCCAACAAAAATACAACTCAAATAACAGATACGAACGACCTATCACAAGACGAAATGTGAGTCAACTAACAGATAGTTTCTCCTATAGCGCCTAGACTACATATATGGCAAGGTGTTCTGCGTCGATGGATATGAGGGTGTCCAGCAGAGTGCTAGTGCTGGTAAGAATAAGGGAGGACATTCGATGAAGAAAATAACACGAATTATTGCGGCAGGCATCACGACAGCTGCGGTAGGAGCGATGGGACTCGCTTCTGCAGCATCTGCGTATAGTATTTATGGCACTGGACCGTTTTCTAATAACAGTATCTATACGAGCAACTGGAATGGGTATTACGGATACAACTATACAAACCCGTATCTGTATAACTACAATAATCAGTATGCGTCCACTGGCAGCGCGTATGTCGGCTACAACACAATAGGCGGCAGCGCGATTACTGGGGCGGCCACTAACTGGAATTACAATCCGGGCTATATCTCAGTCTGGAATTACTAGTTCGGTTGATAGATAGAAAAAGCCCGGTATCTACCGGGCTTTTTCTATGGTAGCGAGTGGCAGATGAATTCCTATCGCAGGTCTATGTTTTATACTAAAAAATTATTATTTACTTTTCGTAAAACATATACTATAGTTCACTTAGTTTTGACAGTACGTTACGACATACTGTCTCAATCGCCCCGTATCATTCCGGTCCGGTGCTAACAGTTCGATTATCCAGGAGCAACGATGCTCAAAATCTGCTCGACACGACCGAAAAGGCTGTTTATCGCACTATCCGCTCTGTTTACGACATTGTTTTTGGCCGCTCCGAATGCTGTCGCCGATCCGACGGTTATCGGCGTCGACGGTACAACCCTTTCGAAAAACCTACCGTTTCTCGAGGATGCACTAGCGCTGAATCACGGAATGCTGCTTGGACTTGAAGGATTTCGACGCGTTATCGTCGACTATCCTCAGTCATTTGGCATTTTGACACTCAGTTCAACCGGCTATGACAAATCAGTTGCCATCGGCAAAGTTGGGACAATTAATGCAATCAAACAGGCCCAAAACGGAGATCCGTCGCGACCAGTAAAGGTTGCCTGCCTGTCCCAAGGTTCAGATGTCTGCACGCAGGCAAACGACCAATTATATACCGAGGGTTATAACCAATCAAATGTCGAATACTTTCTCGAAGGTAATGTCGACAATGCATATCTGGGCATGAAGGTGTGGATTCCACGAATCGGCCAACATGGTGTATTTGTACCCGGGCCAGGCGTAACGCTTGGTGCGGCTACGCCGACAACAGGGAGTGATGCACGCATCAACCAGGTATCGTATGAATACGACGGTTTTGCGCGGACACCTGAATACCCAATTAACCTACTCGCCGACCTTAACGCAGTTGTGGGTACACTGCTTGAACATGGGTCGTATAGCAAGGCTAATCCGTACGCTGCGAACAATATTGTCAGCACGACGCCTGACGGTAGAATCACTAATATAGTGATTCCCGTTAAAGAGGTGCCCCTGTTGACTGTTGCAAAACTGTTTGGTTTATCTCAGCGTATCGTCAACGTGATTAACCCAACACTCAAGGCGGTTATCGATACAGCCTATAGCCCAATACCTGTTGGTGCAGGCAACTATCCAACAAATGCCGTCACAGTAAAGTTACTGCCGACGAAAGAAAAGTTCGCAGCAGATATCAAAAACGTCCAGCAGGGACTAGCCGAGTCTAGAGAGGTGTTGAGATCAACTGTCAAGCCCGTGACGAGTGGCGTGTCGTCTGCCAGTATTCATCAGTCCGAATCCGTGAATGCAGCAGCGACACCTAGACCTAGAGGCAGATTGAGGAGCGGGCAATTGGAAAGTTGATTGTGCCGTGTTCATCTTGCACCTTTCCAAGTACGAGTACAGTGTAGTGTTTTTCTGTTAGGCGCTGTTTGAATTGTTCTTTCAGCAGGCGGTGTGTTTTGTCGTTTTTGGCTATTACCATGATGCCGGAAGCTTCGCGGTCCAGGCGGTGAACAATGCCAGAGCGTAAAATATCGCCACCAACGCCTTTGATTTTTTTATCATGTTTTAGAATGGCATCAAGCAAGGTGATTTCTTTGCTTGCCAGGGTAGGGTGAACAAGGACGCCGGCAGGTTTGTTCACGACCAGGACATCGTCATCCTCAAAAATGATCTCAAGATTTGGAATATCACTTGCCTTTATTTTGGCCTGCACCACCTCTGGACTGACTTCGATTTCAGCTCCGGTGGCTAACATCGCGTGTGCTTTAGGGACAATTCCCTGAACAAAAACACGGCCATCTTTAATGGCGCGTTGCGCTTTTGCTCGACTCACTCCAAGGTGTCGGGCAAGCACCGTATCAATCCGTTCCGGTGCAGAATCATGGAGAATTTTGGTGTTCATACGGGGAGTATGGCGCATTTTCGATTTTTTTGCTAGTGTACGAGCCATTCCCATCAATTTACGATTGGTTTACGTGAAAACCTATTAAGTTTGGTCAGATCCTAGGAGTGAGCGAGTAAGGCCGAGGCGTAGGTAAATCCTACGGTGAGGCCGACGGAGCGAACGACGACGGAGATGGCCAAACTTGGATAGGTTTTCAGTACGCCTCGGTAGCTCAGTTGGATAGAGCAGGAGACTTCTAAGCTCAAGGTCGCAGGTTCGATTCCTGCCCGAGGCACCAAAAATCGACCACGTTATGTGGTCGATTTTTGATTCTCATTTTTGCGTAAGATCAGTTGATTACTGCCAACGATACAGATTATGGCAACGAGTATGCCGGCAATATAGTCCACAACGTAGTGCTGTCCAAAATAGACACCTCCGCTGAGTACACAGAAAACCCAGGGGATCGATAGGATAAGAGACCAGGGCGTGAGGAGATACAGTATGTAGAGCGTGAGTATGGCCCAGACGGCGTGATCGCTCGGGAAAACGCGCGCTTTCTTCTTCTCCCAGCCTGACAAATGGGCGAGCGACCCGTGGAAGTGATTCGACGGGCGTGGCCTGCTCTCGCCATTGGTACGACACCATCGCAGATAGGCTGCGTAGACATCGCCAGCGAGCGCCGGGCATACCGGAAGCCCAAGGTCTCCGGTGATCCATTCTGTAGCGAAGCGGACTTCTGACGGGCTGGAGAGCATCATCAAGCGTTGCTTGGC
>JAUPWL010000002.1 GCA_030916565.1 Patescibacteria group bacterium | reverse complement strand
GACCATCAGCCCAACGCTCGGCATTACCAGGCCCACCGTTATAGGCGGCAAACGCGCCGGGTAGGCTGCCACTCATATATTCAATTTGACGAGAAAATTGCTCACTAAACTTTAGAGCTTCTTTGCCCAGATATGATCTTTTGTTAAGGCGGTGGTATTGTGCTAATTCATCGCATACGCTCGTGAATGCCTCGAGATGCGTGAGCGTACCTGGCTGTGATTGGATAGAGACACATTGATTTAGTGCATAGCACGCGAGTTCTCTGCTAGGCAGACCATCAACTGGTCGAACGGCATTGTGTAAATCAACATGGTCCCAGTAAGGCATCGGTACAATCATGACGGGATGCTCTCGCCATTCATATGTATACGAAAACTGTTGAAAATTACGTTTGTAATAAAGCGTATGGTGCCAGTTTGGTAACTTTTCGGCTCTCTCTGCCACGCCCCGTCCCTACTTATTATTGTTTATTTAGACTTCGCCGACAAATTGTTTGCCGTTGTAATGAATCACGCCATTATTGATTGGTACTTGGTCAAATTGATAGTTACCCTGGCCGTAATCATGAATGACCATGACACCGTTCTGCCAGTTCTCGAATCGTCGGTTTGGCTGACCGCTCACCTGAATTGATGAGTGATAACTAGGTACAACACCGTCGATGCGACAAAGTGCACCGCAGACAAATGCGCCAAACTTACGACCGCGTCGATCAGTGTACCAGTGACTTTCAATTGAATGTTTGTGTCCCTGAACGATATTACGATCGTGATTTTCTTTCGACAATTTCGCAGCCGTTGATCCGTTGCTGACAGCAAAACGACCGTGGATAAATGCGAGGTCATCGGCATATTCGTATTCGGCACCTTCATAACCGCTGACGAAATCCCATTTTGCATCGTCGAGGTCGACAAGGTTCGGGAATGACAATAGTGGGTATTTGTTGTTGGTTGCTTTGAGTCCATGAACAACTGGTGTGCGGTTCAAGAAATAGCTATCCAATCGTTTAACATGGTTAGAATCAACTGCCACACGAGTTGCACCAGGAGTAACAGCGGTGAATTCAGCATACATTTCGTGTGTGCGCTGCAATGAACGTTGCAATGTACCAGTATAGAAGTGGTTTGAATCAGCCGGGAATCGTGACAATTCGGCAAAATCTACCGTGTCACCAAGGTCGACGACAACATCTGGACGAAGGTGTCGCGCCAGTGCAACCGCTGCGCTAATCGCCAATTCGTCATGAATTGGTACGTATTCACCATCGATACGTCGGTAACCAATCTGTGCATCACCGAATACAAAGATTGTTTTATGGTCGCGGTTAGGGATTTTGGCACGACTTGGTTTGATAATGGCAGGAACGACAGGTTTAGCAACGAGATCATCAAGTGTTGGGCGAGGACGAGTTTTGACAGAGATTTTGCGCAAATCCATTACCTGCGCGTTGCCGTCAGCATCTTTGTAACCTAGCTGGTAATCATTGCGAATTGAGCTGACAACGACCTCTGTTTCAGGATCGTGTCGAGAAACAATTGGATTGCCATCTTCATAGATTTGAGCCAATTTTGCTTCGCCCGGATGGTTTTCCACAGGATTATTTGATTGATTTCCGCCCGCTTCTGGTGATTTTCGTCGTGCCATTACGTTTACCCTCTCGTTGCTATTTTTTGCTAGTCTTTTTATAAAAAAGGAGGCGACTCATCCACAATCTGTTGTGGTGGCCACCCGCATGTTGTTTTTCGTCCTCACGCTCCCTTTGTTGACAGTATCGCACATAAGCTTTAAGAAATATAGACATTTTTGATTGACTCAATGTATGTTGACTCAACAAAAACTGACTCAATATCCGTTGAGTCAACTATATTGACGTGCTATACTGACACCAAATCAATAGCCGAAAAAATGTAAATATTCAGGGGAAATAAGGGCGTACGTTATGGTTGGTAGAGACCTGCATCACATCCAGAAGGAAATTATTCTCAGCTTGGCACACCGTTCGCCACAGCGCTTTTCTCAGTTGCAACCACCGCAAATTCCGAATAACACTTTTTCGTATCATCTCAAAAAATTATTACACGCAGAGTTCATCGCCCTAGTGGATGGTGGCTATATACCGACCCGCAAAGCCCTCAAGGCACTCCAGTATGAGGAAAATATCGAAGGTGAAACATCAAACAACCCTGTCTTTATTACGGCAATCTACGTGACGAATAACGATGGCAAGGTACTGTTACTTCGCCGTAATTACCCCCCATTCATTGGATGGAATTGTGTGCCCGCTGGATTAATCCATCAAGGCGAAAGTCTCGAACAAGCCGCCCTGCGCGAACTGTCAGAAAAAACCTCTATCGAGGCAAATGACATTGAATTTGCCGGTGTACTGGACTTTCAATACCTCGAAGACGTATCGCGCGACCTATTCGTCCACACCGTTGCATTTGTATATAGTTATCGCCTCCCTGACCGTGGCGAACAACTAGAGGGCATGCGGTCTCACTACGGCACGTTGCAGTGGTCGGACCTCAGCAGCAAAAACATCCTACCAGAGGTCTATACGATTGCAGAATTAGTTCGACGCAAGGAACCGGGTGTCAAATCCATCGCCTACGACGAACCAATCATGGACAAAGAGAAATAGCGCTTGCGCTTGTCTGACGACAGATAATTCCTGTATCCTTGCTAGTGTCTGTTCCTCGATGGATTGGAAGCACCTATGTCAGTCATTAGCATCGCGACAGTGTTCGTGCCCGGCAAGGGTCTCGCGGTCGCTCATCTCAAAAGCCTGCCGTCGGGTACTGTCGGAATTCGGAAATATTGGTTGGAATACACCATCAACCAAAACCTCTGGCAATCGCATTGGGTCGAAGTGCCCGTGCCCGCAAGAGGTAGTCACCCGCAACTGGTATCGCTGGCCGTAGGTGACGATAATGTCCTGGTCGCAACAGTTGCCTATAGATCTGGCGCAATCGTAGCAGCCAAATTGGCATCTCGTCAAACGACCGCACCTCGTGGAGTTACTATGACAAAGTCTGTCGAACGCGTTCCGTCAGATCGACTGTTGCGTGACCTAGGCCCTATCAACTGGGTCATCTGTCGCATCGCCGCGCGTTCTGTCCGCGCCGACCACATGCATTTGTTCAACGTCCTTGGTCAGCACAAGTTGCTGTTCTGGACCTGGCTGCCGTTTTCGGGCGTGCTGCTGGGACTCGGTAAATTACCGCGCCAAGACACCGAACTGGTAATCCTGCGCGTTGGACGTTTGCGTGGTTGCACTTACGAATTACAGCACCACAGCCGCATTGGCAAACGCTACGGACTGGACGATGAACTGCAGCGACGTATTGCAGCAGGACCGCGCCCCAAAGGCATCAGTCGTGAAGACACGCTCCTGCGCATCGTCGATGAATTCGTGATGACACGTACGTTGTCATCGCCATCGCGCAAGTGGCTGGCGTACTATTACAACCGCGCGCAGATAATCGAATTCTGCACGCTAGTCGGTCAGTATGACGCACTGGCGGCAACGATTGCCGCACTGCAAATACCACTCGACCTTCCGGAATAATATCCGGATTCGCCAAATTGGCGACAAGCCGCACTCCCAGAGTGCGGCTTTTTCTTTCTACCTAGCTGCAACCAGAACAGGGTGTGCCTCTCGCATAAATATCTCTGTTGTCTCTGGCCCAACTCCCTTGAGCTGCATCAACCGTTTCCGAAATTCTTGTTCGTCACCACAACAATCAAACATATTCAATAAATTCCCGTGATAGTCTCGTACCAGCTGTCGCGACATTTCCAACATATGATGTGCAGTTGATTCATCATGGCGCCGATACCGACCCTCACCCAGCAGTCCTATCAATTGTTGCCGCGAATGATTTGCAATCTTTTTCGGCGTATCGATGCCGTGTTTCATAAACACCTCCCACGTTTGCTTGGCAATATCGTGTTGAATTCTTTTACTAAATAAATAAGAAGCGAGAAACCATTTGAACAGTACTCGCTCCTTTTTTTCTATCGTTAATCCTAAATCTTCCGCCGTTATGTACGAATGCATCATTATGCGCCTCCCTCATAACGAGTATCTAAAATAACACCGTTATCGTCAGTGAAAAAAGCAGCACGTATGATTCAGCACCCGCTAAGCGTGGCGTGATTTTGTGCGGCGTCGAGAGCTCATGTAGTCCCTAAACAACAATGCGACAATACCAGTCATCGCAACAGCTCCAAGTGTCATTTGTTGGTTCTTGTTCAAGACAATAGGCTGCGTCTCGTCTTCTCTAGCCTCGGCCTGTCGTTCGATTGCCTTTGCCGACTTTCGTTTAGTCGGCTGATTGGATGCTAACGTTTCATCCTGTCGATAGTACAGTTTAATCCTATCGCCTAGCGTCGTCTGCTGATCTTCGGCCTCGGCCAACACAGCATACACATGACTGCCACGTGGTATACCGCCACTACCGGCAATTTTTGCCATCAATCCCTCGACCAACTTTTCGTATTTGCGCAAAATAGGACGAGCGCCGTATTCAAATCGTTCTGGTGTTGATCGGACCAGTTCATCGCGTAGCTCGGGCAATAATGTCAGTCTGACGCCCTGTTTTTTGTAGTACTCGTTCGCATTCGCGACGTTCAAATCTAGTATCTGACCGAGTTGTTCATCGCTTAACGTTTCAAACACGATCTTTTCATCAATACGGTTCAAAAATTCGGGACGGAATGCACTTTTCTGCAATGCGTTATTGGCAACTTGTTCCAGTCGCTGCCTGGTTGCACTAGCTTTTGGTTTGTCATGGAATCCAAGGTGTGTCGGATTCAGCTCCTTTTTCATATCCTGCGCACCGACGGTGCTGGTGAATATGATGATGCTATTTCTGAACGATACTTTTTGCCCGCCGTTCAGTAGCGTTATTTCACCGTCTTCTAGAACGTTCAGCAACAAATCAAATAGTTTTGGCGCGCCCTTTTCTATCTCGTCAAACAATATAATACTGCGCGGTCGTTCAATCTTCCTTTTGTCGAATATAGGCTTTTGTTCGCGGCCCACATATTCTGGCGCAGCACCAATCAGCGCCGATACCCTATGATCTTCACTAAAATTCGAACAATCGATTTTGAGGATTGCGTCTTCGTCGCCGTGCAACAGCATACTCAATGATTTCGCTGTTTCGCTCTTGCCAACGCCTGTTGGTCCCAAAAACATAAAAACGCCCATAGGGCGCTTCGGGTTACGATAATCTTCGCGTGACAGTGCTGTGACCAAACTTTCGATTGATGCGTCCTGTCCGATAACTGCTCTCTTCAGGCCTTCTTCGACATCAGCGAGTGGCCGCTCTTTGCCAAAATCAGCCAGCAACAAATCGTCCAGCGAGAATACCCACTCGGTTGGCTCCTGTCTATAGTTACCACTCTCCAGGTGTTCATACTCTCCGCGAGCACCTTCGTTGTTCCTCGATTTTTTACTACGTTCCGACATACCCCATCCTCCCTAGTGCTAATCACTATTGAACAAACATAAGCATGTTGTCAAGGAAATAAACGTTGTTATCTTTACTACGTAGTACTAACGGGCGCCTTTTGGAATCTTTTGTGATTTGAGCATGAGCACGTCTTTTGCTAGTTTTGACAGCTTGTCCCACGATGTTCCATCGCCGTTTGACAGTACTGTTAATGCATAGACGCCATACGTCGAGTTATATATCACGGCAGAATCATTAAACACGCCGTCAGCCTCGCCAGTCACATGCGCCACCCTGACATCTGTACCTGAGCCTGCAGGTATTCCGTCGTTCTCACGGATTGACCGTAGCGCACTCAGGATATTCTGTCCGCCTTCGACACGAGCAACCTTATTCTTATAGAGATTGATCATGAGGTTATGGACGTCGCTGACAGAGGTTGTCGTATTCTCACCGGCGAATACGGTATTTCTCAGTCCGGCGTTTTTGCCAATCGACGTCAATGCAGCATAACCAATAGCGTCGTATAGACCCGTTCGGCAGCCTTTGTCGAATTGTTGGAACATTAGTTTGAAACACGTTTCGTTATCGTTATTACCGCTGACAATATCTACAGGTCGTAGCACATTGGCATATTGCTGCATCACGTCAGCCAGGCCAATATACAGCGAATGGATACCCGCCGCAGGCATTGGTGCATCACCGCGATACACTGCACTTCGAGGGAACTCAACGCTGCCCAATTCATTAAACGCTAGGCTGTAATTGCCTGGATTATCCTGTGCGAACTGCGCGAGAAGTGCCGAGAATCCGACACTCGTTGGCGTGTACTTGCGCGTGTATTCAACGGTTGGACCAATCACCACTGTGGCACCAATCGCCTGCTGTGTTTTGTTGTTGATGTAATCAACGACTGATTGTGCAATTTTGGGCGCGTCGAGTCCGCGTCCATTCGCGCCATTGACGCGTGACGTCTCGGTAAAATCAGTCGTACTTACTTTGGTGACACCAGGTTTTTTGATCAACTGCGCAGCGATATCTTGATTCAGATATTCTTCCATGCGTTTTTGGTTAACACTGAATTTCAATGACGCCTGTTGGTTACCACTATTATCAATCGTTTGTTGCGGCACATCAGCTTTAAAATCCAACCAACTCAACACCACACGGCCCGGGATCTTGGCCGTCGATACATCAACCGTAATTGGCATTGGTGTCGCCAGACGACTGTTTAGTTTTGCTGCTAGATCACGCGCCATGTCGTCACTAATTGGCGCCGACTGTTCATTAATGGCAATACGAACCTTGTTTTGCTCATCTGACGTTGGCTTCACCTTGGCGAGTGTCTGTTGAAAATCGTTGATGTCACACTGCCCACCACTGATCGATGGCACCAACTGCAACTGTGTTTCGATTAATTTTAGTGATGCGTTTTTCGGCGGAATACTACAGTCGCTGCCGACCTTGCTCAGCGTGTAATCGGCGATTTTCGTCTTGTCATAGACATAGGCAATGTCACCAGGTTTTGCGAGTAATGGCGCCCACCATATAGATCCTGGGATGAACCGCAGATAAACAGGATAGGTAATCGCATTCAGCCGCTCCGTATTATCAACACCGATGCCAACTTCGCTCATCTTTGGTGACTGAAACGCTGCGCCATTTTTGCCAAAAAATATATCAAGTTTCAGATTGCCGTATTCACCGTCCAGTTTTTTGGCGGCGTCAGCATATTTCATACCGCCTACATCAACACCATCAACATACGTGCCGGGAATCAAGCGGCTGCTAGGATATACAATTTGAAAGATTGTTTGGCCCAGCACGACGATCAAAAATACAATCAACACGATTAATTTCCAGTGCTGTTTGAACCAATAATCTACCGTCAACGCGTTAACGGGCGTTACTGGCGTCGTCGGAGAAACACCACCATTTGAACCGGGATACATCCCACCATTTCCACCTTCATACATATCTATTGTCGATTATAATTCACGCTTACGCTTTTGTCATTACTGGACACGCAATGCCTCAATCTGTTTAGTCAGTTCGGCAATCGTTGCCCAGCTACTACCCTCTGTCATAATCGTCAGCGCATAGGTACCGTTCGGACCATAAACAATCGCCGCATCGTGCAAAAACGCATCCAGGAACCCAACCTTATCGGCAGTCTGGCCATTAGCACCCTTTGGAATACCCTGGCGATAGACATTACGTTTCATTGCCGAAATCAACGTATTGGTACTACTTGGGTTCAGTAACTGACCCGAATGCAACGCGCCAACAAATGTCGTCAGGTCGCTCGCGGTAGTAATCGGTATGTCTTTGACAAACGAACTGCCAGTTAACCCGATGGCGCGGAGCTCATTTGTCATCGTCGTGTATCCAATTTTCGCCAGCATCGCTTCGCCGCACGCATTGTCTGATTTCACGATCATATCGTCCAAACATTTCGTCAGGTTGCGGCCGCCGTCTATCTGATCTGTCCATTGCCATTGGCCCGCTTCGACACGCTTCAACGCGCCATAAGCAACAAAAAGCTTATAGGTACTGGCAGTGCGAAATGATTTTGTTCCTTGATAGGATGCGTGGCGACGCTGGCCGTCCAACTCGGCAAAACTCACGCCAAAACTACCTGAATGCGCCTGTGCAAACTGCGCGATTAACGCCGACATGCCCTCATCGGTTGGGGTGTATGTCCTTGTGTAGACAGGAGTTGGTGCAACGGATTTCACCTGCGCAATGATACGTTCACGTACGCCGTTCACCCATTCATTCATCTTTTCGATCGTTGCCTGGTTATCGAGCGCCTGGCCAGACGAACCATCAACACGGCTAATTTCCGTAAAATCCAGTGTCGTAATTTTACTCGTACCTGGCTTTATGCTCACCTTTGGCGCTAGCTCCTTTGCGAAATAGTCCGATGATCGTTCGGCATTGACAGTCGCTTGAATCCCGCTATCTTGCGCGTCAAAATCCAACCACGACAAGAACGTATCTTGGGGTATTGTCATCGTGCTACTGCCCGCCTGGACAGTGATAGATTTCGTACGATCCAGCAGCTCGTCTGCTGTTTTTTGTGCGTCGCCGTCATGCAGGGCCGCTGGACGTTCGTCCATCGCGACACGTACCTCATGTTTGTTCATTCGTGGCGACACTCCGCCCAATTGCTTCTCGACATCAGCCAGTTTGCAGGTACCACCATCAATCGCTGGTACAACCTGCAGTTTTTTGTCCTTATATTTCAGCGATGCGTTCTGCGGTACCACATTGCACGATTCTCCCAGTTGCTTTTCGACATAGGCGGCAACCTTTGCGCTATCTCGTTGATACTGAGGTGCGACCGATGGCACAACCAGATGTGCCCACAAATACGATATCGGGACTAGCCGCAACCATATCGGATATACCTTTGCATCAACTTGCGGCTTGCTGTTTACCGTCAGACCAATGTCACTTGACAACGGTTGGCGATATGCCTTGGGACTACTACCAAAATAGAGAGAGATCGGAAGTTTGGCGTATCGATCATCCAACATCTTTGTTACTTCTGCGGCAGATTTACCGCCCACAGATACGCCATCGATCGTGGCATAGAGTGGGAGATTGCTCCATGGTACGAGCATCTGCAAAACAACGATTAATCCACAAGTTATCCCCAGGGCATACAGACCAACCCGTCCCCACAATTTACTAGCATGATGACGGACAATGTGGAGGTGTTCGCTCGTGATCACCCGTTTCATGTCTACGCCTCTTCCAATATCTCGAGCGCTCTTTGCAGCACCGCCAACACTTCAGCATCAGCACCAGACGCTTCACGACGAGCGATTTCCGTCCGTAGCCACATCAACTTATCGCTATCGTTCGCCGATTCACCCGCGATCCGAATCGACCGTGCCGATTTGTCTGATTTTGTTAGATAGCCTTTGGCAATCAGCCCGTCCACATGTACAGCAACGGTAGATACAGATTTATATCCCAGTGCTACCATAACTTCACGATAACTTGGCGCATAGTTATGTTCCTGCAAAAACGCCGTGATGAATTGCAATAGCTCTTGTTGTTTCTTACTTGTTCTTTCGCGCATGATACACTCCCCCTACACTGACGGCGGCTAGCCCCCACCATACGATACTGACGGTGTCATCTACCCAAACCGGCAACAACAATCCAACAATCGCCAATCCGATGCCGCTTCCGAACACTCCCAGCGCCAATACGCTGCGACGGCGTTGCCATAATCGACGCATGATTTCGACATACAACCATACAAATAGCGCCAGTCCCAGCCAGCCAACTTCGTGTGCGATAAACAGATACTGATTTTCGACGATGAACGGACGCGGACCGTTCAGTGATGCCGACCCCGTACTACCGATGCCCGCACCGAACGGTTTCTGTCCTACCCATGACAATCCATGGATCAGCGAATCGGCATGACCTTCATTCGAATCAATCTCTGCACCAGTCGTTGGACTGTTATGCAAAACAACATTGCTCACGAACGTACTATCACGCAGTGATACGATCGCAGCCACCGCCACCAGGGCACCAACTGCCACAATGACACCGACTCGTTTGCGTATTTTGGCAGGCAACGCAACTGCCGCAACAGTCGCAATCGCAGCCAATGCTCCTATCACTGCACTGCGTGAATAACTGGCACCCAGCGTCAATCCCGCCACGACGGCCGCAATACCCGCCAGTGCGCTGCCTCGTGTGCTGGTCTTCCATCGAATCACCGCTGCCGTTAACAGACTAACAATAATCACCGCATACGCACCCAGCGGATTTGGCCCACGGAGTGTGCTGTTGATTCGGATATAGGCAGGATTATCGTCAACAGTTAGGTAGGGCGAAATGGTTTCTTTCGAATAGCCGATATTCGCCAAGAAATCTTTTGGTAGGACAAACATTTGCAACAATGCAAACGCCAACACGACAACCGCACCGCCAACCGTCGCGGTAATAAATGGTCGACGGAACTGCGGAATCAACCTTGCCGTACCATATACCAATACAAAATACAGTACATAGCGCAGGTCGATCAACAATCCCGCACCGGCCGCCTGCAATCCGTTTTGGAACACTGCAACCATCACAAAATGCAGCCCCGCATAGACGATTGCTAGTTGCATCAGCCGGTCATTCAACAATGTGCCGATCATCTTGCGACGAGCAGCAACAACGATGAACAACACCAACGCGGCGCCCATCAACAATTCTTTCCACGCCTTTATATAATCAACAGAATCTGGCCACTGCGTACCAGCCCACACCGTCAACGGTGCATGCACAACAATCAGCGCTGCCACGACCAGCAGCAACCCCATTAGCGCGCGCTCTACCCAGCCCAGCTTTATCATGCTTATAGTATACTCCATTTATCCGTACCAATTGAGGTAATAGTGCTATAATATCGATAAAATAAACGAGGTTTCAGTATGCCGAGTAAAAACACGAAATTCTACAGTCTCCTGCTCGCCCTCGCCGATATCGTAGTGCTCCTGTTCGCCTTTACTATTGCCTACGTTATTCGTGTTCAGTACGACAACCGACCACTCGTCAGCCCCGTCTATGCGCGCGAATATTTCCTGGTTTCATTGATGATCATCCCTATCTGGATCATGATCTTTGCATCAATGGGGCTGTATAATTCCAATGTCTACACTCGCCGCCTCGTTGAATGGGGCAAAATCGCCCTCGGCGCATTTATCGGCATCCTCGTTATTATCGGTTGGGAATACATCAGTGGCAGTCACTTCTTTCCGGCGCGCCTGGTCACCCTCTATGCGTTCGTCGGTTCATTCCTGCTGCTGATATTCGAACGCGAACTGCTGCGCATCTGGCGCACGCTGATGTTCCATTTTGGCCGTGGCGTCAGCCGAGTCCTGGTCATCGGTACTAGTGACGCAACGCGCGACATCGCCGACAGTTTATCAGTGACTGCCGAGAGCGGCTACAAAATTGTTGCTATCGCCGGTCCTGCCAAAGTCGTCCCTCGTGGCCTGGATGTCACACATTTCAGCACCGTCGAACGCGCGTTGGAACAAATCGACCATCTGCGCATTACGACGATTATCCAGACCGATCTGTACGATTCATCCGAACGCAACCAAGCAATCCTCGGCGCGGCCCAGGTACGCCACATCAGCTACAGCTTTATTCCGGGTGAACCAGAATTTTATGCTGGCAAAAACACCGTCGACGTATTCCTGGGCTATCCGATGATTACCGTCAGCCAAACGCCACTGGTCGGATGGGGTGCTATCACCAAAGGCATATTTGACCGTGTCATCGCCCTTGTTGTCATTCTGATTCTTTCGCCGGTTTTCCTCATACTGTTCGTTCTCCAAAAAATCTTTAATCCTGGTCCTGTATTCTACGTCAGCGCTCGCCTTAGCCGGTTCAGTCAACCAGTCAAATTAATCAAATTCCGTAGCATGCGCCCCGAATTTGGCAAACGTGATGCCGCCGACGAATTCCGTGCCATGGGCCGCGACGACCTGGCCGCCGAATATACAAAAAACCGCAAAGTCGCAGACGACCCACGCGTCACCAAATTTGGTCAGTTCCTCCGCACATCATCACTCGACGAACTGCCACAACTATTCAACGTCCTTCGTGGCGATCTGAGCCTTGTCGGACCACGCCCTATCCTGCCACAGGAAGCAAAGTTCTCTCCCGCCAAAGCCGCGCTATTACACAGCGTCAAATCAGGCGTCACCGGACTCTGGCAAGTATCTGGCCGCAGCAATCTAACGTTCGACGAACGTATCGATCTAGAAACATTCTACGCGCAGAACTGGTCGTTCTGGTTAGACCTCAAAATCTTGTTCAAAACAGTCGCCGTCGTGTTCCGTCGCACAGGAGCCAAATAGGGCTATTGGAAGTTGGCTATTAGAATATGGCAGAAAATAGTATCAGTTCTTTTGAAAATCTCACCGTCTGGCAAGAAAGTCAGAGTTTTGCTGTTGCGGTATATAAAGTCTCCCGATCATTTCCTAAAGAAGAGTTATTCGGAATCACCAGCCAAATTCGTAGAGCTGTGAGTTCCATATCCGCGAATATCGCTGAAGGTTTTGGTCGTACATCAACAAAAGATAAACTACATTTCTACACAATTGCTTACGGATCTTTGCTTGAAACCAAGAACTTCTTGTATCTATCCGAAAAACTTGGTTATCTAGATACAGAGCAACTCGATCAACTCATTACTCATTCGGTTAGTTGCCAAAAGTTGATTAACGCGTTTAGAGCAGGTCTACGACAATGAACTCGCCAAATTCCAATAGCCAAATTCCATATTCCAAACAATCACCACGCGTGGTGATTGTTGCCGATTGGCTGACCAATATGGGTGGCGCCGAAAAGGTCGTTCTGGCACTACATGATGCATTTCCTGACGCGCCGATTTACACTAGCACATTCGTTCCCGAAAACATGCCAGAATTCGCCGGACTCGACATTCGCACGACCAAATTACAGAACCTCCCCGGACCGTTCAAAAAGATGCACAAATTCTTCCCGATGCAACGTGTCCGCGCCTTTCGCGAACTGGATCTGTCCGAATACGACATCATCATCAGCAGCTCTAGCGCCGAGGCCAAACAAGTGCGCAAAACCCGTCCCGATCAAGTTCACATCTGTTATTGCCACACACCAATTCGCTATTATTGGTCACACTACGACGAATACCGTCGCGACCCAGGGTTCGGCAAACTGAACGCACTTATTCGTATGGCGATGCCAATATTCGTCCCTCCTCAGAAAAAGGCTGACTACGATGCCGCACAAAATGTTGACGTGTTTGTTGCCAACAGTACCGAAGTCCAAAAACGCATCAAAAAATATTACGGCCGCAACTCAACCGTTATTCACCCGCCGGTTGATGTTGACCGTTTCGATCCTGCTCGCGAACGTGGCGAATACTATGTCACGCTCGGCCGCCAGGTCCCGTACAAACATTTTGATATTGTCATCCGCGCTGCCACCCAACTCGGCATTCCGCTGCGTGTATTCGGCAACGGTCCCGAACACCAGCGCCTGGTTGAATTGGCCGGACCAACTGTCGAATTCCACACCGACCGCACAGGCGATGCGTCTGACGCCGCCGTCACCGACGCGCTCAACAACGCCCGTGGATTTATCTATGCAGCCGAAGAAGATTTCGGCATCGTCCAAGTCGAAGCCCTGGCTGCAGGCGCACCAGTCATCGCTCTCGGCCGCGCAGGCACCAAAGACATCGTCGAAGACGGCGTCAGCGGCGTCACATTCCGCGACCAAACGACAGAATCACTCGTCGAAGCAATCAAATCCGCCCAGACTATGACATTCCTCCCAGGCACACTCCAACGCAAAGCCAAACGATTCGACAAATCACTATTCATCACCAAAATACGCAAAGTTGTTGGCGACCAAATCAACCGATAGTTACAAAAGTATTAATATTTTTTGTTATAAAAACAGATAAAAAATACAATTATTGCATAAGCATGTTACAATAATTGTATGGACGTTAGCGGACCGAAACCACGCATACACGTATTCGGTTTTATGGACGAAACCGGCCTATTACACAGTGCCAAAACAGATCGAATTTTTGGACTTGGTTTATTAGTCAGCCAAAACACCCGCGAACTACATCGTGCCATCATTAATTTGAAAAACCGGCGCGGCTATCATCGCGAGTTTAAATTTAGCGACATAACAGATCAAAACCTGGCAGTATACAAAGAACTTATTGACGTATTCTTCGGCTGTACGAATAACCGCTTCCACTGCCTGGTTGTCGACAAGGAAACTTATCAGATCACCAAGAATGAAAAAAGTCACACCGCGTACAACAAACTAGCTGCGGCGTTAATCGCTGGTTCTATAGACTATAAACGCTCGCGCGCGAGCGAATATATTACTGTACTTGCCGATGATGTCTCGACCAGTAAAGATGACAAATTCGAAAAGATTATTCGAGAAGCAATCAAAAAGAAACAACGGCGCAATGCCCTATTTGGCATTGCTAGGCTTGAGTCGCATGCGGTATCCGAAATTCAAATGACTGACGTTTTGTTAGGTTTGGTCGCATATTCATTCAAAATCCGGCTTGGTGCCGCAAAAGGATCTGGCGCTAAACTACGGCTCTTAAAGCATTTACAGCGTAAATTAGGAACATTAGAACTCTCCCACCAGCAATCGATTAAATTGGCGCGAGGGGAAGTTTTTCAGGTTATCGAAAACAATAAAAAATAGATGGCGCTTTGGATCCTACGGTCACCAGGGACCAATCCACGCTTTCCATCTACATACGTAGTATATCAGCTATTGAAATGTATGTCAATTCATTGTCTGGCAATGTGGATAAGTATTTAGCGGTCAGTGTCGTGGTCAAACTTAGAATTTTAAGTATAAGAATTATAAACTTATTTTAAGTATTTTTTAACACATTTAACAAGTTTTGTGTATAATGACCCCAGATGAAGAAGTTGATTGTCCACCGCAATATTGCTCTATTGGCGACTATTTCTATGGTCGTTCTTTCACTTTTCATGTTAAATATGGCCCGTGCCGATTCATGGTCGTGGACGACCGGCATCCCGACAACAGTATATTCAGACGAAGTTAGTCCTAATGATGACTGGAATAACATGTGTGCATCAAAATTCCAAAGCATACGAGACCAACGCAAAATCGAAGGCGTCGAAGACCAGTCAAGGCAATACAACACCGAATGTTTGATCGGTAGTGGTGACAATTACCAGCTGTTCGGAGGTGACGATGGCAAACTGGCCGTCAGCTTTGGCGGTGAATCAAATGCGCACGTTATCAACAGTGGCGCCACCTGTTTTTATGGCTGTGTTTATATGCCCAGCCGCGACTACCTGATTAGCATCCAGTCCCCCGGTACATACGGTGATGGCAAAGTTTTTATGTTCAAAGACTTCGTTAAACGGTTGCACATGCAGCGCATCACACTCCCTAATTTGCGGGTGGAAACATATTTTACCGGCGAGCAGTCTCCTGATGAAATCCTGACCGACCGTTTTACCACCGATGATTTCCGCTCTACGACTAAATATCTCCAACGCTCGCAAAATGACAAATGGCTTGTATTCGAACTGGTCGGTCGTGGAATGTACCGCATGGACATGGACACTGGGCAAACCGTTAAATTCTTGTACCTCAAAACAAATTACTCCGCCCCGGGCTCTGCACCCGATATGGAAATCGATGTGTCTAATGATGGCCGCAACGTCGCAATATTCGGCCGCAACACCAGCAATGCAATTTTTGAATTAACACCAGACTGCGGCTATACCGTTCCGTCAGATCCCGCACAACTAAATACACTGGAAAGACAAGGCCAACTGACAACCGAATGCCCTGCGCTGTTTCTTGCCGCACCTATGAACGACCCCGCGAACAATACATACATGCCGAACATGACAGCGGCGTATCAACCACGTTTTAACGATGATGGTGGCGAAATCAGTTTCTACGCGTCCAATTCGACCGACCCGATCCATCACATTAGCCTACGCGCAGCCAACTATACCGCACCAGAAACCCTAGATTATCTTGCACTTGGCGACTCATACTCCAGTGGCGAAGGCGATATAGAAAATAGAGAGAATGGTACATCCTATTATCTTCCCGGCACAGATTACTTTGGAGGCTGCCATATAAGTGAAAGATCATATCCGTTTTTAATCAAAAATCACTATCATTTTTCGTCACCAAAGATGAAATCTATAGCATGCTCAGGCGCAGTTACGCTTGACATCGGCGGTAGTGAAAAATATCTAGGTCAAGGTGGCAGGCTAAGTAAATACTCCGCGGAAGAGCGCATAACTAAACAAACAATTGCCAAAGATGCATTTATACCAGGCTACGCAAGTCAACTTGAATTTATTATTAAATACAAGCCGGCATCAATCACAATGACTATTGGTGGCAACGATGTAAAGTTTGGCCCCATTTTGGACGAATGTGCACATAGCTTCTTTACCTGTTCATATGCAGACTCTAATCAACTACGCGGTCTACTGGGTCAGACAATTAAGCAGTC
This sequence comes from Patescibacteria group bacterium, assembly GCA_030916565.1. Lineage (GTDB taxonomy): Bacteria > Patescibacteriota > Saccharimonadia > Saccharimonadales > Saccharimonadaceae > UBA2112. The sequence goes on along the minus strand of JAUPWL010000002.1, from coordinate 35,933 downwards.
ATACGGGCAGCTATTGTCCCTTATTGAGTTAATACATTTACACTCCCCAAGCACTAAAATTTATTATCTTGGGTACCCCCAATTTATTAGTGACGGCACTGCCTACTGTGGAGCAAACGCCGGACTAATTGATTCGAATGAGCGTCATATGATAGCCGAAGGGGTTACTTACATGAATAAAGTGATTAGGTCCGTTGCTGAAAAAACTGGTGTCGTTTACATAGATTTAGAGGATAGTCTCGATGGTGGCAAACTATGTGAAAGTAAAGGATATGTCACTGGAACATCCGATATAGGATTTAAGACGGAATTATTTTCCTCTACGTTTCATCCTAATGCACAGGGGCATCAAAAAATCGCACAAACTTTAATAAAACAGCTTGCTAGCGTCAGTCCTGTTGATTACCCCTATTCTCAGACTAGGGAGGTTGGCACAAACGAACCTCAGCCGACAGAATATTTTACCAACTCGATGCTCGGATACAATAAACTTGTACGTGCCAAAAAGTTGATCAGTGAGCCGATAATAAAGAGGTCAAACAGCACAATAGTGGCCAGTCAATACGAGCTTCGACCAGGATCGGTCGCTAATATTAAACTTTATTCAGACCCTATAGATCTTGGCACTCTCTCCGTCGATAACGATGGAGGCTTTACTAAAGATATAGTCATCCCAGAAATTGTCCCCGCAGGTATCCACACACTTGTAGTGTCTGGTGAATCATACTCTGGCAAACCGATAGACCTGTATCAAATTATCGAAGTTCGAGGCACCAATCCAAGCGACCATGATGAAGACGGAATATCAGATGCTACAGATCCTTGCGCGTACATTACGCCGCCTAACAGCGGTATTGCATTCTCTGCAGTCGAAGATATATGCGGACCTAAAATTGAGGTGAATTCTACGTCCAGGCAAAATGTTGCGACTGTAAATAAATTGTCCGATTCAAGAGATAAAGGTGAACGAAATATATTATTAAATTCAAACTCATTAGTCATTCTACTGGTTCCAGCTATTACTATTATTATGTTTGTGCTTTATATTATTAAAAGAGAATTATATAAATAAGCGTTCAGTAGTATCTTATGCAGAATAAATTGCAAAATCAGAATAATATAATATATAGACTTAATATACGGAAAAAATCTCTAGTAGCATTTTTATTGGTTGCTAGTCTTATTGTATTATTTGATGCCTCGCCGCTTGGTGGAAATTATAGATTTTACAGCAAGTGGCTGTCTTGTGGACAAAGGCCTGTCAAGTTTCGTACAGCGCCCGGTGCGGGAATTGCTTGGTATGAAGAAACAAAAGGCTTTGAGCCCTTTAGGCTCGGCTACGAAACTTACTACTGCACTCCTTCAGAGGCTAGCGCTGCGGGCCTACGAACAACACAAGACGCCGAAAACCAAGGCATGAATGTCGAAAAATAGTAGAGATAAAAGAGACAGCGATATCATATCGTCCAAAAAGTTAACGCTATTGCCGGTCATCTGGCTACCTTTTTACTTCTTCATGGTTGGACCTGTGCTTTCTGGACCAAGATCATCAACTATCGGTCTCAACGTCGCAGTTGCAACAATTACCGCCATCGCAGGTTTTATTGGTGAATGTATATTATTGTCGCGTGGCATAAAAGGATCGCAGAGGATTTTTGCAATATTAGGAATCGTCTTTAGCATCATACTCCTTTTCTACGCGTATATTGTTTATGGCTTCTCTATGGGTCCCGATCGTTTTACCTTTTAGCTTTTCTACTCAACAGTAACGCTCTTCGCCAAATTCCTTGCTGGTCGTCGCATTTTTTTATTTATATTTACTGTTGAATCGTATGAAATATTTACATATTGAAAAATATTTGTTTTATTTCTGCAATTTTTAACAGAGGTGGTTTACCCTATTTTCTGTTGTTGCAAATGTGCTTAAATAGTGTTTATGCTATACTTGCATAAGCATTACGTACATGATAATATATTTATTGGTAACCGATGAGCCCGCACAATGTCCTAAGAGCAGGGGACCGTGTGGCGAAAGTGGTATACGCAAGACCCCGTCAAGGCCTTGGGCGCAAGCCCGTGTCGGTTCGAGTCCGACCACGGTTACCAAAGGTAGGAGCTAGACCACGCCTACCGATAAAATTATTCAACAAAAAAGGCACCCGTCTGGGTGTCTCTTTTTTGCCGTCAAGGCCTTGCAATATAACTGATTACATTAAATAGTATATCACAACATAAGCGTTATTGTCAATAAAGTTTGCTCGGTCTTGACTACTCGACCGTAACGCTCTTCGCCAAATTCCTTGGCTGGTCGACGTCGTTGCCGCGTGCGACGGCGACATAATATGCAAATAGTTGTTGGATGACATTCAACACAACCGGCACTAGCGCATCTAGTTTGGTATCAACACGGACGATTGTTTCGGCGTCGATTTGTTTGGTGCTGTTGGTGATTACGACCACGTGTCCGCCACGTGCGTTTACTTCGGCCAGGTTACTGACACCTTTGTCGAATAGCCAGTTGTCTTGCAGCAACATGACTTCAAAGAATCGATCGTCGATTAGTGCTAACGGACCGTGTTTCAATTCCCCGCCCGCATAGCCTTCGGCCTGGATATAACTAATTTCTTTCAGTTTCAATGCGCCTTCGAGGGCTGCCGGATATAGCGTGTCGCGACCCAGGAATAGTGCATGATCATATTTGGTATATTTGGCGGCGACTTCTTTGATCTCGTCCCGATGGGCTGCAAGCACCTTTTCGATTTCGTCTGGCAGGTCGGCCAGTTCGTTAATGTACTGGTTCAGTTCCTGCACGCCTGCGCCTTTTGCCTGCGCCAACTGCACGCCAAATACGGTCATAGCAGCCACCTGCGACGTAAACGCCTTGGTGCTGGCAACAGAGATCTCCGGACCTGCGTGGACATAGACACCGCCATCAACTTCACGTGCGATTGTCGAACCAACAGCGTTAATCACACCAAGTGTTTTGACGCCGCGGCGTTTGATTTCGCGCAGACACGCCAGTGTGTCGGCAGTTTCGCCGGACTGGCTGACGATTAGCGCCACGCTGTTTTTCGGCAGATGGAACGAACGGTAACGAAGTTCTGACGCGATCTCGACATCAACGGTCAGGCCATCGACTAATTGCTCCAGATAGTACGACGCCAGCATTCCGGCATAGTACGCCGTACCGCATCCGATAATGACGACGTGTTCGATTTGGCGCAATTCCGCCTGGGTCATGTTCAGACCGCCCAGCATTGCGCGGTTTTCTTTGGGATCAACACGTCCGTTTAGTGTCGACTGCAATGTGGTTGGCTGTTCCATAATTTCTTTTAACAAGAAATGGTCGTAACCCTGTTTCTGAATCGCTGACATGTCGGCCTCGATCTTTTCAACCTTGGCGCTCAGCGGCTGTGATGACAGGTCTGTCAGATCGACCGAACCGGCACGACAAACGGCAATCTCGCCGTCGTTCAAATAAATAGCGTTTTCAGTGTGCCCGATCAGCGCCGACGCATCACTGGCGATAACAGTTTCGTCCTTGCCAACACCAATAATCAACGGGCTGCCGCTGCGTGCGACAACAATCTTTTCCGGTTCACGCGTCGACAGTACGGCGATGCCATATGTACCATCAACCAACTGCAATGCCTGAGTCACTGCAGACTCTAGCGAGGTTTCGTTGTCATACAGTGAATTGATGAGTGCAGCCAAAACCTCTGTATCGGTTTGGCTAACGAACTCGTGGTCTTTTAGCTCTTTTTTCAGTTCTTTGTAGTTTTCAATGATGCCGTTGTGCACCAGATAAATATCACCGGATTTGTGCGGATGGGCGTTTTCTTCGCTCGGCACGCCATGCGTCGCCCAGCGAGTATGACCAATACCGACGCCATCGATCGTCTTGTTTTCCGTCACCTTTGCCTCGAGTTCGGCAACCTTGCCTTTGGCGCGGAGGAGAGTTGACCTGTCTCCAAGTGTCACGATACCCGAGCTGTCGTAGCCACGATATTCGAGTCGTCGTAGACCGCCCAGTAGTACGCCTTGTGCTTCTTTGCTGCCAATGTATCCGACTATTCCGCACATATGTGTTTGTCCTCCATCGTAATGCGCATAGGCGCTATATGTATACACAATTATACAATAAAGAGCCTTGTTTACGTGTTGTACAATGGATGACATGGCAAAACAAGGCGAGCGAGAGTACTTCAAAAAAATCGGCAAAGACGGAGTCATCTTTACGCTACATAAACCGTTTTCAGACCCTATCAATGTTGGGTCGTTATTACACGACATCGCTGCTGTGTTTTCACTACTTCCCCATCCACCAGCAAAAATTATCGACCTCGGGTGTGGATCTGGCTGGACAAGCTCTTTCTATGCAAAGGCCGGCTACGATGTGACGGGTATCGATATCTCTCCCGATGCAATCCGTGCGGCCAAAAAGCACTTTAGCGATATCACTAATCTTAAGTTTGAAACCAAAGACTACGACGAAATCAGCCACCATGATGAATTTGATGCGGCGATATTCTTTGATTCACTCCATCATGCCGAGAGTGAAGTCGCAGCACTTCTTGCTGCTTATCGTGCACTCAAACCGGGCGGCCTATTGATTGCCTGTGAGCCCGGCGTTGGCCACAGCAAATCCCCATCGTCGATTGAAGCAGTGGCTAAGTATGGTGTTAACGAAAAGGATATGCCGCCTAAATTGCTGCGGTCATTCATAGCAGAGGTTGGATTTTCTTCCATCAAGACATATGCTTACCCTGCAATCACCCATCGAGCGCTCTACAAACAACGAAGTGGCCCTGTTGGCAGAATCCGCAACAATTCCGTTGTCCGTGGACTAACCGCTGGTTATCTAGCAACATTTGCCAAGCGCAATCACGGTATCGTAATCGCTCGCAAACCTGAATAGCCTATTTTTCGTGACCAAGCGCTTGATTGATTCGTGTCGATGAATCAGGTTTCACAAGTCCACGTACGTGCGTTCCTACGCCGAACACCGTCTTTATGCCGTACTGATTACATACATAAGTCTCTGGTATGACCTTTTCGCTATCTCGATCCCCACCGTTGGCAAATATCAACTCGTCATCTGGATATTTCTTGGCAATCATCTGTAGTGTATTAATAACTGGAGGTTCTTCGTCGATAGACAGCACAGCCTCGTCAACCGCTCGTAGCGCGCCCACAAGCCTCAGGCGGTTTTCTTCGTCGAGAATAACCTTACCCTTCTTTAGTACCTGCTGTTTGTCATTGTTGACGACACAGATTAGTTTGTCCCCCATTTCTCTTGCCGCCTCTATCATATCTAGGTGACCGCCGTGAAGAGGGTTGAAGTATCCACTGATAATTACTATTTTCATGTAAACCAGTATACAACGAATCAGCTAACCGCTGCAGGTGGTGGTAAAATGTATCTATGAATATACTTGTTACCGGTGGTACTGGCTACATAGGTAGTCATACTATCGTCGAATTAATCGAGGCTGGCCATACCGTCGTCGCTGTAGACAATCTCAGTAACAGCAGTAATGAATCACTCCGTCGGGTAGAAAAAATTACTGGGCATCCTATTCCTTTTTATGAGGTAGATGTCTGTAATGCAGCATCTTTAGAAAATATATTTACTGAACACACCTTTGACGCCGTTATCCATTTCGCGGGACTCAAAGCCGTGGGTGAATCAGTCCAGAAACCACTTAAATACTACCGTAACAATATCAACTCTACGTTGTCATTACTAGAAGTTATGCGAGCGCACGACGTAAAGAAGCTCGTATTTAGCTCATCCGCCACTGTCTATGGAGAACCCGAGGAACTCCCTCTTGTCGAAACTAGTCGAGTAGGCGTTGGTATCACCAACCCGTACGGGCAGACAAAGTTCATGATCGAACAAATATTACAGGATGTTTGTGTATCGGATCCAGAATTCGAAGTTAGCCTGCTTCGCTACTTCAATCCAGTTGGTGCGCACAAAGGTGGCACTATTGGTGAAGACCCAGGCGGCATTCCAAATAACCTATTACCATATATCACACAGGTTGCTGTTGGAAAGCTGGAAAAGGTTAACGTATTTGGTAACGACTGGGACACGGTCGACGGCACTGGTGTCCGTGACTATATACATGTGGTCGACCTTGCCAAAGGCCACACGGCAGCTTTAGACCACTCAAAGGCAGGTGCACATTCATATAACCTCGCAACCGGCAAAGGCGTATCTGTCCTTGAGTTAATTGCAGCACTCGGCAAGGCAGCCGGTAAAGAAATTCCCTATCAAATTGTCGATCGCCGTCCGGGTGATGTTGCCGCTTGTTATGCGAGCCCGGCAAAAGCGAACAGGGAACTTAATTGGAAAGCTGAATTGACAATTGAAGAGGCCTGCGAAGATTCATGGCGCTGGCAATCGCAAAATCCAAATGGTTTTAACCCAGCGCCATAAGCTGTTACTAGCCTATTCCTAAACCCGAACTCAAAGGTGTTAAATACTTGCCGCATCATAATGCTACTGGTATAATATATACTAGAGATATACCTCTATGAGAATACAAAGGTCAACAAAAAGAAACAGAAAAGTCCTTATAGCAACGTTGCTTCTACTCGCGTTAGTAGGGGCCGTGTCTGCCTATTTCTATTTCAGTACTAATGGGTTTAAAAATCCTGACACAGCAAACGTATCATCTTCAGACAGATTCAAATCAGATCAGGAGCAGTCAAAAGAGCTTCAGAACAATCCCGACAATAAGGTCAGCGCGCCCAACGCAGACCACCCCGTAACACCTACAAATACTACAGAATCGAATAAGAAGCAGGTCCAAATGATCGCATCTACAGACCAGTCTGGTAATACCGTATTTATCCGTGGAGGCGTTAACTATCCTGTTGCCGGAGGTGTTTGCTATGCGCAACTATCTGGACCATCTGGCCAATCTATCCGCAAAGACACGACTGTACTCCGAAATCCCGCCTCAACAGACTGTAAGACCATCTCTATACCCACAAGCTCACTAGCCTCTGGTAAGTGGACGTTTACCCTACATTACATGTCCGATGATTACGAAGGAGTTTCCAGTGAAGTCTCATTCTCTGTCTAAAAACATCGGCATCCTATCGGCATTCTTCGTGTCTATATGTCTAGTCTCTGCGCTATTTATATACAACAGTGGTCGTGTACACGCCGCACCAATCACCGATTTCAATGCTGGTCATATCATTGACGACGCCCTCTTCTATAACAAAAACTCCATGAGTATCCAGCAAATTCAAGCATTTCTTGACAGTCTGGTTCCGAATTGCGACCTATGGGGTACTGGGGCATCAGAATATGGCGGCGGCACGCGCGCGCAATACGCCCTGGCTACATGGGGTGCGTCACCCCCGTTTGTTTGTCTCAACAAATATTACGAAAACCCCACCACGCACGAAACATCGTTTGAAAAGGGCGGTGGGGCATTCACGGGTGGTATATCTGCCGCCCAGATAATTTACAATGCCGCCCAGACATACAACATCAATCCACAAGTACTAATTGTCATGATAAAGAAGGAGTCGATTGGCCCCCTTACTGCCGATTCATGGCCGCTCAAATCGCAGTACCAAACCATGATGGGTTATGGCTGCCCAGACACTGCTGATTGTAACGCTAATTACTATGGTTTCTACAATCAGGTTATGAGCGCCGCCTGGCAGTTTAATTACTACAAGGAACATCCGAACGACTATCGCTACTACTTAGGCCAAAACAATATCCAGTACTCGCCCAACGTATCGTGCGGCACCAAGCCGGTCTATATCGAAAACATAGCCACCCTCAGCCTCTATATCTACACGCCATATACACCAAACAACGCCGCATTGGCGGCCTATCCGGGTGAAGCAACCTGCGGCGCATACGGCAACCGCAACTTCTATGCCTATTTTAAAGAGTGGTTTGGAATTACCTCCTACAACGGCAAACCCATTAAAAGCAGTTCGCCCAGTTCAGGAGTATTCCTTGTTGAAAATGGCACCAAACGACCATTCAATAGTGTCGAGGCGCTCTATAGCCACGGATACTCATGGCCAAGTGTATTAACGGTGTCGGATTCTGTAATGACAGTAATACCGACAGGTGCCCCGTTGGGAATTAACATCCCGGCATACACAGGTAAGTTACTTAAAACCAGTTCGCCGAGTTCGGGCATATTCCTTATTGAAAATGGTACCAAGCGACCATTTAATAGTGCCGAAGCTATGAATAGTAATGGCTATGATTGGAATAAAATACTGACCGTGACCGATGCTGTATTAGTAGATATTCCATTAGGCACTCCTATTGGTGTAAATGTCGTCTCGTATGCCGGTAAGACTGTCAAAAGCAACTCCCCGAGCTCAGGAGTATTCCTTATTGAAAATGGTACCAAGCGACCATTCGATAGTGCCGAAGCGTTCAATAGCCACAGATATTCGTGGGCAAATATATTAACATTATCCGAGGCTGCAATGACCGAAATACCAACCGGCGCTACATTGGGCATTAACATCCCGGCATACGCAGGTAAGCTACTAAAGGGCAGTTCGCCCGGTTCGGGAGTGTTTCTTGTTGAAAATGGTACCAAGAGACCATTTAGTAGTGCGGAGGCTTTGAATAGCTATGGATATGATTGGCATAAAATACTGACCGTGACTGATGTTGTATTGGCGGACATCCCGTTAGGCTCTCCGATTGAAGTTAAGTAGTCATTTCTTATTTCATACAACAGTATCTATACTAATTTTCGCAAAATTCTAATTAACTTACGGCCTGCTTTATGTATAAAAAAACCCAGCCCATCGTTTTTTATACTCTCAATATAGCTACCTATTTGACTCATCCTTTTCATTGAAACATAGCCTAGATATATCTTGTTGTTGGAAAATTCCTCTAAGCCTTCAATCCTTTTAACAACAGACTGGTTACTAGTGTCTGTAGCATACCCATGATTGCGGTATATACCTTCCCATAGTGTCACTTCACCCAATGCCTTGATAGACCCTTTAGGACTTAGATCTGCCGACAAACGTAGTATTTCTAATGAAGTTTTTATATAGCCCATAGATTTATATGTTGAATAGCTTTCCCATATCCACTTTTCGTTTTTCTTACTTGCTCTGATAAAATTCGCGAAGTATTTTTTTGACACACTACGTAGTATGCGTGCTCTAAGTTCATCACCGGCAATAAGGCTTGTGTCAGACTTAAGCACGCTATCTTGCATATCATGATGTCTATACACCACCAAATGTCTATCAAGCAGCGTAAACTTGCATTTGTCCTTTAGCCGAAACCATAGGTCATAATCCTGTGTCACTGGTAAGTTTATATTAAAACCGCCCGAATCTATCAGTACATTCCTGGGGATTAATAAACTACAGCCGTTCAAGCCTGTTTTTGCAGACGCGCCTAGGAAAATATCAAAATAATCATTAAATACGACATGATTAATTTTCTCTTTTTTCTTAATTCCGTTTTCGAACAGTGCAACAGAATTACACGCAATTATTGTACTGTCCGGTGCGGGTTGGTTGAGTAAATACCGAACCTCCTCCTCAATCTTTGTCCGCTCGTACAAATCGTCATGAGATAACCAAGAAAAATATTCGCCAGTCATCTTTTGAATTCCAAAATTCAAGGCAGAGGCTACACCCCCATTCTCTTTTATATAATACTCGATGTCGTCACCGTATGACAAAGCGACTTTTTCTGTCTTTCCATTGTCTTTTGAGCCGTCATTAACTACAACCACTTCAATATTGGAATATGTTTGAGCAAGCGCACTGTCTATAGCTTCCGCCAAAAAGTTTGCACCATTATATACGGGGATGATTATCGAAACTTTAGGATTTAATTTAACCATGTTGGCTTTCAATATAATTCACTATATGTCCTAACTACGATCAAGCCGCAGGACATTTGCTACTTTTCTCGTCACTTTCTTCAGAGTTTTCTTGCTCGCGCGACGTACGCCCAGGGTTGCATAATCTCTCTTTGCAGCACGCGCGAGGCGCAGTGCCTTTAGGTGGGCTTTCTCTTTATTAACACCAGCAAGGCTGTCTGCCATCACGATTGATTGTCTGACAGATTCATCAATCTCTTTTATGATACGACGCTCGAAAACATCTCTATCCGGAATATTGAATGACAATACTTCCTTTAGCGCAACAGATGTGTTGTCGTTTCTTATAACTGCTTTAAGAAGAGAATCCCATCTCTTCGCTATATTCTGACCACTGAACTGAGCCGCATGACTTAGCGCGCTCTTACTCATCGTATCTCTGAGCGTACTATTAGCAAGAATCTCACTTACGCGCTGAGCCATTGTAGCTGAATCATTTTGCTCAACGACAAAGCCGTTCTCCCCATCAATAACAATATCTTCAATGCCCGGAATATCTCCGCACACTACAGGAAGACCATGGCACATTGCCTCTGTGAGTACCATTGGGAAACCTTCAGTTTCTGAAGTTAACAATATTAGGTCGGCTTTCTTGTAATGCGAAGATATGTCAGATGTTTCACCAGCAAAGATAACATTATCAAAAGAAATATTCGCCTTTCGGATGAGCTCGTCAATGCTTCTACCCTTTACGTCTGCCGTCGGCGCATCTCGGTCAACAGTACCTACTAAAGTTAGGGTCGAGTCGGGAATCTCTTTTTGCACACGACCAAACACATTGATTATCCTATCAACACGCTTGATATGATCATTAAATCGGCCGACACAGATAATATTTTTTGTGCCAGTTTTGTTTGCTGACCTTTTTTCTATCTCGAATGTATTTGGATTAGGCATAAGATATCCGTTATCTGCATCAATATCGTGAACTGCGGTACTAAAGTTTGTCAGCCATAAAACCGCGTCAAGCTTCTTGAATACTTCTTTACGCCGGGCGACAAATCTACGCATACCCGGATCAGGACTTCTATGAGGGAAGAAATAATATTCATGGTTTGAAGCTATAGTTTTAATGCCATGTCGAACACAACCTTCATATAACTTAAGTTGTTTCTCATTAAGATTCAAAAAGCCTATCACTACATCAACATTGAGGAGCTTAGCATGAGTTAAAGCAACAATATCAAAACTGTCCCTATATAGGTCTCTCGATAGTTTTAGGTGCGTTACATTGCTCGGTATAGGTATCGTGGCACGCTGTTCCGCACCATTACTTGGAGTAATCAACAGGATGTCGTACCGATCACTCAAGTGCTGGAAAAGGTTCGACAGCACACGCTCCATACCCCCGGTCAGCCATGGTCCAGAGCAGAATAAAAGTCTTGGTTTACTCTTCTTGGCTTTCATCGTCTTCGTGAAGTCATTAATGACTTCTTCCTCTACAGTGCCGCCTATAGACACAAGATTTTGTCGAATGAATTGGTCGACCATAGGGTAAGCAATTCCATACACTTCGAGTAGCTTTTGAGTGATTGCAACTGGGGTTATCGAATAGCCGTTAGATACGAAGGACTGATATACTTTGTCGACTTCTTCAAAACTACCGCCAAAATAGGCATCTAAGTCTGCTTGGGATAGTTTGGATATAATATCCGTGTGAATTTGGTCTGAATTGCTAAGGGTATCGTCACCGACAGCAAGAGACCCTTGTTGCAAATGATGTCTTGAGTAAAATAGTGGTGTACGGTGTATTTTAAAAGATGCGCCACGTTTGATCATCCTGAAGAACATATCATAGTCTTGTGTCGTTCGGAGGCTTTCATTAAACAGCCCCGCCTCTTCAAATAGTGACTTTGGAATTAACATAGCACACGCGTTCAACCATGTCTTTCTATCGAATGCCAAAAAGCTCATCGGTGTTTTCTCTAACCGATTATCAAGTTTTGAGTGTTTCAAAAATGCACCGTTTTGATCGATGATGTCCCAGTCAGATATCGCGATTGTTTTATTGTCTTGGCCCTTAAGTGACCTGTGCAGTTCCTCAAGTTTTTTTACGTGATAGACGTCGTCGTGCGATAACCAGGCAAAGTATTTTCCGCGCATACTATTGATGCCTATATTTAGTGCAGATGACACGCCTCCGTTGGACTTTCTGATGTACTTTATTCTAGGTCCAAACGAGCGAGCTATTTCCTCTGTCCGATCACTACTCCCGTCATCAACTACAATTACCTCAAGATTTTTATAGGTCTGATTAATTGCGCTCTCAATAGCAAGTGCAAGATAGTCTTCGCCATTATATACCGGAATAATGATAGAAATGAGGTCCGGGAAACGAGCAGCCACGCTCTTGCTATCTTCTTCTAATTTATCAATATACTTCCGTTCCTCAGAATCAACCCAGCTTGCATCATAGTGGTGAATTGAGTGTGAGTTCGGTGTAATGTTTGTCAGTCGCGTAATTGGATTCTTAGGACAGAGATAGTCCTCGGGAAGTATTGTCATTGTGCCAACTTTTTGCAGTTCACCATTCTGCTGGAATCCATGCTTTAGCAAAATGTTAGTAACAATTATTGGTGTAGAAATTTCTGCAGGATTATCTTTGTGCTTCAGGTAGTCAGTATTATCATATACTGACAGAATTTCTTTAAGGGTTTTGTCTCCTGATTTAGCACCAAAACCAAGTCCGGAGTTTACGTACTCCCGACCTTCAAATCCAATATAGGCATCATGTTTTAATAGATCGTCTAGGTTTTTTATTACCTCAACATCAACATCAAGATATACACCACCCTCTTCGTATATGACCTTATAGCGAGCATAGTCAGACACGAACGCCCACTTTTTGTTTTCATATGCTGCTTTCATAAACGGAGAGCTGTTTATGTCTATATTTGTCTCATTCCACTCGATAATCTCGTAGTCTGGGCAGTATTTTTTCCAGCTTGCAATACAGTCTTTAGCTAGCGGAGTGAGTGGATTGCCACCGAACCAACAGTAATGAATCTTCTTGGGTATGTTTGTCATTATATGTCTCCCTGTCTACCGCTAATTCTTCTTAATTTGCCAACGGTTAAATCTATGGCTCGAGATGTTACAATCCATCGTTTACTATTTTTTATTTTATCAAGACTATCACTCAACTCCTGGATTTCTTTTCTTAGATAGTCATTCTCTTTCCGAGCCCTTCCTAGGTCTTCTCTCACTGCACCATTCTGGACCATTGCAACAATTTTATCCATCTCGCCAATGAGTTGCCTGCTATACGAATGGTAGTTATCAACTTTATAGTCAAGTTTTTTTCGCAATGTTGTCTCTATCTCTTTTGTATGTATTTTATTAGAAATTACCGTGTCCATTAAATACTTCCAACGATTACCCACAACTCTTCTATCAAATTTTTTCACGTTCTCTATAGCATAGCTACCCATTCGGTCTCTTAGGGATTTATCGGTAAGCAGCTTTTCAACCTTGCTAGCGAGCGCCGTAATATCATCCTGCTCAACAATATATCCGTTCTTACCCTTCTCAATTAAATCCTCTAAGCCTGGTATCCGCATACAAACTGTCGGGACACCATAACAAGCCGCCTCATTAACGACCATGCAAAAGCCTTCATTATTTGAAGTGACTAAAAGCAAAGTTGCCTTCGAGTAGTATTTCTCTATATGATCTACTTCACCAACAAATTCGATCATACTCTTATCAATTCCAAACTCGTTTATCAGATCATTGACTGATCTATTATCGGCAGGCATAAATTCAACATCATTCTCGTATTTACCTGCAAGTATTAGCTTCGTATTTGGAATCTTCTTTGATACTATACTGAAACATTGCAGTATTCTATCTATACGTTTGACATAGTCTGTAAATCTACCTACACACAATATAATATTCTCTTCTTTGTTTATAAGAGGCGAATTTATAACAAACGTATTTGGATTAGGCATTAAATAGCTGTTGCTCGCCATTAATCCATAGGCTGCTGCGCTAAAGTTAGTTGGCCAGAGTACTGCGTCAACATTCTTAAAAGACGAAATCCTTCTATCAATTATCTTCTGCAAGTTTATGTCTAAATATGGGTAGAAGAATATTTCATGATTTGACGCTATCGTTTTTATACCAAGAGATGCACACATGTCATAAATGGCCAGCTGTTTACTCTCCCAGTTCATCGTGCCAATAACTATGTCTATCTTCAACATCGTTGCATATGACAGCGCTATGGTATCGTACCGATCATAGCGGTCGTTGGACATCATAATATGACAAACATGTGAGGGTACAGAAATATTGCTTTCTCTTCCGTCATATGGAGTGATTAAAAATATTTCATATTCATCTTTAAGTTGCTCAAACAGTATCGATAGAACTCTCTCGACACCACCGGTGAGCCAGTAACCTGAACAGAATAGTATTCTTTTTTTCTTTTTAGTGATGGCTGCCTTTGATATATATTTTTCAGCCTTTGAGCTTAAGAAGATATCGTCCAAATCTCCTATAAGACATTCTTTTATGACAGTGCTGGCGATATTACGTTTACTATTGGTATTAAGTTGCGTCAGTATATTTGCAGTGAAGAGTGCAGCGCTAATCTTTAAGTCTTCATTAATCAAATCATCGATGGTTCGTATTACTACTTTACTATTCCCGTAATCAATCAGATTAACTTCATTGCTATTAGAATAGTCTTCAAGTATATCAATACAATACTTCAGTGCTCTGTCGTATTGTGTGTTCTTTAGGAACTTTACCATTTCGAAGTAAAAGGCAAATAAACTACCTTCTGCTTTTCGTTTTGTATCGTCAGATATCAAGTCGATCATACGTATCCAAAGATCGTTACCTTCAGTAGCGGCGGCCGGATTGGCTATCGTACCTTGGCCAAGATGAATTCTTGTTTGCGTCAAGACTTCTTGTTGGTGTACAAATGGATAGTCTTTAATTAACCTAAACCACATGTCATAGTCCTGGGCACATTTCAAAGATTCATCGAACTTACCGTGAGTTTCAAAGGCTTTTGAGGGAACAAGCATAGTAATGCCGTTCATTGCCCCTCTTAGAAGTGAGTATATAGGTGTCCGTTCAAGCAGCGCATGATCATAAACACATCTCTGAATTAGGTCGCCGCTTTCGTTAATCAGTTCATAGTCTGCATATATAACTGAGTTCTTATTTGGTAAAGTATTGAGGAAATCTACTTGCCTCTGAACTTTATTCTTTTTATAAAGATCGTCATGACTAAGCCAGGAGAAGTATTCGCCCTTCATTTTGTCGATTGCAAAATTTAGAGCCGTAGATACTCCGCCATTTTCTTTTTTGTAGTATCTAATTTTGTTACCGTAAGATTTTGCGATTTTATCAGTCAACCCATTGTCACTAGAGCCATCATTAACGACAATTATTTCCGTATTGTCATATGTCTGTGCTAGTGCGCTGTCTATTGCAAGCTGTAAATAATTAGCCCCATTATAAACAGGGATAACTATCGATACTTTTGGATTAGACTTGCTTATTGCCATTTCTTCTTAGTATCTTATTCTTTGCAGTCGCTATACCTTTTGCATACTTCCACTTTTTACTTTTATATATGACTGCAAGCTCTTCTTTTAGTCTGCTGTTCTCATCTTCAATGACTGCAAGCTTGCTCTCAACCTTACTCTTTTGGTCTCGCTCCTCTATTTCTTTTACGGCCGGGCTTACTTTATTAAGAATTTTCTTGTACGAATCAAAGTCTATAGTTTTCTTATCTTTAAGCTTTAGAACCACCATACATTCTTGTGTATTCTGTTCGGTCGGATAAAATTCTTCAATGTCGAACTTAAAATATCCGGCTCGATCCATGTCATAGAAAAATTTTATTAATTGATAGTCAGAAAAAGGCCAGAAATGAGTGTCGTCGGGTAGCTTATTCTTCATTGCATCTTCTCGAGCTTTCACCGCCTTGCTAAAGCTATTGTCTGGCAGTAGAGCACCCCTATTACCGTCATTCCAGAAGACATTCGGGTTATTCTCGTTAATTACATTGAAGACGAAATCAAAAACTCGATTGCTTGAGTTTTGTTTATTTTTATACACGTCATAAGCATCTATAAAAGTTGTACCGTTCCTAAAATGGTCAAAGCAATATTTTGCATCTGGATATATGATGACTAGACGGCCAGATTTCTTAAGTACATTTGTTACATCTTCAAAGAAATCTATTATATCCGTCATATGTTCTATTACATGAGAAAGAATAACGACGTCAAACTTATCAACACCTTTAAACGAATCCTTATAGCTGCCGTTTATAACATGGTCTATTTCCACAATGGAATCTAGGTCTACAGACAAGCCGGTTGATTTCAAATAGTCATTAGCTGTGTACAGCTTCTTAATATCTTCCGTTGATCTTACGTCGGCGTACTTTATATTAGGGTGAGTATTTTTATACACAGTTGGTCTAGTTAATGGACCGAACTCTAGGATCCTATCCTTTGGCTTTAATAACTCGTCCTTTAAATATTGCCTAAAATCCATATGTACTTAAACTCCCATTTTCCAAACAGTCCTATTAACATATCCTGTATAGCTCATTATTATTCTGACAACTTTCTGTGCCACACTATCAGAATCATAGTCTTTTACAATCGGCATACGCCGTGAAGTAACAACCTTGATCGAATCAAGTACGGTTTCTTTGTCGAGACCAGTCATAATAAGTACACCTTCATCCATGCCTTCCGGGCGTTCGTGCGCTTGTCGGACAGTAATAGCTGGAAAGCCAAGTAGCGATGATTCCTCTGTAATTGTCCCGCTGTCTGATATAACACAATGTGCATTTTGCTGCAGATGAACATAGTCAGCAAAACCGAGTGGTTTCATTGTCCTGACAAGTTCGTGGAGTTGGATACCGTTTTTTTCTATGAGTTTTTGGGTTCGCGGATGTGCTGAAAAAATAATTGGAAACTTATACGTTTCACAGATAGTACTAAGTGAATCTACGAGATCTTTAAAATTCTTTTCATTATCAACATTCTCTTCACGATGAACACTAAGTAAGAAATATTCACCTTTGTTTAGGCCAAGATCCTCAAGTGCTCGGCTCTCGTCGATCTTCTGCTTATTATTTGCGAGGACTTCTTTCATATTTGAGCCGATTTTGATGACCGTCTCTGCCGGAATACCCTCTGCAACAAGATAACGACGCGCATGTTCAGTAATCGTCATGTTAATATCACTCAAATGGTCTACTACTTTACGATTCAATTCCTCGGGAACCCTCTGGTCAAAGCACCTGTTGCCAGCCTCCATGTGAAATACTGGTATCTTGTTGCGCTTGGCCGATATTACCGCGAGACAAGAGTTTGTATCGCCATATAGCAACACTGCGTCTGGCTCGTGTTCTTTAAATAGCTCGTCAGACTTAATGATTACATTACCTATAGTCTCTGCAGCATCTTTACCTGCTGCGTTCATAAATATATCCGGCTTGCGTATACCCATGCCATCAAAAAAAATTTCATTTAGCTCGTAATCATAGTTCTGACCAGTATGTACAAGTATGTGTTCCGTAAATTTATCCAGCTCTGGAATTACTGCTGATAGTTTGATTATCTCTGGGCGCGTTCCAACTATTGTCATTACTTTCATCTATGCAACCCTCTGGCTTTCCGAATAAAGATCCTTATTTTCACTAACCCATTCACTCATTTCTTTTATCATGGCGTCGTAGTCCGGCACATTAAAGTCAAAGTCGGTTACCCGAATCAAACTCTTATTGCTAACGTAGTCGCTTTTTTTCTCTATCTCAATTTCTTTATTAAAATGCTTTTTAAATAGAGACAATAGACTATATTTATCGATTGTCTGATTGTTCACGACATGTCGAATACCTGACAGATTATTATCGATAGCCTTCTCTATGGCTTTTGCTAGTTCAATCGTTGTAACACCAGTCCAGATAACTTTATCGAATCCGCCCGTTCGTTCTTGCTGATTCATAAACCACTGGAATAGACCTGTACCGTTGGCGTTCGAATCAGGCCCAACGATAGATGTCCGTAGAGTAACGTTACTGTCATTCTCTATTTCACCTAGTGCCTTGGACCGACCATAAAAGCTAGTTGCGTCTCTATGGCTTGATTCTGTATAACCGCCGTCGCCTTTTCCTTCAAAGACACAGTCAGTAGAGACATGTATAAACTTTATGTCTTTTTCACGGCACAACTCATCAACATAGTGAGGTAGATAGCTATTTACGGTGACAGCAAGGGGTTTATTTTCTTCCGCCACCTTATTAAGGACACCGACACAATTTATGATCACTTCAGGTTTAAAATCATCAACGAAATGTGCTAGGTCGCTTATATTTTTCGTTGCGTCGTAGCTATAGTTATCATCGCCCCCGTTTCTCGACGTACCCTTGACCGTATGACCTTTTTTCTGGAAATAAAGTTTCACTACGTGGCCAAGCATTCCATGCGAACCAAGTACTAAAATGTTCATCCTTCTATAGCGCCCATCTTCTCGAGAAGTTCTATCGTCTCTTCGACGCCGATACGCCTCGTCTTGTCCGAGCTATACTCCTCATACTCAATAACTTTTCCGTCGGCATTTCCATAGAAGTTGCCGTAGTTCATGTCACGATTGTCCATAGGTATCCTAAAGAACTCATCCATATCTTCTGCTTTTGACATCTCTTCACGGGTCACAAGCACTTCGTGTGCTTTTTCGCCGTGCCTTGTTCCTATAATTACCGTTTCTGCGTTTGATCCCTTTTGTTGTTTGACCGCTTCAGCGAGCACTCCAATTTCCGTAGCTGGTGCTTTTTGGACGAATAAATCACCTTGATTTCCATGTTCGAAGGCAAACTTTACCAGGTCTACTGCATCGGCGAGTGTCATCATGTAACGAGTCATGTGCGGGTCTGTAATTGTTAAAGGTTTGCCTTCATCTATAAGCTTATAGAAAAGAGGTATGACCGATCCTCGTGAACCCATGACATTGCCATATCTGGTCAGACATATAGTTGTATCACTGTCATTTCCTAGCTGCCGTGCTTTTGCAACAATAATCTTCTCCATCATAGCCTTGCTGATACCCATAGCGTTGATTGGATATGCCGCTTTATCGGTACTAAGGCATATAATCTTTTTTACACCATTTTTAATTGCACTAGTCAGTACGTTATCTGTACCTATAACATTAGTCTTCACTGCTTCTAGTGGAAAGAATTCGCATGAAGGAACTTGCTTTAATGCTGCAGCATGGAATATATAGTCGACGCCCTTCATAGCTACATCTAACGTTGAGATGTCTCTTACGTCGCCGATATAAAATTTCAACTTCTCACTATTGTATCGCTTTCGCATATCGTCTTGCTTTTTTTCATCACGAGAAAATATACGAATTTCTTTAATGTCCGTATCTAGGAAGCCTTTTAGTACTTCGTTGCCGAATGATCCGGTACCACCAGTAATAAGTAAAACTTTTTCTTTAAACATAATCACTCCATCTTATGTATAGACTTAACTGTCTACAATTATACGCTTTTTCTACTAAAACTTATTAACTCATGATGTAATATATTCGTGATCCAGAATGGTCACTCCGCCTACCGTTGTGTCGTAGTCGTTGCGTATATTAAATCTCTCGACATCTTGTATCAAACCGCTAATTTCACCCTTTTCATTGTATGTGGCCATATTAATCTTATACTCGCCAGGTATAAGGTTAAGTCTTACCCTGTATTTAACCTTCTTATTTTTCAACTTTGTAGTTCCGGAATTACTTCCAAAGACATAAATATCATTTATGTTAGATATAGAGACTCCGATTCCGTGTATATCATCTCTCTCTGGCCATCCTATAGATAGTTCCATGTAGTCATTCTTACTGTAGAGGGATTTCAACCCTTGAACATTTATACCCTTAGAGTGCTCGCTTTCAACTTCATCCTTCGGCTTAGATTCACCACTACGTATATTACTTTCGGTATATAGTCTTGCGATATCATCGACTTCACCGATATGTTTAATCTTTCCATCTTCCAGCATGAGCGCTCTTGTACATAATGCATTCACACTATCCATACTGTGGGTTACTAATATGACCGTCTGCTTGTTTTTACGATATTGCCTAAAGACTTCCATGCATTTTCTTTGGAACGCCTCGTCACCAACAGCTAATACTTCGTCAAATATCAGAATGTCATTCTTTGCCTTAATGGCAATCGAAAAAGCTAATCGAACTTGCATACCACTAGAATAGTTCTTCAGCTTTTGGTCCATGAACGGACCTAGCTCGGCAAATTCAACAATCTCTTCGTACATAGTGTCCATTTGTTTATGCGTATAACCAAGCAGTGCTCCGTTGAGATATACGTTATCGCGACCAGAAAGTTCAGGGTTAAATCCAACGCCAAGTTCAATAAACGGTGTTAGCCCACCATGCAACTTAATCTCACCCTTTGTAGGTGTGTAGACTCCTGCTAGCATTTTCAGCAATGTACTCTTGCCGCTACCGTTGCGCCCGACAATACCGAAGAATTCACCTTTATTTATCGTGAAGCTTACGTCATTGAGTACTTTTTGGGTTGTCTTCTTGTTCTCACGAACTATGTTAACCGCCGCCTGCTTAAGTGAGGTCGTTCTGCTCTGGGGCAAAACAAACTCTTTATGGATGCCTATAACCTCGATAGCCGGTTCTGGTATTGAATTAGTCATAGATTAAACATCCTCCGCAAAATAAGGTGATCGTCTCTTAAAATACCAGGCTCCAAGCACGGCAAAAAACAGTATAACGGCAAATGGTGCTATCGTTAACCATATAGAATCGACATCTACCCATAGCGTCTCAACTCCCGCGCTACTGCCAAGAATAAAATTACGCGCATCCTGCACCATTTGCACTATTGGGTTAATATAAAAGTAATCGCGCACAGACTCTGGAACCATTGTTATAGGAAAGATAATCACACTTGCATAGAATCCACCTTGAAGGAATATTTCCCAAATGTAGGTTATGTCGCGAAACTTAACAGTAAGCGCTGCGAGCAAAAATGCGATACCAAGAGAAAATACGAAAAGTTCGACGAATATAGGTATTACGAGTATCCACTCGAGCGTAGGATGGACTCCGCTAACTACTGCAAATACAATGATGACTAATGAGTTAATGGCTAGGTTTATAAGGGCTGACATAGAGCTAGTGAGAACCATAAGATATCGCGGAATGCTGATTTTTCGCAATAAATCACCGTTATTTACAACAGAATTAGCACCCATCGTGGTAGTTTCGCTGAAAAAGTTCCACATGACTATACCTGTAAGCAGCATGATGCCGTAATGTTCATGTCCTTTGCTAATAGGAATAATGTACGTAAAAAGTACAAATAATATTGCGAACATGAAAAGCGGTTTCAAAAGAGACCATAGGTATCCAAGCACCGATTCCTGGTATCGCACTTTGAAATCGGCTACCACCATCTCTCTCAAAATGGCACGATTTTTTGTAGTAAGATAACGCATTGCTAGAAGATATTATAGCAAACACTTACTGTATACTCATAGGTAATGTCCCAAAATAAAATCATACTCATTCGTAATGCTGCTAAAGCTGATTTTGGTGGTGCTGAACGTATGCCTGTCTTTATTTCTCGAGAATTAAAAAGGTATGGTTTTGAGACAATTATTCTTAGTGGATCAAAAAAATTATTACATTTTGCCAAGCAACAAAACGTAAGCTATATCAAATCCTGGTGGTGGCCACAACAAAACTGGAGCGGGTGGCGAGCAGCACTAGTCCCAATATATATATTGTGGCAGGTCGTTTTGTTTTTTTACTACATGAGATTATTTATAAGTTTAAGGCCGTCGGTTGTTTCTTTGCAAAGCAAGGATGATTTCATTGCCGGAACGTTCGCTGCGCGAGTTCTCAATATTAAGGTGTTCTGGATTGATCATGGTGACCTGAAGGCAATCTGGATGAACCACAACCTTTGGTATAAGAATCCGGTTGGTAAACTAGTCTACCTTGCTTCGCATATCGTCAGCTATATTGTTGTGGCAAGTAAAAGTGAAGTACGGTTAATATCTAGCGAGGTACCAGGTAGTCTAGTCATCAAAAAACTTAAACTCATACATAACGGTATGTTTGATACGTACAATACGTCTAAAAAAACTATCGACTTTATAAGTACGGCACGCCTCGTTACAGATAAGGGTGTCGGTGAACTTATTGAGGCATTTTCTCGTGTTGTCAAGAAACATCCTAGTGCCACACTAGCAATCGTTGGGGATGGGCCAGAGCGAGAAAAGTTCAAACAACAAGCCCGCGGCATACCCGGGATTACTTTTTATGGACATCAGTCTAACCCTCTCAAATTCTTAGAAAAATCAAGAATATTTATACTACCAACTCACCATGAAGCCTTTGGTGTTGCTGTCGTTGAGGCCTGCATGGAGGGTTTGGCAATAATTGCTACGGATGTTGGAGGAATACCCGAAATCATCAGCGACAGCAAAAGTGGGATACTGGTTCCTGTTAAAGATATAGATTCGTTATATAAGGCCATGGATCGTTTATATAAAGATGTTCGTCTGCAACAGTCGCTAGGTAAAGCTGCTCGTCAAAGATTTCTTGATAAGTTTAATTTTAGCGAAATTATCAAGAGAGATTATCTGCCCCTTATTCAAAATTCCTTGTGACAAAAGCCAGAAATCATTCATGGTCATAAGACAATGCCTTTTCAATAATGTCAATAGTATTGAGGGCTTGTACCATGCGATGACAAAATTACATGGTGATAAAAAACTGCGCGATACCCAGTTGCGGAACGCTCGCAAAGAATATGTGAGTAAGTTTAATTTTGAAACAATTATCGAGAACACCTTTATGCGCTATTATAAAAGCTAGTGAAAGTTAGAATAGAGGTTAGCAGTCTTGCGTCCAAACATCAGTCTGGTATCGCTTCGTATACCCGCTTGTTGACTGAAGAGTTAAGCAAGACAAAAGACACCGAAGTTCATGCGCATTATTTCAATTTTCTTGGCCGCCAGCCACGCCCGGACTTTTCCAATCTTTCCGTTACCGTTGAAGAAAATCGCCAGATTCCCCTGCGTGTTTATGCCAAACTGCAAAGTCACCGAAAAGCTCTGGCGTTCGATACTTTTCTGCCACAGGTCGATCTGACTATTTTTCCAAATTTTGCATCATGGCCAACTGCCAATTCCAAGTTAACTGCAACAACTGTCCATGACCTGACCTATATCTACTATCCAGAATATGTAGAATCAAAAAACCTAGCACACTTACGGCGGGTCGTTCCACACACTGTCAAGTCAGCCGATATCGTCCTGACGGTGTCCAACGCCGTCAAACAAGAGATCGTACAGGAGTTTGGTGTAGATCCGAGTAAAGTTATAGTCACTCATGTTCCGCCAGATGATATGTTTAAGGCAGATGTTAGCCAGTCCAGTATTACTGCTGTCCGCAAAAAATACGATATCGGAACGAAAAAATATATATTTTTCCTGGGTAATTTTGAACCTCGCAAAAATCTCAAAACTCTTATTGAAGCTTATACGCGGCTACCTAGTAGTATGCGCGCGGAATACCGTCTCGTTCTCGCCGGTGGCAAGGGATGGAATGCTCATGAGACACAACAGGCTCTCGACATCGCAGTCGCCGAAGGCGCAGACATTGTCCATATAGGCTATGTTGACGCCGTAGACCGACCAGCGCTATATCGTGCAGCATCGTTATTTGTTTTTCCCTCGTCTTACGAAGGCTTTGGTATTCCTATACTAGAGGCTATGTATAGCGGGTGCCCTGTTGTTGCAGCCGACATTCCCGTACTGCACGAAACAGGCGGTGACGCTGTGCTATACGCGCAGCCCGGCGATTCAACAAGACTATCGAGCGCCATACAACAGGCATTAACAAAATATCCATACACCGCCGAAACAATGCGCAAACATGCCGAAAGTTTTTCATGGGACACAAGCATTGAGGCGATTTTGTCTAAAGCAAAACAGTTGTTGAAATAACTGTTAGAATTATCGTCAAATATAAGGCGTGGTTGTATAATGGACGCAAGTGTTTTGGAGGAAATGGGGAAAAGCGAAGGTTAACCGCGAGCGTATATTGGCGCTGGATTTGTTGCGCGGTACGTTTCTGGTTGAAATTATTGCCGCACACATTGCTTGGCATCCATCAATCTATACTTTTATCAGTGGCGGAAACCAACTGCCTGCATCTGCCGCCGAAGGGTTCTTTGCTATATCGGGCATACTGGTCGGGTATCTATACGGACCGCGCGTACTGAAAGATACCAAAAAAGTATTTATCAAAATCTGGAAACGTGCTGGCCTACTATGGTTTCTGGCAACGTTCTTTACGATCTTTTATACCGCTTGGGCCGTTTCTACTCCTGATAGTCAGACTTATCTGACTATTTACGACCGTGAGGCGTGGCGATTCCTACTCAATACATTCACGCTCCGCTATTCGTTCGGCTGGGCGGAATTCCTGAACCGGTATGCGATGTTCATGCTATTTGCACCGTTTGCCGTCTGGTTAATCGCCAAGGGTCGCGCCTGGATAGTCGCGCTCGGTAGCTTCCTAATCTGGTTCTTTTTGCGCGAAACAGCGTTCTTCTTGCCGTTTTCAGCGTGGCAAATCGTATTTTTCTTTGGCATCATATTAGGATTTTACCTGCCGCACATCGAAGCATTGTTTAAAAGCCTCAGCAAAGACAGACAGCGAGTTGTATTTCGTGGCGTATTGATGAGTGGTCTCGCGACATATATATTCTCAGTCACCTTATTCCTGATCATTCCAATGGTTTTGTCGTGGTATGCACCCGCAATGCAGCTACACGATCAGGCTATTTCGTATTTCGACAAAACACATTTGGCACCTGCCCGTATCGCGGTGGGGATCTTGTGGTTCGTCACACTCTATATGTTGTTCCGCTATTACGAACAAGCTATATCCAAAAAAACCTATGGAGTGTTAGAAGTATTCGGGCGGCAGTCGCTGTTTGTGTATAGTTTTCACGCGGTCGTCCTGTTCATCATTGATTTGTATTTTATTCCTCCAGCCGGGACGACCATTGTACGCAATACAATCGTCACAACGGCAGTCCTGGGGATCATCTACGTTGCAGCGTATTATCGCGGCCATGTAACTGATTATGGCAAGAAATTGCTGCGTAATCGTTCTACAACACAAATACCATAGGTATATAGTAGATACATGAAGTTATTGGAATTCGAGGCAAAACAGATCCTGCAGCGGGCAGGTATCAGCGTGCCAGATTCCTATATCGCTAGTAACGAACCGGTCTTTTTGCCCGCTGTTATTAAATCCCAAGTACCGACCGGCGGCCGTGGCAAAGCAGGCGGTATCGTGGTCGTTCAGACGGAGGATGAATATAGTGCTGCCGTTCGCACGATCGCCAACCTCCCTATCAAAGGATTCACCCCACGCACGCTACTCGCCGAACAATTGCTCGATATTTCGCGCGAACTCTACCTGTCTATCATGATTGATAAATCAACGGCGCAGGTGAGTATGATGGCGAACAAAAACGGCGGCGTCGAGATTGAAAGCCAAGATGGGTTTCAATCTTGGGAATTAGGAGACGGTAATTGGGAAAAGGTCGGGCAGGAATTAGCAGATTATTTCGACCTACCCGAGCAAACCTTTACCTTGCAAGATTTGATAGAGAATCTATATAAATGTTTTATCAGTAACGATGCATTGTTGATTGAGATTAACCCCCTCGTCGTCACGACAGACGAACAGGTGATAGCGGGTGATTGCAAAATGGAACTCGACGATGCGGCGATATTCCGTCACCCCGATTGGGAATTCGAGTCAGAGAAGTCAGAGACAAATTTCGTGACACTCGATCCGAATGGCACGGTTGCTACAGTAGCAAATGGCGCCGGACTGGCCATGGCGACAGTTGATGCTGTTGCGGATGCCGGATTAGTGCCGGCGAACTTCCTCGATATCGGCGGCGGCGCTAACGAGGCAAGTATATTAGCTGCGTTCAATCGGTTGATGGAATATCCAAATGTACGGGTGATTATCATTAATATTTTTGCCGGTATTACCAGGTGCGACGAAGTGGCAAAGGCAATCATCGCTGCCCGTTCGCAGATTGATAATCTGCCCCCACTCGCCGTTCGCCTGGCCGGGACAAATTACGAACAGGCGGTGGAGTTATTGGCGCAACAAGACATCGCGATTCAGCCAAGCCTGACCAAGGCAATCGAGGCAGCAAAGGAATCCGTATGAACGAATCATTATTAACCGGCAAAAACGTCATCGTCCAGGGAATCACCGGCAGCCACGGTGCATTTCATACGCGCGCCATGGTCGCCGCTGGTACGTCGGTCATTGCTGGTACATCACCCGGCAAAGCTGGCCAAGATATCGATGGCATCCCCGTATACAATTCGATAGCAGATATCCAGTCAGACATGGCCGTTGATACGAGCGTCATATTTGTACCAGCCGCACACGCCAAGGCCGCCATCCTCGAGGCTATTGCTGCCAAAATACCGCTAATCGTCTGTATTACCGAAGGCATTCCGGTACACGATATGTTGCAAATAAAGCAACATTTGGAGAAGTCGGGGAGTAGACTGATTGGACCAAATTGTCCCGGTATATTACTGCCTGGCCAGACCAAACTTGGTATTATCCCAGCCAGCCTTTCCCTACCCGGCACCGTCGGTATCGTCAGCCGCAGCGGTACCCTCACCTACGAGGCGATGGCTGATCTGACAGAACGTGGTATCGGACAAAAATACGTGATCGGTATCGGTGGCGACCCTATCAAAGGAACTGATTTTGTCGATTGCCTGGAACTGTTCCAGAACGATCCAGATGTCGACAGTATTGTCATGATTGGCGAGATCGGTGGCACAAGCGAATACAGCGCCGCCGACTACATCGCCGAACACGTCACCAAACCTGTCTATGCGTACGTCACAGGACACCATGCACCAGCCGGAGTACAGCTGGGGCATGCCGGTGCCATTCTGGGCGGTGAACGTGAATCAGCGGCCGCTAAAACAGCCTATCTGCACGAAAAAGGCATCCACACGACCAACAGCATTACGACACTGGTCGATTTGATGAGTTAGTCACCCGACTTGAGTATCTTTTCTGTATCTATACTAGGGTTAAGCCGTAGTTTGCTAGCGATAAGACTACTTAACTGCCGTTGAGCTTCTACGTGTAATTTTTCATAACGTGTGGTTTTGTTATATCCATCACTAATCAACATAGAGTTTAGGCTCTCTAAATTGGCCAGTACTGTCAGTTGCTCAATTGTAGCAAAGTCTCTGATATTTCCTCTTTTGGATTTTGCCGGGTGGCGTTGACGCCATTCCTTGGCGGTTACGCCGAAAATTGCCAGATTAACAACATCGGCTTCTTCCGCATAGACGATTCCCGATTTATTCTGAGGCAAGGTTGTTAGAGGCAAAAGCACTTCTTTAACAGCATTTGTTTGAAGTTTGTAGTTAACCTTGGTAAGAAACCGTCGGTAGTCCCATTGCTCATTTTCGAGCTCAAGATCCTTGAGGCGCTGGAATTCTTTAATGATAAGGAGTTTGAATTCAGGACTGATATACGATCCGAACTCGAATGCAATATCTTTCTGTGCGAACGTTCCACCCCCGTATCTACCGGCCTTTGATACAAGTCCAACGGCACCGGTAGTATCAATCCATTTCTTTGGTGTTAGATTAAAGCTGTTTAGGCCAGCCTGATTCCTGTATCTATCCCACTGCTCAGCGTTGAAATCTGCATTATTAAGAGTTTCCCATACGCCTAAAAATTCTACTGTATTTCTATTACGAAGCCAGCTATATATCAGCTGGTCATCTCCATAATTTTTAATCATGTCAGTCAAACAAATATAGTCCTGGCCGTCAATATTCAAGACTTTTATGGCTGCGTCCTTGATTATGATTTCTGATTTTCTTTTAGGCATATACCCTCCGTTTTTTAAAGGTTACTATTTATAACCTTTAGTGTCAAGAGTTTAAAGGTAACGAATCCGTTAGGTTTAAAGACCAACTTCTTCTCTGTTATTTTTTAAAGGTAACGAATCCGTTAGGTTTAAAAATACAACATTTTCATCTGATATACTTAGGTTATGAAGTCTATTACAGTCCTGATTCCCGCGTATAACGAGGAACAGGTATTACCCGCACTGTTTGAACGTCTCTCGACACTGGCCGATCGTGAATCTCAATATTCGTTCGAGTTCTTGTTCGTTAATGACGGCAGCCGCGACCGCACACTCGAAATTATCAAACACCACGCCGAACAAGATCACCGCGTGAGTTATATCAATCTATCCCGCAATTTCGGCAAAGAGATCGCCATGATTGCCGGTATCGACCATGTAAAGGGCGACGCACTGGTTATCGTCGACGCTGATCTGCAGGATCCACCGGAATTAATCCCTGAAATGATCAAACTGTGGGAAGAAGGCTATGACGATGTCTATGCCAAACGCCGATCACGTGAAGGCGAAACATGGTTAAAGAAATTCACCAGCAAACAGTATTACGCACTACTACAGAGCGTGACCCGTATTCCTATCCAGGAAGATACTGGTGATTTCCGCCTGCTGGATCGCCGCGTCGTCGAATCGATCAAACAATTCCGCGAATCACAGCGCAACGCCAAAGCAATATTCAGCCAAGTTGGATTCAACAAAAAAGAAATCCTCTACGATCGAGATCCGCGCGCAGCTGGCGAAACAAAATGGAGCTATGTGAAGCTTCTTGATCTGGCGATTAGCGGTATTACCAGTTTTACCACTGCCCCACTACGGGTTGCCTCAATCCTCGGTATTTTGGTGTCGTTTGTATCGTTTATCTATATTATTTATCTGTTAGTCCGACCGCTATTCGGCGAATCAACTGGATCTGGCTACTCATCACTGATGGCGGTTATTTTGTTCCTTGGTGGCGTGCAATTATTATCACTCGGCATTATTGGCGAATACATTGGACGTATCTTTAACGAAACAAAACACCGCCCGCTCTATCTGGTCGAGCAATACCACGCATCCCACAAGAAAGCGAAAAAATAATGGCCCATATCGCCATCGATGCCCGCATTATTAATTCGAGCACCGGTCGCTATATCGAACGACTGCTCACCTATTTGGAAAAGATTGAATCTCCACACAGGTTCAGTGTGCTCGTCCGCGCCAAAGACAAAGATTTTTGGAAACCAACCAATGATAATTTCACTGTCGTTGCGGCTGATTACCATCAATACACCACGAGTGAACAATTCGGATTCTATCTGTTTTTACTGAAACTCGATGCTGATTTGGTGCATTTTTGCATGCCACAGCAACCGTTCCTGTTCAACCGGAACGCTGTGACGACGGTGCATGATCTCAACCTACTGCGGATCACAGAAAACGAAGGTATGTCACCAACGACTCTCAAAATGAAACAGACGATATTCGCCCAGTTGCTGCGCGTTGTCACGAAACGAGCGACATTCATCCTGACACCGACACAGTACACCAAAGACGATCTGATCGCGTTCCAACCTATTGCCGATGACAAGGTCGTCGTCACCTACGAAGCGGCTGATCTGGTGTCAAAACATGAAGAACTGGTAAAGAAATTCGCTGGCAAACAATTCATACTGACTGTCGGTCGCGCTGAAAAATACAAGAACCAAAAAGGCGCTATCGAAGCACACCAGCTGCTGTTGAAAAAATATCCTGATCTATGGTTGGTGATTATCGGTAAACGCGACGAGACCAGTCACGAACTCGAACGTTGGGCACAAGAACGCGGCTACCGCCATGTACATTTCTTTGGCTTTGCTAGCGACGATCAGTTGGCGTGGTTCTACAGCAACTGCGCCGCCTATGTGTTCCCTAGTTTTATGGAAGGATTTGGTTTGCCGCCGCTCGAGGCAATGCGTCACGGCGCACCAGTCGTCAGTAGCAATGCCACCTGTATGCCTGAAGTCCTGGGTGACGCGGCTCTGTACTTTGATCCATCCGACCCAGGTGAAATGGCCGATCAAATCGAACGCATTCTGGATGATACAAAACTCCGCAAAGACCTCATCAAAAAAGGTACAGCGCAGGTGAAAAAATATTCGTGGCAACGTATGGCACAAGAAACGCTCGATGTTTATAATCGAGCGCTCCTCTAGATACTGTTTCTACAATTATGATGATTGTTGTGCGATAACAATGTGACGATCGCGACCTTCGCCTTCGGAAAAGGTTCGGATGTTTTCGTAGTCACTCGCGACATGATGAACGATGCGACGATCTGCGGCGTTCAGTCGTGCGATGTATGAATCGCCAGTGCGGAGCACTTCTTCGATCCATTCTTTGGCCTGTTTGGCGACCTTGTCAGCACGCTGTTTCTTGTAATCAGCGACGTCGATGTTGACGCGGACAACATCAGCGCCCTTGCCGCGTAGGGTTGTCGATAGCAAGAATTGCAGGCTACGTAGTGTTTCGGCATTTTTACCAATCAGGATACTGTTAATCTCTGTTGACGGAACAGATAGTTCGATCACATCGTCAGCCATCGTGACATCAACATCGACATTTACTTCAAAGAAAGATAACACATCAGCAACATACTTCTTGGCGAATTCCAATGTTTCTTCTGCATTCATTATTTACCTCCTTTGTACTTTTTTGCCTTGGATGGCCGAGAACCCTTTGCGACGATACGCGTTACATTTGCTTCTTTAGCTGCTTTTGCGCGAGCCTTTGCGTTCGTCTTGGTTGACGATTTCGCTGGGTGTTCAGAGGCAATTTCTTCTAGCTCTTCTTCGTCTTCCTGTAGGATAAAGTGCTGCTGTATCACGGCAACAATCGTCTGTACGGCATAGTACAATGCAACCGCGCCTGGCAGGCTGAGCATAATAAACAGCATAAAGAATGGAAAGACATAGATCATTTTTGCCATGATCGCGCTATTTACTTCTGCCTGGTCTGCTTCTTTGCCTTCTGCTGCTTCCTTCAGGATGTCACGGATTTTGCGGTTATTCGTCTGTGGCATTGTCTGTTTGCTCTGGAAGAACTGACCGACAGCGGCAACGATTGCAAGAACAACAAGTACCCAGCTGACATTACCGTTCGCAAATGCGTGTTTGGTCAAATCAACCAAGCCAAACAGGTTCAGGTTGAGTGTTGATGGATTCTCGATAATCGTTTTGATTGGACCAATGTTCTGCAAGAAATCATATGTCCATTTCGATAGTTCATTCGCGTGGAGCGTAAACACCTGGATCACGATATAGAGCGACAAAAAGATTGGTAGCTGAATCAACAAGATACCAATAGAACGGAATGGGCTGACACCATGCTTTTTGTACAGCTCCATCATCTGGATACCTTGCAGCTGCTTGTTGCCTTTTGTTTGTCGCTTGATTTCTTCTAGCTCTGGCTGCATCTTGCGCATTGCTTTTGTTTGGTGCAATTGTTTGCGCACCAACGGATGGATCGCAAGACGCATCAGGATTGTAAAGATAATAATTGTCAGACCAAAATCGCCGCCAGGAATGACAGCATACAGTAGCATCAGCAGGTTGAACAAAGGTTGTACAACAAGTAGTTCAAATATATTCACGGTGACTTACAACTCCACTTCGTAGTCAGATTTAATGTCTCTCATTGTACCAGTTTTTATCTATTTTTTATAGACGTCAGCCTCGTTTAATAATTGTCGTACAGTTGCCAAAAGTTCGGTTGATGGCAACGACAAGACCTCGGCCGAAAAGACCATCAGCACTAAATCACTATTCTCTTTAATATTCGGTAGTTCATGACGCATTAGCTCGTAGAGTCGACGACGAACACGGTTGCGACCGACAGCGCCTTTGATCACCTTTTTGCTAATCACAATTGCAACACGAGGATTCTGGCGTTTGGGATGTGCGCTATGTTTGAGCGTAATCAAATGAGAACGAACAGTTTTGCCATGTGCATAAACATAGCGCAGACTGCCGTGACCATGAAAACGATATTTGAACGCAAGCATGATATTAGTATAACGGAGTTAACGGGTATGAATTAAAAAACTCCGCCGAGATGGCGGAGATTTCCTAGACTGTTAGTCGAGCGCGGCCTTTAATACGGCGACGCTTTAGTACGGCACGACCAGCTTTGCTGGAAATGCGCGCACGAAAACCATGCGTGCGAGCACGATGGCGAGTGTGTGGTTGGTGAGTCCTTTTTGGCATAACTTTATTACTTTACATTATTTTTGATTTTTTATCAATGGCAAAGGGTTATCCACCGAAATGTCTACTTTATCCACACATTTATAGATTGAACACTGAACTGTGGAAAAGTCGCTCCCCTATTAAGATTTCTGGTTGCTGTATCTTTTACAGTTGTGGAAAAGTCGGGGCTGAATTATAGTAGTGACATAAATCGCGCCGCTAGGCGGTAACAGAGACTTAAGAGGGAAAAACAAGTGCAGAACACATTATGGCAAAGCGTCCTGGGTGAAATCGAACTATCGGTTCCCCATGCGACGTTTGTCACGTGGTTCAAAAACACTGAACTTGTCGAATGCACCGACGAACAAGTAACAATTGCGGTACCAAATATATTTGCCGTTCGTCAGTTCCAGGTAAAATTCACCGACCAAATCAAACAAATTCTGGCGAAAAACGGCGTTGAACCAGCACATATAGAATATATCGTGAAATCATCTAGTGGTCGTCGCACAACCGTCAGTCGCGAAACAACAATGGCCGCACGACCAGACGTCACCGAAAATAGCTCACGACTGACTGCTCCAGTCACGCAAAATGGCAGTCTCAATCCTCGTTATACATTCTCGAATTTTATCGTTGGGTCTAGTAACGACCTGGCCTACACCGCCTGCCAAGCAGTCGCCCAATATCCAGGCACAAAATACAACCCACTCTTCCTTTACGGTGGCGTTGGTTTGGGTAAAACTCACCTTGCACAGGCAGTTGGTAACGAAATTGTCAAAAACCAACCGGATGCCCGTGTTGTCTATATAAGTTCTGAAACTTTCGTCAAAGAATTCCTTGATAGTATTCGATTCAAGAAAAAAGGCTTTTCTGATAAATACCGTAATGTCGATGTACTCATCATCGATGACATGCAGTTTATTGCCAACAAGGAAAAGACACAGGAAGAATTCTTCCACACATTTAATGCACTGCACCAGAATAATAAACAGATCATCATCACGAGCGACAAGCCACCTCGGAGTATTCCAACATTGACCGAACGTCTCCGCAGTCGATTCGAAATGGGCATGCCTATTGATATTCAAATGCCTGATTTTGAAACCCGCTGTGCGATTATTGAGGCAAAAGCAGCATTATCAAATATCGAACTGGACCGTGAAACTGTTGAATACCTCGCCAACAATATCAAAACAAACATCCGTGAACTCGAAGGTGCGTTGAATCAACTCCTCGCCTACGCCGAGATGCGTGGTGTAACACCAGATGTCAGTACCGCTGAGGGACTACTAGGTAACGTTCGACGATCTCGTCCACAACACGTAACGTCCAAACAAATCATCGACAAAACCGCCAAATACTTCTCATTGTCACCAGCAGAAATCTGCAGTGCTCAGCGCGATAAACATATCGTGACACCGCGACAAATTGCAATGTATCTTTTGCGTAGCGAACTACACCTGAGTTTTCCAAAGATTGCGAGTGAGCTGGGTCGTAAAGACCACACCACTGCGATTCACTCAGTCGAAAAGATCGAAAAATCGATCAAGTTAGATTTCACCGTTCGTGAACAAGTTGCCGAGATACGGGAGCGACTTTATGCCTAGCACTATACTTTCTGCATGGGGAAAAGTTGTGAACTTCGTGGGGTCACAGCGCCGAAAAAACGTGGATGGACGTCCACAGATGAGCGTATACACCACAACTCGCCCTCGCCAACACGTGTATAACCACAGCTTTGTACCCGATTTAACCGACCTTTTCCCGCAACGATTCCCACAGGCAAAAATGGCTCAATTATATCTGTTAATCGGCCTGTTTTCCCCACTTTCCACACTACCTATAACCACTACAACAAATTTAAAAAGTAAAGAAAGGTAATAATAATGGAACTGACTGTCACACAAGAAAATCTCACTCGTGCACTTGGTGCGGCGTCTCGTGTTGCGGGTACAAAAACGCAATTGCCTATACTGAGCAACATATTACTTCGAACCGATGGTACACGGTTAATGGTTGCAGCAACGAATTTAGAAATTGCCTCAACACAACATATAGGTGCCAAGATTATTAACGAAGGTGCGATTACTGTCCCCTCTCGTTTGATTACGGAATTTGTTGCCAGTCTGCCAAAGACAACGGTGACATTAAAAGTAAAAGATAATAAATTACATCTTGAAGCTGAAGGCTATAGCTCAACAATCAACGGTGCGGTTGCCGATGATTTTCCTGAACTGCCAACGATCAATGATAAAACAGCAGTATCTTATGCTATTGATACATCAGCGTTAAAACAGGCAATTACTCAAACGATCCTGACAACCAGTAGTGACTCTACCCGTCCTGTATTGACTGGTGTTTATTGGCACTCGCATGATGGCGCACTCTACCTGGCGGCAACGGATGGCTATCGATTGTCCGAAAAACGATTAGTAGCAACCAAGAGTGATGTTGCGGCAATTATCCCGACATCAACACTGCAGGAAGTACTACGCACGCTCAGTGATGATGTGACGGAAGTCGAAGTACTGTTCGATGAATCACAAGTACGATTCCGTATGAACGACGCCGAGATTACGAGTCGTTTGATCGATGGTAATTTCCCTGATTATCGCCAGTTAATCCCCGCATCGTCTGAAACCGTGATTACAATTGGCCGATCGGAATTTGCACAGATTACCAAGGTTGCCGGACTGTTCGCACGTGAATCAGGTGGTAGTGTGACAATTACTGCAAATAGCGACAAAAACACAGTATCGCTTCATTCTGTTGCAAGTGAATTAGGCGAAAACACCTCAGAAGCAGAGGCCGATATTAATACTGATGGCCAGGTCACCCTCAACTCGCGCTATTTAACTGAAGCATTGGCAGTCACCGAAGGTAACGAAGTGACATTCCGATTCAGTGGAAAACTATCACCATGTGTGCTGGAATCGAACACGCCCGACAATGATTATCAGCACGTGATCATGCCACTAAAGAGTTAGTATGATTATTCGTTCGCTGGCAGTCGAAAACATCCGATCGCACCGCCGCTTTTCGAGGAAATTTTCTCGAACAGTGACAGTGATTACCGGTCCAAACGGTAGTGGAAAAACATCACTGATCGAAGCAATCATGGTGGCGCTTGGCGGTCATTCGTTCAAAGCGAGCGATAGTGATTTGCTGCGACACGATGCTGATTGGTGGCGCATTGAACTGACGATTGATGATCAGAACCGTACAGTTAAATATCAACCAGGTGCGACCAAACCCAAACAGTTCGTTGTTGATGATAAAGTTAGCGTGCGTTTGTCGCAGAATACAAAATACCCGGTCGTCTTGTTCGAACCTGATGATTTACGTCTATTACATGGATCGCCTGCTCGGCGGAGGCAGTTTATTGATCAGTTTGCCGGGCAATTAATTCCTGGGTATAGCCGAGTCCTGCGACGTTATGAACGAGCGTTATTACAGCGCAATCGATTACTCAAATCCGGCGCATCAGACAATGCTCTATTCGCATGGAACGTGAGTTTGGCGCAGTATGGCGCACAGATCATTGATGTACGGCGGCGATTATCGGAACGTTTAAATTCCGGATTGCAATCGACATATCGAACAATTGCTCAGACAAAAGATATTGTGACAATTCGCTATTCACATACAGCGGCGGATAATGAACAGAAATTATTGGCAGATCTAGAATCGGCAACCGACCGTGACAGGATACTAGGCTTTACGAGCGTTGGTCCCCATCGTCACGATGTCCTCTTCGATTTTAACGGTGCG
>JAUPWL010000007.1 GCA_030916565.1 Patescibacteria group bacterium | reverse complement strand
GACGCTCTTCCGATCGTGCTGTATGGCGTACTCACCGCGACTGCATGGGAGCTTAATAGGCCACTCGAAACCGTAGAGATAGATGGTTCAACTGTCTATAAATACGATTACTTCGGTGAAGTTTCTGGTCTCGTGGCGTGTTTCACAGATGAAATTAGCGAAGAGGCTATCAAGCAAATAGCGCAGCTAAAGCCGCTCACCGCTGTATTTAAAGAAAGCTCATTCCCGAACTCACAAGCCAAGGTAAACCTCGCCGAGCACTTCCGCATAATCAGCTCTGACACCAAGGTGAAGGTGATTTAAAATGGAAGATAAACTTCGCAATATAGCATATATTGATGGTCAGAATCTAAAAATGGGAACTGTCGACACAACGCCATCATGGAGGGTAGATCTAAAAAGATTCCGTCGCTACTTACTAGAAAAATATCAGGTAGATAAAGCATTCTATTACATGGGGTACGTCATAGACGGTGCAGAGTACGAGCACCTATACGAATACATCCAAGACGCCGGCTTTATCCTCGTTTTCCGGGAGCATAATAGCGCAATGCTTGGCAAGAAGAAAGGTAATGTTGATTCTGATATTATATTTAACGTCATGAAACGGCTCTATCTTAAAGAGAAGTTTGAAAAGGTCGTACTTGTATCGGGCGACGGCGACTACAAGATGTTGGTAGACTTTCTGATAGAGCAAAAAAGATTTGAAAAGATTCTGTTTCCAAATAAGAAGTTTGCATCGTCGCTATATAAATCGATTTCACGGACATACTTTGCCTACCTTGGTGATGCGGATGTAAGAAATAAAATAGAGAAGCGATCTAAGAGTGTCCCTAAAAAAGAAAAGAGAGCCTTAGGCAGTTAACCGTTCGGGGCTCTTTTCGTCTTGATATATTCAATATAGCACAAGCTATACAATAAATCAAGTTAGACACAGATCTAAATGGGTATAGATAAAGTAAGATTACGAGATAATATATTATGAAATTACGTTTTAAACATCAAAAGTTCCAAGAGGACGCCACGAATGCGGTTTGCGATGTGTTTACAGGGCAACCAAATGAGACTCGCAAGTTTCTTGTCGACCAAGGCTCCGGTAAGCAAACGAGCGCTTTTGACAGCGGCTGGGGTAACTCCGAGATCCGCCTGCGACCAGAGGACATGCTGAAAAATCTCCGAACTGTACAGAAGCAACAAGGTATTGTTGCTAACAACAAACTCGAAACTATGACGAGCAAGGTTGTATGGGATGATGGTCGCAAAGAGACTGTCGAGCGCCCTGTGTTTACTGTCGAGATGGAGACCGGTACCGGTAAAACATATACATACATCAAAACGATGTACGAGATGAACGCTCGCTATGGCTGGAGTAAATTCATTATCGTGGTGCCAAGTGTGGCAATTCGCGAAGGTGTGGCGAAAAGCTTTCAGATCACCGCCGATCATTTCCGTGAAGAATACGGCAAAGCGTGTCGAGCATTCGTGTACAGCTCGACTAAGCTGAACGAGCTAGATAATTTTGCCGAAGACCCAGGTATTAACGTTATGATCGTCAATACACAAGCCTTTAACGCTAGCGGTAAAGATGCGCGTCGTATATACATGAAGCTCGATAGCTTCCGCAGCCGCCGCCCAATTGATGTAATCGCATCGGTCAATCCTATCGTGATGATTGATGAGCCACAGAGTGTTATTGGTGTGACAGGTGGCAAGAACGTGACACGAGATAGCATCGGTAAGTTTAATCCGCTGTTCTACGTTAACTACTCAGCCACACACCGCGAAAACTTCAATATGGTGTATCGACTTGATGCGGTTGACGCCTATCAGAAACAACTGGTCAAAAAGATTACCGTAAAGGGTATATCCGTCCGCGGTACTACCGCTACTAATGGCTACCTGTACCTACAGCGCATTAATGTGTATCCGAATAAAAGTCCGAGTGCCACCGTGGTGTTTGAGTACAATACAAAATCTGGTACTGGCCTAGGCAAGAAAGTAAAGTCATTCGCACACGGTGATAATATCTACACTCACTCCGGTGAGATCGAGGCCTACCGTAACGGTTA
The DNA here is from genome assembly GCA_030916565.1 of Patescibacteria group bacterium. Taxonomy (GTDB): domain Bacteria; phylum Patescibacteriota; class Saccharimonadia; order Saccharimonadales; family Saccharimonadaceae; genus UBA2112. The sequence goes on along the minus strand of JAUPWL010000007.1, from coordinate 28,628 downwards.
CACTATTAGCAACATCGATGCACGCGATGGATTTGTCGAGTTCACCAACGGCTTACGGTTAGAGCCGGGTGAAGTTGTCGGCGACAGTAGCGCTGAAGATATTCGGCGTATACAAATACGTGAAACAATTATGAGTCACCTAGAGAAAGAACGTGAACTTTACAAAAAAGGTATCAAGGTACTTTCACTATTCTTTATCGACGAAGTGGCCAAGTATAAAGATTACGAAACCGAAGATCAAAAAGGCGTGTATGCAAAAATATTTGAAGAGGAATACACAGAAGCAATTGATCGCTTCTTCGAGCAGCTGCCTTTTGGTGAAGAGGAAGAGTATCGCACCTTCCTAGAGCGTGACGAACGCCATCGAATTCATGCTGGCTACTTCTCGGTTGATAAAAAAGGCCGAGCGGTTGATAGCGAGGTGAAGCGTGGCGAAAGCGAGTCGAGCGATGTTAGTGCCTACGATCTTATTATGAAGAATAAGGAGCGCCTGCTGAGCAATGAAGAACCTGTACGCTTTATCTTTAGCCACTCCGCACTACGTGAAGGTTGGGATAATCCGAACGTGTTCCAGATTTGCACATTACGCACCAGCAGCGGCGAGATTAAGAAACGGCAAGAGATTGGCCGTGGTCTCCGCTTAAGCGTCAACCGTGACGGCGAGCGCATGGATGCTGAAGTGCTGGGCACTCATGGTGTACACGAGGTAAACTCATTGACGGTTATTGCAAACGAGAGCTATGAGGAGTTCGCTAAGGCCCTGCAGGACGAGTTTTATGAAGTCATCAAGAACCGTCCGAAAGAGATTACGGAAGAGCTGTTTGAAGGTCAGGTATGGACAGATAACGCCGGTAACGAGGTTGAGGTGAACGGACGTGACGCAGCACGACTATTTGTGCGCCTTGAAGATTCAGGCCTGATTGCCGATGGGCAGCCGACCGACAACTTCCATGCTATGTCGCCAGAATTGCGCACTCAAAAAATTAGTGAAGTGCTAGCTGCTGTATCACCAGAGCTTGCGCCGCATGCTGAAAGTGCACTACTACTTATTGAGTCTATTTATGATCCGAAGAAGAACCCTATGGTATCAAATGCCCGCGCCAAGGCAACACTCAACCTTAGCCAAGAGAAATTTGCCAGTAAAGAGTTCAAGGAGTTATGGGAGCGTATCAACTCAAAGACGTACTATACAGTGCAGTTTGATGAGGCTAAACTTGTTGATTCGTGTGTGAGCGCGCTCAACGCAAAGCTACGTGTATCGAAAACGACAATTGTTATTACCGAAGGCTACCTAAAGAACACCAAGCAAGATGCAAGCCCAGAGATGAAAAAGCTTGTTGGCCGTGAGGTGGTGCTTGAGGAGATTGCTTCTCGTGGGGTGACGTACGACCTTATCGGTGAAGTGTCGACAGTGACTCGCCTGACACGCCGTACTGTCGCAGAGATTCTGTCCCGCATAGAACCGGCTGTATTTAACTTGTTTAGTGCTAATCCTGAAGAGTTTATTCGTGAAACGATAAAACTGATTGATGAACAAAAAGCCAGCACGATCATCGAGCATATCACTTACGACAAACTCGACGAACGATGGAATGCCGAGGAGATATTTGTCGATCCAACAATCACGGGTGAATACGGCAAAAACATTATCGATACCAAGAAGCACCTCTTCGATAAGATCCGCTACGATTCAAGTATCGAAAAAGACCTTGCTAGTGAGATGGATATCGCTGAGAATATAGAGCTATACGTCAAGCTGCCGAGTGGGTTCTACATCAACACGCCAATGGGCAAGTATAATCCAGACTGGGCAATCACATTCCGCGAAGGCGCCGTTAAGCACATTTACTTCGTGGCCGAGACTAAGGGCGACACTAGCGACATTCAACTACGCGAAGTTGAAAGAGCTAAGATAGAGTGTGCTAGGCGGCACTTCGACAAGATTAGCGACGATACGGTGAAATATAGCGCAGTGAGTACTTATGCAGAGCTGATGGCTGCTGTGCAAAGTTAACTGTCATTGACGATTCGCTGTTTTATGTGCTACATTTATCTTTGAAGGGTCTTGTATAGTATTGCGACGCTCCGAGGGTGTATCTCTTGGAGCGCCTTTTTATTAGGCAGCAAGTCGGTCTTCAACGAAGTTTAGGCCTACCTAGCGTTTGAACGAGTCTGCTGCATGAGGAGGATTTCCTGTGCCAACACGTACAAGACGACGTCTACGCGAACACACTGTGGGTCTTTTGGCTCGCAAATGGACATTACGCATTGCAGTGACACTTAGTGGCGATACGAAGCGCCACTCCGAGCTTGCGAAGTGCCTCCCCGGTATTACACAAAAGGTTCTTACCGAAACACTGAGAGAGATGGAGCGAACTGGCATAGTTGAACGGCTTGTCTATCCTGTCGTTCCGCCTAAGGTTGAATATAAGTTAACTGAGGTTGGGCTGGAACTGCTGAAGCTATCCAAAGAGTTTGCTAGCTGGTTTGATACCCACCACGAAAACATACACAAGGCAAAAAGAATCTACGATCGACAACGGTAGTGTGTGAACTTATTATCACTTCGATTTTTCTACGAAAAGTCGAAGTTACGTCAAAACTTGTTTTGGCGGATTAGTGGCTAGAGCTGTTTACGCTGCTGGATAGCGTCGAGGACTTCACGGTGGCGTAACTTATCACGCTTGTTTTTACGCCTGCTGCGAGTAAACAGCCTAAAGATAAAGAGGAATACGCCAAACAGTACGTACATCACGAAATACCAGCATAGAACAAACATCCATGCGCCCATAATGAGAGCTATCGCAATCAAAGTTAAGGCAAACTTAGCTATAGGATTCTCGACGTTAGTAATCTTCCAAATGCGCTGCGCAGATCCGCTGAAAGATAGCGGCGCCGATACAACGACTTTTTCTGATACTAATTGACGACTCATATCTCCATTCTATAACAGCCCTTCTATATCTGGTATACTAACAGATATGACGACCGCAAGTAACGCATGTCCATTCTGTATACCGAACGATATATTGCGTTGCAATATAATGTATGAGGACGATTTGTGGTATATCACTGACATGGTCGATGGTGAACTCAAGCATGGATATATGCTCATCACGAAGCGCCATATTAAAACCCCGTATGATATTAACGAAGGGGAGTGGGCTGCACTAAGGGATCTTCTACCGACAGCTAAAAGCATGCTAGATGAGGCAAAGCCAGATGGGTATAATCTCGGCTGGAATATTAATGCGGTCGGTGGGCAAAATGTAGACCATGCGCACCTGCATCTGTTTGGACGCTTTGCCGATGAGCCGCTCGCTCACAAAGGTTTGCGCTATGCTTTTAAGCAACCAAGCAATAAGCGTAGAAGCTCAAAGACGTAGTCCTGCGCCGGCCCACTATACGTACTGACTCCGATAATCTAACTTGTAATTTTTATTGCAATTTCATTTTGCTAGTGTTTTAATATTTTCTCGCCCATCTATCTTAAAACTACAGTTACCTCAAAGTACCTAACGAACTTTTGGGGTATTTAGTACCCTCAAAGTGCCGTCTTGTAACATATTCCCACCTCTGGTATTTTTGTGCTGAGTGGGAGAATTGTAACTAAACATGAGGGGAGCTGAAGTGGGGCTAAAAAAGACATCGCTTATATTAGCATTGATTATCGCAGCTGGACTGCCGATTATACTTGCAGAGCCTGCATTTGCACAAACACCAGGCGGTGTGAGTAACGTAGAAAACTTTATCAGAAGCGTCATTACTGTTCTAGCAGGGCTGGCAGGACTCGTCGCAACTGGGTTCTTTGTTGCTGGTGGCTTTACCTATATCACGAGTTCCGGTAATCCAGAGCAGCTCGATAAGGCTAAGAGAACGCTTACGTGGTCTGCTATAGGGCTTGCTATTGTCATTGCCGCCTTTGTGCTCGCAAATATCGTCACAACACTCGCAACACAGGCGTTTGGAGGTTAACACCTGAATATGTGGGGTTTTGAAGATGCCCTCTTGATGGGTCTAGGTACGTTTGCTGACACATCGCAGGCAATCGCCTCGATGCGTGAGTATGTTATGCCGGTGGTTCAGATATTATCTGGCCTCGCCGGTCTCGTTTGTGTTTTCTTTATTGTTCAAGCTGGCTATCTATACATAACGAGTAGCGGTAAGCCTGACCAAATGGAGCACGCCAAAGACGTGCTGAAAAAGGCACTCCTTGGTCTGATTATTGTGCTCGCTGCCATAACGCTCACAACCATCCTGACCAATGCCTATGGCACGCCACAAAGCCCCGGCAACGCCACGCTGCCTAGTCTTGAGGCGGTGCAAGAGGAGCAGCAAAGCAACGGCTTCCTTGATATGGTCGTCAAGGCCATTACTGGAGTCTTGGCGCAGATAGTTAACGGAGTAGCGACGCCATTCTTAGGTGCGCTCGACTTCTTTACCGCCAGTACGCCCGCTATGGCAAGTAATCCGAGTGTCTTTAATTTTTGGCTGGCCATGGTGGGTATAGCTAACATATTATTCATACTTGTACTGGTGTTGATCGGCTTTCATGTCATGAGTGCATCGGCACTTGGTTTTGATGAAGTCGAGCCAAAACACCTTGTCCCACGGGTCGCCATGATATTTGTTCTAATGAACACCTCAATATTTCTGATCGACGGCATTATTGCGCTATCTAATGCACTCATCAAGGCGGTCGGTTTAATCTCTGGATCGTCATCCGTCTGGGACACCTTGATGAAAGTAGTCGAACAGACATCTGGTCTAGGTATTGCCGCGCTACTGATTATGGTCGGTTTTGTCATCTGCTCGATTGTACTGCTGGTTTATTACGTCATGCGTCTTGTCACGCTCTATATCGGAGCAGTACTCGCACCAATCGTGAGTCTTATCTGGTTAATACCTGGTTTCCGTGACTTTGCAGAAACGGCATTCAAAACATACCTTACAACTATCTTCGTGCTGTTCGTCCACGTAGTCATACTGCAGCTATCTGCCTCGCTGTTCACTGGCATGGCGACAGCGTCAGGCGACAATGCCGTACCAGACACTCTTATGGCGATGGTGACGGGCATTGCAACTATCCTGATGCTCCTAAAAGCTCAGAGTGTCATGATGCAGTTTAGCCACGTAAGTATGGGCGCACGTAACATGAGAAAGCTCGGGGGCCAGTTTGTAAACGGCGTAAGCTATCTGAGCGGTAAAACAAGAGCGGCCGCAAGCACCATTAGCTCAAAGACCGATACGGCTAAAAAGAGTCGCATGATCCGCAGCGTTGAGTCACGGGCTGTCAGTACAGGTAAGACTCAAACGGTTCGCTACCAAAACAAGAAAGGCACGGCCGAAATAGCGCACATTGCTACGCCAACAAAGCCAAGGTCGTCCGCAAAGACAGGAACGACCTACGAAGCTCCGTCCGTTAAAGTAACTCGTGTGCCAGCCTCTTCAACTCTACCGAGGAATAATAGTAAGGATAAAACGCTATGAAAATGACCGTTGTACCAGCACAAGTGACGACCGTTGAGGATCGAATCATTGGCAATCTTGGATTCTCGCAGATCCTGCTACTGATCGTTCCCGTATTCGCTGCCGCCGGTATATTCCTGCTCCTGCCTCCATTCATGGGCGGTGCACTTTATAAATACGTGATTATGGGTATTGTTGCATTACTGTTCGGTCTGCTATCAATCCGCATCAAAGGCAAGATCCTAGCCTCATGGCTCGTCACCATACTTCGCTACAATCTTCGACCAAAATACTACCTATTTAACAAGAATGTTACGACCGGTCGAGATGAGTATCACGGCAAGGCCGTAGCACCAGAAGCTAAAGAAGCGACAGAAAAGAAGCCAGCCAAAAAGACCTCTCTCAATCAACTTGATATACCTACCACCGCCAGAATTTTAGCTACCATTGAAAACCCAGCCACTAACTTTCGGCTAGAAGCCGGTAAGAAAGGAAATCTACATGTTCGCTTTACAGAAATCGAAGACTAAAGCTAGCTCCAGAGGACAAATTGCCATCAAAGGAGTTCGTGACGGCATATTGATGCTACCAAACAACGAATACCGAGCGATACTACAGGTATCATCGCTGAACTTCGAGTTGCGCAGCGAAGAGGAGCAAGATGCGATTATTGAAACGTATGAAAGCTTCCTCAACTCGGTCGGCTCTAACTTACAAATACTGGTACGCACTCGCGAGATTGATATGGATAAGTACCTCGATGACCTTAACGAGCGTTATGAGAGTGAAACCATACCGATCTACAGGCAGCAGCTACAAAACTACGACGAGTTTATCCGCTCACTCATTACTGATAACAAGATTTTAACTCGTCATTTTTATATCATCGTGCCGTATAAATTAAGCGGAAAAACAGACTTTGATCTCGTAAGTGAGCAGATGAAAATAAAGCTCGACATTATAGCCAAGGGTATCGCTCGACTCGGCATGCATACCGATCAACTAGATAGCCTTGAGGTGCTTGATCTATTCTACAGTTTCTATAGCCCAACACAGGCAAAGCTGCAGCCACTTACTGAGCAGGCGTTATCTATTATCCATACAGCACTCGTGCAGAGAGGAGAGGTATAGTGAATAAGCTAGCCACTACTATGCGAACCAAGATTCTTGATCCAATCACCGCACCTGTCAAAAAAAGAAAGGTAGCAAGATTGGAGCGTAAAAAAGAATTAAATATCACGTTTGGTGAGCAAGATGCTGTCGACATCTTGTCATACGCAGGACTTGAGGAAAATATCGACTACCTCAATATAGACGGTGTATATATGCGGACACTCTACATATCTGGATATCCGTTTGTGGCTAATTCCGGCTGGATGGATAGTCTGATTAACTTTAATCACGACACAGATATCAGCTATCACGTCCACGAGGTGAGTGCCTTGTCTGCGCTGCCAAAACTACATCGTAAGATTACCGAGCTAGAAAGTACGAAACGCGCCATGATGCGAGCTGGTAAGATCGTCGGCTCTGAGATTACCGATCCTCTCGAGTCTGCGATTGAACTGCGAGATAAGATTCAACGTGGCCAAGAAAAACTATTCCAAATGTCCATATATGTCTGCATTCGGGCTGAAAGTCTTGAAGAGTTGAATAAGATCACAAAGCTACTCGAAGCGACAATGTCGGCTCGATTGTTCTATTCAAAAGTAGCACGGTACCAACAGCTTGAAGCCTTGCAATCTATCCTGCCGCGAGCCGAAGATCAGTTAGCGCAAAAGCGAAACCTTGATAGCTCCAGCGCTGCATTAACATTTCCATTTATGTCATCTGAGCTAGTACAAGAGAGCGGTATTCTCTACGGTGTTAATAAGTCGAATAATTCACTGGTGATTCTTGATCGCTTTAGTTTGCATAACGCAAACTCGATTACCTTTGCTCAGTCTGGCGCTGGTAAAAGCTATACGACAAAGGTTGAGATACTGCGCCAACTCATGCAAGGTACGCGTGTTATCGTGATCGATCCTGAGCGAGAGTATAAGCGACTGACTGAATCGGTAGGCGGTACGTATATTAAGCTATCGGCTAAGAGCAAGCAAAAGATAAACCCATTCGACCTTGCGACCACTTTCTCAAAGGCATCCGACCTATCGGAACACACGCAGGATCTCATGGAAGTGATTGGACTGATGGCTGAAGGCCTGACCTCGCGCGAAAAAGCTGCTGTCGATAAGACGATCCTGAAGATTTACAAGCAAGCTAAAAAGAATCAACCGCTCCTCGAAGACTTGTATACCGAGCTGCATAAACTAGGACAACTAAAGCTGTGTGAAAAGCTCGAAAAGTATATCTCTGGATCACTGGCCGATGTCTTTAATTCGCAGACTAACATTGAGTTAGATAATCGACTGGTTATCTTTGATATCAAAGATCTACCGGAGAGCCTACGTCAAATTATGATGCTCATTATCTCTAATTTCGTGAAGAATCAGGTGATGGCAAAACCAGAAAAACGACTACTTATCATCGACGAGGGGTGGCTACTACTCGAGCATGAAGAATCAGCACGTTTTGTGGCTGGTCTTGTTCGTCGCGCACGTAAATACTATCTTGGCGTATCAATTATCTCCCAGCAAGCTAACGACTTCTTAAAGAGTGATTATGGTCGGGCTATAGCGTCTCAGTCGGCACTGCGAATATTGATGCGGCAAGACACCACGACCATTAAAGGCGTGGTCAGTGAGTTTAACCTGAGCGAATACGAACAAAGCTTCCTGCTTACCTGTGAGCGTGGTGACGCGTTGATTGTGGCTGATCAAAATCACGTTGCCGTGAAGGTCGTTGCTTCAGACAAGGAACACCCGCTCATTACAACGAACCCTGCGGAGTTGTACGTGTGAACAATGCTGTAAGTATTTTTGCGATTGGCTTCAAGGTCAAACGCTTACTTGCATTAATAATCGTGACGATGTTCGTCGTCCTGACACTTCCTGTCATGGCAGTGTTCTCGCTCGGTATGCCAACACTCAGCTGGCTAGCCAATGCGCCTGATGCTAAAGCGGCTGAAACAATGGGTTTTTACATGGGGCCGCCGATGCTCGACAATACCTACGCCTGGGGCAACTGCACGTGGTGGTCGTACGCAATGCGCAAGTGGGCTGGTAGTCCAATACCGACAACTTGGGGCAATGCAAATACGTGGGATGATTATGCGAAACGTGATGGCTACGTGGTGAATAATACGCCTGCGGTAGGGGCAGTATTTCAAACCGATGTCGGTGAGTATGGACACGTCGCTTACGTCATTGGCGTTAACGATACCACCGGAGAATGGAAAATATCAGAGATGAATGCACCAACAATCAATGTCGTGTCAACGCGCACCTTTAGTAAGGAAGCGGCCGAAAGCTACAACTTCATTCACAGTAAAATAGGAGATGACGTATGGGTTCCGAATCCTCTCTCGCCGACACCGCCTTACAGTATTGGCCAGTAGCCGCTATCACACTCGTATCTATTGTCTGCGCTGTGCTGATATTCCTTTTGGTGCGAACTGCATTAAATCGTCGCTACCTACATGTGCGTGAGATGACATGGTTAGAGATAACGCCGCCATCGACAATTGCAAAAACACCAGAGGCCACCGAGCAGCTATTTTCAGTTATTCACGGTACACGTGCTGCACGACCGTTCAAAGATAAACTGCTAGGGCGTTTACCGACCTTTAGCCTAGAGATTGTATCGACACGGAAAGAAGGCATCCGCTATTTACTTCAATTGGAAACGTTACGCTCGAAGAGCATTCAAAAAGCCATTACATCGTACATTCCTGACTCTAAAGTGAAAGAAGTTTCTCGCAACAATACCGATGCCGATAAGGTGATTGAGTTTCGAGAAAATGGCCACTATGTATTACCACTCACTCTTACATCAATCTTTGAACAGCATGACCCATTAAGCTACGTGACCGGTGCAATGACACATCTATCTGATGGCGAGCAGATTACATTACAGCTTGTGGTGACGCCAGTGCGTATGCGCGAGGCCGAAATACTATCGCATAGAATCCTAGGTAATGAGAATATATTGAGCCAAGTTGGTAGCAGGCAGTTCGCTGGTATGGGCAAAATCTTGAACATGTTCGGCAAGGCGTCATCAGGTATGACAGATCTGGCTAGCGAAATATACAGCGGTACAATGTCAGGATACAGCGATTACTACCGTTCAAAAAACCGTACGGCACACCAACAAGCTGAGGTGGTGAGATCTGATCGACCAGCACGCTCGTTAAGTGCGTTCGAGCAAGAGTTGATGGAGACGATGCATAGAAAAGTCACACAGCCTCTTTTTCAAGTAAATCTACGTATTCTCGTAAAAAGTACTGATGCTGCTGGCCATATTAGTTCCATGAAGTCTGCACTGGATGGCTACAGCGTGCCGCCGTACCAATCCCTAAAGGCCAAGACTTCTGTACCGTTGATTGATAGGCGAAGGCATAATCTAGCGATCAATAGGCTACCATCCATCACCAGACAATCTAGTATTATCTTAGCTGCATCGGAACTGGCAAGTCTCTATCATTTCCCATCGAGTCAGATAAGTAAAACAGATAATCTCATTACGTCGCTTAGCCGAACTTTGCCTGCGCCGGTGTCACTAAAGTCTGGCAAGAAGTTATCCGTCCTCATTGGTGAAAATCATCACCATGAATCAGTTACGCCTATTGGACTTACGGCCGATGAGCGAGAACGTCACATGTACGTTATTGGAGGCACAGGTAATGGCAAGACGACCATGCTGTTCTATCAAATACTACAGGACATCCGTGCCGGTAATGGTGTTGCCGTGCTTGATCCACACGGCGATCTTGCCGAGCGAATCCTACGATATATACCAGAAGAGCGACTCGGCGATGTTATTTACCTAAACCCCGATGACCTAGCCCATCCGATAGGCATGAATCTACTTGAGCTATCGCCAGATCTTGATGGTGATGACTTGTTGCGCGAAAAGGATTTGATCACTGAGGCGGCTATATCTGTACTTCGTAAGATATTCTCCGAAGACGATTCAGGTGGCCACCGTATTGAATACGTATTACGAAACACCATCCAGACAGCATTAACACTAGAAAATCCGACACTATTTACAATCTTTGAGCTGCTCAACGACGCAAAGTATCGACGTAAGATTGTGAAGAATCTTGAAGATAAAAACCTGCGTGACTTTTGGAATAATGAGCTAGGAAAAGCTGGTGATATGCAGAAAGTCAAAATGGCAGCTGGTATTACTGCCAAGATTGGACGTTTCTTATTTTCAGCATCAGCAAGGCGTATGATCGAGCAGCCAAAGTCTACTATCAACTTTGAGGATATTCTAGCTGGCCGTAAGATATTAATCTGCAACTTCTCGAAGGGCCTTCTAGGTGAAGATACTTCAGCGCTATTCGGCACGACTGTTCTTGCCAAGCTGCAAACAGCATCCCTCAGGCGTGCTCGCATAGGCCAAGAGAGTCGCACTCCGTATTACCTGTATGTAGACGAGTTTCAGAACTTTGCCACGACAAGCTTCGTACAGATGTTATCAGAGGCGAGAAAATATAAGCTATTCCTCACAATGGCCGAACAATCCACCTCACAACAAGATGAACAGCGACTGGTTGATATTATTCTTGCGAATGTCGGCACGGTGGTATGCTTCAGGTCAGGTAGCCCATCGGATGAACGATTAGTCTTACCGCTATTTATGCCGTTTATTCAACAGGGAGAGATAGCCAACTTGCCGTCGTACTCATACTACGTCCGCATATCCGCCGTCACCGCACAAGAGCCGATGTCTGGTATGACGGTAGTTGTCGAAGAGCAAGGCGATGAATCAATCGCTAAGCGTGTCATTGAATCATCACGTGAGCTATACGCTAAGAAGGCTGAAATAGCCGAGGCTCCAAAAGAAAAGACTCAAGCAGCGGTAGCACCGATAGCCCCAAAGAAGCAATCTAAACTCAAGAAGAAGCCTTCTAAAAAGCCCGATGATGAACTTGCGACAATAAAATCAATCTAATCTTTATTTAGCTTGCTTGCTGTTTTTTAGATAGTCTCGCATTACAGCGAATACCATTAGTCGCTTGCGAGCACCAGCACCACGGGGCTTTACGATAATCGCATAGAGCGCCAATACGGTGAAAGCTATGAGTGCACCGCCAATGTAGAAGTGCCAATTAGACCAAAACAAGATAGCTGGCAGTAGTGTTATGGGTAGAACGCGAACCAGTGTTACGCGCACTAGTGTGTCGTAGTACCTTCTGAACCTCTTATACGCTGAAGGGCGAGCTGCTTGATGTATGCGTAAATAGTCAGCGTAATCTTTCACGGCTATTGTTTCCGTATGCTTCAGATGCTCGTAGACTGATTCTTGCTCCGTATTATCGTACAGCCCATAGAAACTCTCCTTTGACCTAAAGAATGCGTAGTGGATCACAACAAGAATCCAGTCGATGGCCTGTGACAAATGTAGATAGGCAAGACCGAATGTAACTCCGGCACCTAAAGCTAGATACTCCATGCTATCTATCATATCATTTGCACCATTTTTCCAGTCTTATGAAGCGTAGCATCTCTCGTACCGATGAGGCGTCATCTATGCGGCGCATTAGTTCGCAACTGTCGTTTTGAGACAGTATATTCAAGCTACCTTCGTAGAGGATATCGTCAATGATTGCGATCTTTCTATGGTGGCCATTTGTATATAGCACTCTCACACCCAGATCCTGCAGCATTTCTGCAACCGCAACCACTTGATCTTGGTATTGTGAATCATGCCCCTCGATCGGTTTTGTGTTCACTATAACCTCGACTCTGCGCTTTTTGAGCTTTGATATGGTGGTGAGCAGGGGCGTAGAGCGACGTTGAGTAATGAACGGGCTTTCTATGACTACGCGACGCCTTGCACTCCGAAGATCTTTATAAAACCTATCATAAAATGTAGACTGGTCATAAAGAGAGGATGAAGTTAACCTAAACATTTTTGCCTCCTAAAATAGCGTTTTCACTAACAGAGTAAAAAGTTCTATCTTCATCCATGTACCCCTGCCAAGAAAAGAAGACCAACCGCGTGTTGGTCTTTTTTCTTGCCGGTACTGTTTGGACCCGAACCTACCTCGCGGATTGCTTTAGCAAGACGCCAGAGGTAGGTTCGGTGCAGCGAGTGAAGCAAAAGAAAGCACGAAGTATTTTCTTTTGCGAACGAGCGAAAAAGGCGAAGCCGCTGTCCTACATTCCAGATACAACCGCTATCCTACACCCTGTTCCATAGTCTTTGGTAACTTTAATAGTGACATTTCGTAAAATACCTGCTAAAACTAATAAGTTCTTCAGCAAAATATAAAGACCGTAGATTAATATCTGCGGTCTCGTTCATGAAAAATTCGAAAAGACAGGAAGCAACATGGCAGTGACGAGGCATAAGGTACGCAGTATCCTGATGGTTATTGCATTGATGACGGCATTTTTATCATTTCCGTCCACGGCAAATGCAACGACGGACTATGACAACATAACAGTCAGCGGTGGGTCGCTAACCATTTCATACCACGCACAGCCATGGACGGGCGTGACATGCACCAGTCACACTGTAGATCTAACAAACTCCTGGAAGGCGATACTCCTTGATAGCTCTAAATGGGATATCGGTGGGAGTATATCTTCTGGAGATGCAGCCGACGCGATTGATGATCTCGAAACCGCTCTTGGGAATGGTTCCGGTTGGGGCGTAGCGCAGATCTACAGCACAGATGCTGGACTGAATAGCTTTGGTTCAAGCCTAAGCGCATATGGTGGTGCTCAGGACGCATGGCTAGAGATATGGTGAAATGACACCGGTACGGCATCTTTTCATAGCGTTTCGCCATTCGGCCCAACGCTTATGGCCGACGGCAACGTTCACACGGCGTGGATATACTTTTCTAACGCCAGTGGTCACCAATGCGAGCCGCGTGTTACGCAGCACGTCCTCGTTTCGTCACCCGCAGTAAATGCGGCAATGGCAATCGATTTCACGTCGTATACGTATATGCATTGGGCGCCGGTTTTTCTTAATTTTGACGTAACGTATCCCAGTGGATATGAGGGCGATACGCCGCCGACGAGTTCACCGCACGCAGCATACGTTGCTATGGGTGACTCGTTTTCAAGCGGTGAAGGTAATCCGCCGTTTGAAATGGGTACGGACACAAGCTACAACCAATGTCATCGGAGTAGCGCTTCCTACCCCCGCCTGTTCCAGGAGGACATGGAGTTCGACTCCATGTCCTTCGTTGCGTGCTCCGGAGCTACCACCGGTGATGTCCGTAATGGCAAAGATAGTGAAGTATCGCAGCTCGATGCCTTGTCCGAAGAGACCGAAGTTGTTACGATTACAATCGGCGGGAACGATATCAAGTTCAAGGACTTCGCTACCACGTGCGTATTCGGTGGTCCGTTTGATCAATGTGATGATGAGTCAGACGTGTACGAAGAGAGCTGGGACATCATGACCAATTCGTCGCGAGGCGATTACCTTCCAGATGCCCTTACAGAGCTCTTCCAGGACATCGCCGACAAGCTTACTACGAACAACGGTGCCGTTCGAGTGTACGTCATGGGCTACCCCTACGTACTGACGGGCTTGTCGTACTTGTCAGACTCCCTTCTCGAGCCGCGGTGCGACTATCTCACGCTCGGGGAAGCCATGGCGGCTGAGGCGATCGTCGAAAAATTGGACAGTGTCATTTCGACGGCCGTATCCAACTTCATGGACTACAGGTTCCAGTATGTCGATCCAACGGATTCTCCTGGTCACTTCGCTGGTACGGAGATCTGCACAGTCGATGGCTACTTCAACGGAATCGACGAAGGACTAATCGACCAAGCCTACACGTTCCACCCGAACGCCAACGGCCAACTTGCCTACAAGGAGGTTCTGACAGACTTCATTAGTCAGTAAGCTCAACGCAATTGCTGAAGAACAGCCCCCGGAGAAATCCGGGGGCTGTTCTTCATATTCTAATGGGTAAAGAAATACTCAAAAATTTTCCATAATATTGAAAAACCCGTCAATGAGCCTAGGAGGATTCCGATAGACCATGCTAAAAGATTGTCAATTTTAATTGAAAAAGCCAATAAAATAAGTTTCACGCCAGCGACCCACCCACCAATTGATGTTACAAAAAGAGGAGCGTAAGCTAAAATCGGTCCCCAATATCCTTGTTCAAGGTTACTCTGGGGAAATATATTTTTAGGCAAGTTATTCTGTATAACGTATGTAGACCATATGATGTTGAATGCAACGGCTGCAAGTACTAATAGAGCAAGTGGGACCAAGGACGCTTTGGATGTATTTTTTTTCTTACTCACAGCCCATATTTTAGCATAAGTAGTATGGACCTCTAAGTATATATATTTTCTCAGTAGCTTATATAACTTTATCCTATTCTGATTTTTTCCATACCTATATTTATAGGGGGGTAGGTGATACTACCTGCGCAGAGCCTCTTGCAAAACCACTGCCACCTCTTCTGACGGAGTCCCTACCTTGATACGCAGTAGTGGAAAATCAACTGAGGCAAAAATTTGTTCCACATCAGCATCACGTTGCATTCGTTCATGACTATCGTGTGTATAATCATCGAGTTCGATGGCAAAAACCGGCTTTAACGTTTCAACATGACAAACAACATAATCCACCGATTTTTGATTAATTCTCCATAGTGCCGCTTTCCAGCTTTGCCCCTTAACCTTTTCGTTCAACAGTGAGGAAAGGCGGATTTGAGGAAAGACAAAATACTCACTGCCAAGCAACTGAATTAAGGTTTTGTAAAACGTTCGCTCTGTCGGCGTCATAATATCAGTTTTGAGCCAATACTTATAGCGTTTTCTATTGGTAATCCTAGACTGCCCGTTCATGGCTTTTGAGACCACAAATATAGACCAGAAAATAAAAACCATGACAATAAAAGTTAAACCGAGAATTTCCATATATACCCCCACTTAATAAAAAAGGACAACCTATCTCTAGGTTGTCTACACCAGCAACAGATTTACATCCATTGTTTGTCGAGAATAGGTCGCCCCTTCTCGGATATAAATAAAACTGTTGCTTGTGTAGACAATTGGTATTATACCAAGGCTATAAAAAGTTTGCTAACGGCACTCTACTTATCTTTGGATTTTTTGCGAATCGTTTTAGATTGTTCAAAGTATCCTTTTTGTCCCGTGAGAATATCTCGTGCTTGTTCATTTGTATAATCTCCAGTTTCCACTGACGTACGCAAATTGAACAAATCGACAGTATCGATAACTAGACCATCATTTTCTGCGTAAACCTTTACATCTGATAAATTAGTTGCCAAGGCTTTATGTCGCCTATCCGGACTTTCTTCAATGTCATGATTAACTACATACCATGTTGCATTGGGCGGCGAGCCGGCATTTTCTTGCATGTAACGCTTTTCAAAACGAGAGATTTTAAGTAAATCACCCTGCTTAGCCCCTTTTTTGTACCCCTTGACCTCGACTAGAGAAATCCATGGCTCTTCGCCAACCGTCGTTCGGACATTTAAGTCTTGTAATTTGTCCGTTCCCCTCCCTTGCTTACTCAAGGTTTCGTCATAATCTTCAACAGAAAACCCAAAAAATTCAAGTGTACTCTTAACGGAATCCTTTAGGTCATCACCCTGAGACGTAAGGAGCATACGCGCGCCAGCATCTGCCTTTGCATGCTCTCCGGTTAACTGATTCTGTAAAGTCTGTAGTTCCGTTTCATAGTTAACTCTAGCGGACTCAAATATATCACCTGCATTCTGAATAGCATCAAGGAGTCTTAACTCTTCAGTTGACGACCATTCTCTGGATCTTTTCCAATCATCGCTAGACGAAAAGATTTCAGGATGCGTTAGCCGCCACCTGTCGAGAAGATACTCCACCCATCTCTTCATGTCGTCATATTCCAGCTCAGGGAGTCTCCATAACTCAGCGGGGCGTTCAGCAATTTGCGACCTAATTGCATAACCTGAAAATATATTCTCATGTTGATCAGAGAGAAGCGATATCCAACCGGAAAATTTCTGATAAGAGGAGCCGTATGTACCCTTATGGGTGACGGCTTTTGCGATCAAACCATGGTGGTGGCTATTTGCATTAAGATAGATTGATAGAAGGGTATCTTGAATAAGTTTCGATAGGCGCTCATCGCGTAAATCATCATTCTCGATAAACTCTGTCGCCGCTGATACATTGTATTCGAAATCAAATTCAGCCCAATACTTTTCTCGAGCTTGTTTTCCTAAGCTATCAGTTCCGAAAGCAATGACAAAAATGTGCGATGCAATCTGTGACACATCAGCATCACTGCTCACTATAGCCACGTCGTATTCCGTTTGATCAACTTTAAAATTGTTATAAGTGATGAACTTATGAACAGGGAAAAGATCAATTATTGGTTGCAGTTCATCCATCTCTGAATTTTCAAAGTTCACAAAGAGGACACGGGGGTGTGGTTTTTGATTATGGATAGTCACGTCTCAATTATATTTCAAAAGCGACATATTCTTAAATAGCGCTTCAGGAATCGTGATCTCGCTACGATTTATTTACGCCGCACCTATAATCCTATCTAGGCGAACTATAAAATATATCGCCTAAATTCATTTTGATACAATTGTCTATGGCGGCGTAGCTCAGATGGATAGAGCACCCCTTTAACGAAGAGGGAGGTCGAGGGTTCGAGTCCCTCCGTTGCTAGATATTATTTCATCTTAAGGTTCTAAGCTCATCGACTAGCCCCTGCCAAGAAAAGATCTCGACCATTTGGTCGGGATTTTTTCTTGTCGGCGATTTGGACTCGTACCGTTGGCGCAGCCAACAGGTTCGCCTACTGTCAAATCTGTGATTTTACAGTAGCTAGCCGATGTTCGCCGCTAGAATAGCGAGAACATCAAGGCGTCCGCCTACATACCCACACTAAATTGAGAGCATCGTTATAAATCATTCACCGTTTACGATACGGCATCAGCGCAAGGTATAACGAAGCCAAAGCTGACGAGGCTAACCAAATACCCAGGACTGCATTGTTCGTAAACAAAAATCCCAGAACAAAGTATGAACACAAGACAGCAAGACCGCCCAGCAGCGGAATTTGCACTAAAATAGGCGCTAGGACATACGCGATTCCTGCAAAAGTAATGAGGCTACTGCTTATACCCGGGACGATCAGTAGCAATTGATTTGTGCCACTAGTGTCCCGACTCTTAATGTGACCTAATAAATTTATGCCAAGAATAAAGTGTGATAAGGATCCTACCAAAACGAAAATTAATGGCAATACGTCGAGTCTCTGCAGGTGCATCAATAACCACATCGCCACGGCAACTGTCTGCGCAATGAGTGTATAAGTGAACAGCAAAATGGATGATTTCGATAGGAAGCTTTTGTTTCGTGTACTTTTTGACATAGGTCAATTGTATAGCATAAACAGATTATGGTTTATGGATTTCGTTGTGATTGCTACCCGAGTCTTATGAACAATATTCGAATCAAAATGAATATCAGATAAAACAGAGCGGCATCAATAACACCGATTACGACACTTGCCACTATTCGTAATGATTTACTTTTAATCTTTAGGACGCCATAAAACCCAACACCTAGAGGTATTGCAGCAATTAGTAATATCGGGATAGGCAATAGTAGTTCCTCAATACTGGTTGGCAGGGGGCTATAGGAACCGTTTTTCGCCGAGATTGACGCTAAAAGTATTGCGACGAAGGTCAATAATAAATATCCGGCCAGTCGGTACGCCTGATGAGATTTCATAATCATACTTTATCATAAGCTATATCATCGTGCTTCCACCATCGACTTCCAATAGCATGACCACTTTGCGCCATTAAGCCCCTTTTGTGTATAATAAAGCCATGAAGCACCAACCAAAGAAAATCACCGCCGTCGGAATCATTGCACGGGTAGGTATGATTATCGCGGGCTGTGCTATCACATTACTACTGGCACATGGAATATGGCAGGATACCACGGGTGTATATTGTCCTAGCTTTTTTGGGGAAAGCTCTTGTGTCAGCACAGTAGGTCTAAATCTGTATTTGTTCGGTGCACCCGCAATCTTTATCTTGTTGATTCTATTCGTAATCGATTACAAGCTCAGAAGAATACTTTAGCTCTCAACGCACCATCATTGCATTTTTATAATACTTATGCTATAATATAATTAGTTTCCGAGACCAAGGAGAATACATGTTGGAAACCCTGCCCGGTATGCCAATCAAGGTTGGCAAAATCACACGACCGGCAAGCAGCAGTATCGATAGCACCTACCAGAACATATTGACCCTCGACGATGAGGCGCGTGCATACAGCATGTACGTGCTCTCAGACGGCGAATCCAGGCTGGTGATTGAATCCAGCTTCATCCTCCCGTTCGTGTTCGCAATCTGGCCCCGCCGGATCACCAACATCAACGGCCGACTGGTCAAGACCCTCGTACGTCGCCCGCGCGTCACTGCATAGCAGGTTGCCGGTCACGTTCAAACCCGCTCAGGTCACTATGACTGAGCGGGTTTTTCTTTGGCAAACCACAAACAGTATTGCATTTTACTCATGTTTATGCTATAATAACACCAGTTTCCGAGTACAAGGAGGTACCATGTTGGAAACCCTGCCTGAACGGCAGATCGGATTCGCCCCACTAGGACAACCGGAACGCATGAAATACGATAGATTCCTCGGGTACATGAGACCCAAGGAGGATGAAGACGCATCGCGCGCCTGCAGTATACGCATTCTCACCAAGGTTGAAACAAGTTTGGCAATCGAATCCAATTTGATCAACCCGATGTCTTTGGCGTTCTGGCCCCGCTGGTTCAACAACATCGACGATCCGATGATCAAAACAATCCTCAGTTTGCCGCGCTACATAGGATAGCGACAAACACCATTACCCGCTCAGGTCATTACGACTGAGCGGGATTTTCTTTACATATAATTAATTTTATATTATAATATTTCAAGTCCTAGACCACCGACAAGGAGTACCTTTATGGGATTTATCAGTGACGACGAACGTACAGTGCGTGCAGACTACGAACAAAGGCAGCAGGCGCAGAAACAGACTTGGGTTCAAGAAGTCATTACAAGGTTTCATGACGAACTGCCAATGATTGTTAATCGTGTTGAACACGAAGCACGACGTATTTATGCTCAGCATGGCTATGTCGACAAATGCACGATATCACTTTCTGAAGACTATTGGCCATTGGCACGTACGAATGCAGTAAACACCACCGTGAAAGATGCGCTGCGTGCTGTTGAGCCACAGACAATGAGCGCACATTTGCACCATGTCAGAGCCAGCAAGTTGGTACATATCACCGTTCTATTCAACCCGTCCCTTACATAAATCACTCAACCATGAACCCCCGTCCAATGACGGGGGTCTTCATTATTGCGGTATCAGTCCGCGTCGCCAACGACCTTGTTTGGGCGGGGAAAGCCATCAATATAGCCGTTAAATTGAGTGATCTTGGTGACAGAGATCATCCAATGTACATCTCTAATCGCGTATATAACAGGTTGAATGACGCTGAGAAATTGAGACTGGACAAGAAAACTGCGATTTGGGCAAAGCGGTACTGGACGGCAAAGAATAACGCCATCGTTTATAGGTCTAACTACTGGAGAGAGCCCTGATTAACCGTCAGCTTCCGAGGTAAGCATTGGAGGATGGGTAATGTGGCTTTTCCAATACTGTACAGTCCTCATCTTTACATTCAAAATCCTCAGGACGCTCCCTTAAACATCTATCGCAAAGACTAGCTTCCGTTGAGTCTAGTCTGCTTTTTCATTTCGAAGTGCATCGATTAGGGGCTGCCATAAAAAAACGATCTACGTTCACGTAGGTCGTTTTTTTATGATTGAGCATAATGAATCGACATCAGTCCTAGATTGTAAAGTAAGACAGTAAATTGAAGTTCTACTACTGTCACAATCTATTGATATGGCAGTAGTTAGTTGATAGCTAAACTAGAAGCAAGACGGATAGTTATGTCATCTTACGTTGAATTTATGCTCCCGCAAACATAAGTACCTTGCATACCTAAGGTGTTTTTATGTTCTCGATAGTTGCTTTTTTCTATAAAAATGCTATAATAACTATCAAATGAGTGACGCCGAATATACTGCTCAAAAAAAGAGAGAAATCGAACGAATCTGCAAGGATTATTTTAGGGTTAATCTACGAGTAACTAGTCTTATTATTCCTGATGTATCCACTCAAAATAATTCATTTACAACAGTTTTTAAATCTGGTCATATTCTGTACGCTCTCTGCGAGGCGGAGTCCACAATGACACTCGGTGACGTAAGACGAGTTGTTAAGCGCATGGGGATGGATGCAGAGGCATACTACCCTCCTGAAATGGACGTTCGTTACTTTACAAGGTTTGCACGAAAAGCATTTCTGTCAGTCTATCCTGGACGTGAAATAGTGAATAATAGTGACCTGCAATATTACCAAAATCTAGCGCTATACAGTCCAGCATTAGTACGCATCGGTAGAGTAAACGGTCAAATTCGCCGCTTTAATGCACGGGCGGGTAGTTGGCAGAAACTGATCGACTATACATACTTTCACCCACAGGTACAGGTAAAATGAGCCATCGTTTTGACGTAAACCAGCGAGAGCAGGGGTTAAAAAATACACTCAGCGATCTTGCATTAACTGATCGTGAGCTGTTTCGTACACAGGCTACGTCAGTGCTTAGAGGCATTAACCGTACTGAAAGAGAATCTTTAAAAAGGTTAGAGACTGAAAATCTTTCCGCATATGATGTGCTAATCCTATGGTACGACAATCTCAGTCCAGTACAAAAAACCCTAAAATCTAAGCTGACAAATAAGGCATTTCGATCGATAATTAAAAACAATCTTCTTCTTGACGAGAGTATTGTCGATACAAAAATACAGGACTTAATAGATACAAGACTCGAAGAAGTGTTGGTGTCTTTTCTCCATGAGCACTATCCACATAAGTCAGCGGCTTTACGTTACGCAGAGCGGCTATTACATAATTCAGATCATGATTTAAACAAGCTTCTCTCGATCCTTACAGAATTTATATTGTACAAAATAGTAGCCAAGGAAAATAATATAATTGTTCTTGATCCTCATGCTTCTATCATTAAACGTATTTCATGTCGCATCCGCATCGCTTTTGAACGTAAAAAAACGATACAAAATCGAAATGAGAGGCTATCTTATATTACTAGGCGTCAAAGCACATTGTTGGCAACTAATAACGGTATTCTGGCCGAAATTTTAGACAAAGAATGGGATTTAGTAACAGTAATCAGTATGCGGAATCAGTACGAGAAACGCGTAAATGCATTACCGAAGACGGACAATACCGCTATAAAGCGTCTTGCCATCTTTGAAAAAATAACGCAGCAATTTCGCGATGATTATATTGAAAAAACAGCTTCAAAAAAAGTGAGCCTAGAACTTACCCGTAAACTTTCTGAAGAAGTAGATACATTGCTACTAAAAATTTTCGATCTTTCAAATGTTCAAAAGAATCAGCTACTCATTTGTTCAAAAGAGTATCGTGAGCTTAAAGCTGAACACAAGTCAATTCTTGTTAGCAAATAGCCGCGATACTCATAGGTTATATCATTTCGTTGATAGTTTACGGAACGATCCAAACATGAGTGTCTATTTACGAGCAGATTTGAGCGCGTTTGTGTACCATAGCAATGATTCGATCTGCGTGTCGAGTTGCGCCTGAGGTCCGTATGGTCGTTCACGAATTTCAGCAGCCAGTTCACCATCGTCACTGATTGATTCTGCCAAACGATCACTAAAGAACAGCGCCTGTGGGATTGTGACCGCACCAACACCAGGCAGGGCAATACGTAGGCTAGCAACGGCCTGAGCGCCACCAGTCGTACCGTGCGCGACTAATGCAACAGGTTTGTCATCCCATTCGTGCGCCAATACATCAATTGCGTTTTTCAGCACAGCTGATGTCGAACGGTTGTATTCTGGTGTGACCAGTACATAGCCATCAAATCCAGCAACCTTGTCCAACCACGTTTTGATTGTTGGTTCTGGTGTACGGTTCGGGTTATAGCGCGGGCTAATTGCCTCGTCCAAAAATGGCATAGGATAGTCAACAAGGTCGAGGATCTCTACATCCGCCTTTTTACCAAGGTCATTAGCGACCCATTGAGCCAACTTGTGCGATTGGCGTCCCTGACGAGTGCTGCCCACGATAATAGCGATTTTTGTCATAATATTTTTTCCTCCAAGATTTATATTGTTATATCTATAGTAGGGAATTTACTATACTATGTAAAGTATTTTATTTACATCAATTGACATTTATAATATTTAGTGATATAATGATATTTTATGAAGTGGCGTGTGTTTGATTGGCGCATATTCGTGGTCGGTATAATCGGCCTTTTTTTAAGCGTTGCGCTACACGAACTATTCCACATTCTTATGCATTGGGGCCATATCACAGCTATCCGTATACTGCCAAACACGTCCGCTATTGTTGAGGTTGACGCAATGATGGCTCCAGATTATGACCTACAGGTCGAAGAAACAATTGCTTATTCCATTACATTCGCCGTCATACTCATTACGGCTATTATCATGACCAAAATCATTGAATCGCGTGATCGACGAACCTTCGGCCAGACATTCTTGCCAAAATGGAGCGAAATGAACGATCTGAATTCCGACGAATTAGTCGAATTGGCCTACAAAAGCAAAGCATTTCATTCGCGCTAATCCCAAATCTTAGCGCATTATTAACGCGCTTATCGTAAAAAACAGTATCTCACATATTTGTGAATTCTGCCTGACGGTGGTAGACTAGTTTTTAATCGACAACAGAGAGACTGTTGGACGAAGCACCTTCGAAGGAGGTGAGTAAGATGAACTGGGTAAGCCAGAATCTTGGTGCGATTCTTGGATTCCTCGCCGCTGGCGGCGTTGCCGCAGCAATTGCCAAATCGTTCCGTTGGGCGCGTCCCTACGAGCGAGTTGTCATTACCGGCCCGCGTGGTCTCGTGTGGGACGACAAGAACGGGCATGTCCGAGAGTACATTGGATTTGTCTTTCGGCCGCTCGGTCTGTACCGCATGTCGCTGGTCAACATTCGCACCCGCGTCGACAACATCTTGCTCGACGGTGTGATGCGTCCAACCAACGATAGCCATCGCGAACGCTGGCACTTTGCCGGTGCTGCCGAATGGCGCGTCAAAGAAGGACATGTCTATCTGGCGTGCGAATGGAACATCGACGATATCGGCGAATGGGCACGGGGTATGATTCAGCGAACAATTCTGAACTATCTCGAAAGCGCTCCGGTGTCTATGGAACTGGATACGGCAAGCATCTACCGTTCTTGTTATACGGAAGAGATCGCCGAGGAATTTCTCAAGCATGGTGTCGAGTGGATAGATCTTCTGCCCAACACCAATACGCTAGCGGATTCCGAAATCCAAGGTCAGGCCATTCGGCGTGTTGCCAAAGCAATCGAACGCTGGGTTGCCGTGCTACGCGGTGAAGCGTAATCCATCATCCTCCATAGCCCGCTACCGTCCCACATTACGTGGGGCGGGGCGGGCTTTTCATTTGGCAGCGACTAAATCTTTAATTCAAAACCAAACGTCGATCCGTGATTCAAACGACTCTCGACATCAATCTTTGTACCCAGTTTGTTCGCGAGTTTAGACACAACATACAGACCCAGTCCTGTACCGCTGGTTTCGCGGGTGCGATAGTCCTCGCTACGATAGAATTTCTCAAATATACGTTCTTGGTCGGTTTTGCTCATACCGATACCAGTGTCGGTGACGGTGAAACGTATGACGGAATTGTCATCTTGCATCTTGGCGCCCAATGTAACGGTGCCTTCTTTGGTGTATTTGATAGCGTTAGTAATGAAGTTTTGGAGGATTTCTTCCAGATAGAGTCGACTCGTTTTCAGCATAGGCATATCAGTCTGGACATCGAGATTAAACTCTAAGGCTTTTGCCTTCGCTTCTGGCGTATAACGGATGTATAGTTCATGCAGTAGTTCGGTAATATTTAGTGCCTCCAACGTATCGCCAACGCCGCGTTCGGCGCGAGACAATGTCGATAGGTCATTGATCATTTTGGCGAGATAGATGATTTGATCATATGCTTCTTCTGCGGCAGATTTAAGCTTAGCTTCGTTCGCGTTACGCTCGTACATCAACAAAAGGTTGCTCAGACTACCTTCGGCAATTGTTACTGGTGTACGCAGTTCGTGGCTGGTGACGCTAATAAATTCGTCTTTTTCCTGTTCAAGCGTCTTTTGTTTCGTAATGTCACGAATAATCACGACAAATCCATATTCCTCGTCATCATCAAATGTACTGCGAATTCGCGCCAACTGCATGCTAATATGTCGTTCGTCACCGTTGACTGACACCATCAAATCGTCGCGCACCAATGATGCCTTTGTGTCATTAATCAAATTATGGACACTAATGTCTTTTTCATTGGTATCTTTCAATTCAAAAAACGTGTCAATCTCGCGCCCGACCAATGACTGGTTGGTATCAAAGAACGCCTGCGCTGAAGCGTTCTGCGACGTAATACGTCCATAGCGATTGAGCGTGATGACAGCATCATTAATACTGTTAATCAGTGTATTAAGGCGGTTGACCTGGAGTTTCTCGGACTTTCGTGCCTTGTCGAGTTCAATGTTTTTAGCGCGATTGCTCATAATGATCTGGACAAAGATATACGAAGTGAACATCGTTAGTGTCACCACGACCGCAGATAACAGCGCATATAGTCCAAGGTTACCGTCCACCCCCACCTGGAACATCACGACATATGCAGTCGAAACGACATACAGCGCTAGACCACTCAGTATAAAGCCGGCCCATCCATAATAGATTGACGCAAAGAGGATAAGCAGCGACCATAAAGGAGTGAACGGACTGTATGGTTCGGTGAAATAGAGCAACATGATACCCATCGTTGCCTGGTACAACACCATAGCAGGCAATTTGAACGTCTGGTACTTCGTCGCCAAAAGCATGAATAATGGTATTGCAATAATTGTCGAGAAATAAGTGAAGTAAACAATCAGTAAACTATAGTGTGATCGAACGGCATCATTAGCAGGCAAAAGGAAAATCAAGAGGGACGAAACTAATCCCACCCCGATTAATCCCAATGCGAGCTGTCTAGAAAAGACGCGCGTATCGTCAATCATATAGCTATCGTAATATAAAACTTATGTTTAATCTAGACACATAAAGTGGCGACAGATGCAGATAGCTTTAATTGAAAGGGGCTGTCTGCTATACTTGGTACAAATGAAGTCGCTCCAGCTTACCAAACCTCATATGCTGGTCGCGGTCGGCCTGCCCGGATCGGGGAAAACATTCTTCGCCGAGCGGTTTAGCGACACTTTCAACACGCCCTACGTTGACTATGGATATTATTCACGGGTGACCGATGATGCAAACAGTGGCAGCGAACTGGCTGAACACACGATTAATCTTCTCGTCCGTACCGAACAAACAATCATTCTCGAAGGTCGCGGATCAACCAAAGCCGAACGCAAATCAATGGTCGAAGCTGCCGCTAAAAAGGGTTATGCCATGCTGTTTGTCTGGGTGCAGACCGAACCAGGAACTGCCGAGCAGCGCGCCGTTTATACCAAAGGTGCAACGATAAGCCAGAGCCAATTCGACAAACAGGCTGCCGCATTTGAAAACCTTGTGTCGGGCGAACAATTCGTTGTCATTAGCGGCAAACATACATTTCCTTCACAGGCCAAGACCGTCCTGAAACGACTCGTCACCGAACGACCAACAACCGTACCAAAACCAAAGATTACTGCAACACGCCCACCCGCACCAACATCTCGTGTACGCGGACGAATCAACGTAGGTTAGACTATGGCGACAATTTTTGACGAAGAATTCGGCGACATCACTGTCCGCCGGAGTGTGCGGTCATCATCAATCCGTATCAGTGTTACGCCAACAGGTACGTTAAAGGCGTCGATGCCACCGTACGCGCCAATCTTTGTCCTGAAACGTTTCGTTAAATCATCACGGCCGCAACTACGTGCGATGTTGCAGCAACGGGCTCCTGCTTACAAATTAGAAAACGGAGCCGAAATTGGCAAAAGCCACAAACTCATTGTCAAAAAGGGTATTACAACCAGCGTCAAACGCTATGGTCAACAGATTCTCGTCATACTGGCACCCGACGACGAACTGGCTGACCCGAACGTGGAACGATTAGTGCGAGACATGATTATTAAATGCCTGCGGATCGAAGCCAAAAGCTACTTGCCAAAGCGTCTCGAATTTCTGGCGGATAGACTGGGTTGCCACTACGACAATGTCCGGTTCTCACACTCCAGTGGGCGATGGGGCAGCTGCAGTTCAACCGGTACGATCAGCCTCAACATTGCCCTGATGAAACTACCATTTCCATTGATTGATTACGTCATTATTCACGAGCTATGTCATACCAAACAAATGAACCATTCGGATAAATTTTGGACGCTTGTCGAATCAGCAGATCCGTCATATAAACTGCATCGTCGGATACTCAAATCTCATTCACCGACTATCTAGCGTCGGTTGACGGCAATAGGGCGACCTTTCCAGGTGACCAATCCCATCTTGTACCTATACGTACTGACAAGCAGTAGTCCGATTTCCTGTAGAACAGTCAGCGGCAACACCAAAGCGCTGATAATACGGTATTTTGCCCAGACGCTACCCAGGTAGTAATACGCGATGACAAACTGCGCGACGATGAGCGCCAATGCCCATGGTTCCCACCAAACAATGACGTACGGCACGAGTGAAATACACAGCAGGACAATCCACCAAATCACTTGCAGTAGATACGCTTCACACTGCGGATAGAGCAACCGGATACTCGTTTCGACCTGCGATGACCATTGTTTTTCATAGCGCAGACCCAGCCATTTGTTTGCCATAACTAATCGATAGCGATGCGGTTCGGCCAGTTTGCGAGCCAATGATGTTTCGAGCAGCATCGACAGTGACAGTGATTTGTCCGTGCGCCACTGATCCAACAGGAAATCTCGGTCGATCAACCACGCGTTGCTGACAGCGCGCGGACGGGTAGGGGTGAATCGCATGACCGCCCAAAAATACCGCATGGGCGTCATCAACGTACTGAGTTGCCAGTCATCGTTGCGTTGTGGAATGACGGACACCATTTTAGCTTTGCGCACCTGCATATAGGCAACTAGACGGCTAATCGTATGATGTTCGATCAATGTATCGACATCCATAAAAAAGATGACTTTGCCACTGGCTTCATTAGTCAGAATAGACTGGGCATAGTTTTTGCCCAACCAACCATCGGGCAGCGGCCTGCCTTCGATGAATCGTACACCGGCAAAGGCAAACGATTTAATCAGCATTGATGTATCGTCGCGCGACCCATCATCCATCACAATCACTTCTAATTTCGGATAATCACTGGCCACAACGCGTTCCAAACACGCCGTCATCGCATGCGTTTCGTTACGTGCTGGGATACATACCGTCACGGTCGGCAAATCACTATCCTCGACTTGTTCATTCTTTGGAATACGAAGCAACCTGAGCGAATAGAGAAGTTTGAGCAATACAAATAAGTCCAGAAACGCCACAGCCCCTAATACCAACAGCATCGTGGGACAATCTCATGTAAAAAGTTGGTTGCTGCGGAACTCCCTACGGTCGGTCTCGGATATTTTATTTATAGTTATGGATTCTCGACAGGTCCTCGCAAATGATTCCATCTTTTTGCATTCAATTGTCTCGGGTCAGTCCAGATGTCACGCTGCAGCTTGCGGGGTCCGGGGCCTCTGCAGAATCCCGAGATGGATGGTGGCTGGTGGACGGAATAATTCGCGAGGACCTGTCATTTTTAAATAACTAAAGAAATAAAAAATGACCGACCAACGGCAGTTCCGGAGCGACCGTACGCCAGACAATAGACGTCACGGCGATTTGAAGCCGCCCCGGGACTTTTCCTTCTTTTGGTCACAAAAGAAGTTGATTTGGTTCTTTGGCAAGTCAAAGAACA
>JAUPWL010000039.1 GCA_030916565.1 Patescibacteria group bacterium | reverse complement strand
CATTTTTTAACGCGTAGACCTTTGTATGAGGCCCGATTAACTGCAGGGCATCCAAATCACTTGTTAGTAGGCATGTCTCGATACCTTCTTTTTCCGCCTGTGCAGCAAAGGCGCCGAGGATATCGTCAGCTTCGTAGTCATCGAGTTCATAGAGCGGCCAGTGAAATGCATCGAGCAGTTCATGAAGCAATGGTATTTGCTCATAAAAATCAGGCGGTGCAGGTTTTCGACCCGCTTTATACTCGGGGTATATTTCACGGCGTTTACGAATATTCGTCTTGGGCTTATCCCATGCAACAGCAACGTAATCAGGCTCTAATTTTTTGATCAGTTCGATCGCCATTGATGCGAATCCAAAAACACCGCCAGTTGGCGTACCATCACGAAGGCTGAGACCGGGCATTGCGTAATAGCCGCGATAAAATACAGATTTTCCATCAATGACGGCGAGGCGTTTCATATTACTAGTATAGCCCACTAATCCAAAAGATCTCTCAGTCCTTCACGAATCTCCGGATTGCGAAGCTTTTTCATACCCCTCTGCTCAAATTCTCAATTCCTATTCAGATTCAGTATCAAGCAGACGGTCCATCTGGAATAGCTCTGCTTCTGAACGGAGGTGTTCAAATGCGGCGCGCGAGAGCATTGTAATAGTCTCTTTTCTACCAACTACATTTTTATGAATCTCGCTCATGGTCATTGGTTTGTCATAACCAATGCCAAACTGCATACGAATGATCTGCTTGGAGCGCTCATCAAGTGTTGATACTTCCAAAAGGCTTTGTACCTCACGCACAATTGATTCTTCCAAGATTGTGTCGGTCGCAACTTCGTCAATAGGCAACACCTCGCTATCCTGCAAAAAATCCTCAAGTACGGCATCACCCTCATCGTCGACTGGCTTGTCGAGGCTCATCATTTCTTTCTCCAGGGAAAGAAAGTCTAAGATTTCTGCTTGATCCTTATTCATAGCAGATGCCATTTGTTCGAGGCTCATCTCTTCACCAGTTGCTGAAGCATGTTGTTCAGTCAATTTGCGTAATTTATTCATCTGAGCGGCAATATGCTCCGGTATCCGAATGGCACGGCTTGTCCAATATATTTCTTGTGACATAAATGCCTTGATCCACCACTTAGCATACGTACTAAATGCATGACCTTTGTCTGGATCAAATTTCTCTACCGCTCGAATAAGTCCGAGGTTTCCAGCTTGTATCAAATCCAGATAATCAACCGATTTGATGGTATGGTGATTTGCATAGTGAAAGACAAGACCCGTATTAGCTACGATGATTTCATTGCGTGCGTCATTACCAAGCGCCACTTTTGCTTCTAGCTCTTTGTGATATTCACTATTTACATCACTTTCTAGCGCATCGAGCTCTTTGGAAGCGCCTATCCCCGCCTGAACAAGACGTGAAAGTCTCGCAACCTCGTCTGACGGTAACATGGGGTGCTTTTTTGTATCGTGGATATATTGCCCTAGGACGTCGTCACCAACCCAGCCATTCTCATGACGTCGTGGATATGTTGGTCTGACGTCGACAGTGACGCGTTTCTCATGACTCATCATTTTCTCTCCGTTTGCTCTATCCTAACTTTTTACTATACTTTGTCAAGCAAAAGCACGTTATTGTAAACACTAAATAGTCTTAGCCACGAAATATAAATTAGAAATATCAAAACACCATATACTGCTTTCATTGATTTGCAAGCACAAGCATGCCTGTTTGACCCCTATAGTATGTACGAGTAATATGGTGATAGATGACTACTACATTCCACCTCGCAATCATTCCAGACGGTAATCGCCGATGGGCAAAGCAAAACGGCCTACGCGGCTATTCATCACTGTATGATCGCGGAGTAAACAGCCTCGTTGACGTCACCGGTGCCGCATTTGAACAAGGCGTCACCCACCTATCCCTTTGGGGAAGTTCGCACGCAAATCTCGCAAATCGTTCATCTGACTTTTTTACCACCATTGATCACGTATTTCGCAAAAACATTCATCGATTTTCCGACCACCCAATCATCGATAAGTATGATGTTCGTATTAATGTCGTCGGTGAATGGCGCGATAGCTTAACACCCAAAACGGTCGAAGCATTTGAAGAGGCGATTGCGAAAACTGCCCATCATACATCTCGTGAATTAACACTTCTGATTGACTATAGTGGTACCCGTGAACGCACTGCCGCAGTGCACTCAATTCTGACAGACACCGAAAGTGATGTACCGACAGAGCAACTGCTCCGCACTCGTTCATGGACCGGACATCTCCCCGACCTCGACCTCATTATTCGAACCGGATCATGGCAAGACCCGCACAACAGTGCAGGGTTTATGAGCCTACTTGCAGACGAAGCACAATTCGCCTTTCCAGAAGTACTTTGGCCAGATTTTACTGCCGCAAAACTACAGTCAATCATCGATGACTTTCACAAACGCGAACGGCGCCACGGTAAATAATCTGTTACAATAGTCCTAATGTCCGAGTTAAATACTGATATAAAAATCATTGCATTCGTTGGTCTCGCCGGTAGCGGCAAAAGCACAGCGGTCGAATATCTGACCGATAAACATTATCCGAAAGTTTACTTCGGTGGCGTCATTTATAAAGCCATGGAAGATGCCGGTATTGAAATTACTTGGGAAAGCCAAAAAGTATTTCGTGAAGAAATACGACAAAAAGAAGGAAAAGACTTTGTTGTTAAACGTGTCGTCAATGAAATCCATGACCTCATTAACGCCGGTCAGCACCGTATCGTACTCGACGGACTGTACACCTGGAGCGAGTACAAGGTGCTCAAGCACGAGTTCCCTGGTGAAATGACAGTCGTCGCCATCGTGACACCAAAACACCTACGCAAACAACGCCTCGCCAAACGACCTGAACGTCCAATGACAGCAGCAGAAGTTGATGAACGTGACTGGACAGAAATCGAAAACCTCGAAAAAGGTGGCCCTATTGCAATAGCCGATTACTACATCCATAACGATGGTAATTTTGAATACTTTGACAGGCAAATTGACGACGCGCTCAGTCACGTCGAATTTTATAACAACTAGTTACGCCTCTGCGTACTGAATAGTATAGGGATCCGAATCTGCAACAAACTTATCAGTATGATGATTGAAGTGGGACTGCCCTGAATAAACAGTATTTTTATCAACTACGACTTCAGTGATCGGTCGAATCGATACATTCCCTTCACTTATGTAAGTGTACGTGAACGGCATAAAATTCTCCTCAAGTATTCCCATATCCGCATAGCGTTCCATATACTCATCGACTGACTTTAGCCGATTCGCCTCACTGAATGACGGCACATTCGTCCATGTACGAAAGTCATTTTTGCCGCTTGTTACATTTGCAACTATATGGATATGCTGTGGATCGACGCCAGTTTCGCGTATATACTGCATGACGGCGTCGGTTTGATCAATTCGGGAAAAGCTTACGTGCGCAACAATTACATCACTGTTGGTATAAGCAACAATGGCACTACACTCGCTCATCGTCATATACAGACGTGGGTTCTCCCTCTTAGGAATGCGATACATATAACACTGCTTTACTGGAAGCAGTATATTCTCGTCAGTAGTGTAAAACTCCTGATTAAACGCAGGCATCTCACGGAGGCTATAGCTCGAACGAGGATCATCAATAAGAGGTGATGGTACATCAGGCAAAAGAAACTCTGCTCGCATCAATGAGTCAACAGGCAATGTTTCTGAATCATATTTCGTATACTCGATAGCACCTGTATGTGTCCGAGAACTAAGCTCGGATGAATGCTTAATAGCACCCTCCAAACGACCATCCGTTTTGATCCTCCTGAAAAGATCAGCAACAAACAAAAAGCGCTCCTCTTCCGGAAAATCGTCAAGATCTTTGAAATCCTGATCAATACTGGAACGAGGAGCGTTTAATTGTTCATGTGCCATTTGATTCAAAATAGCACTTATGCTTTATTTAGTCAATCTATTAACCGAGATACTCGTGCAGCTTTTTGGCATCTTTGTGCTTGCGTAGTTTTGCAAGCGCTTTTGCTTCAATTTGACGAATACGTTCACGGGTCACCGCGAATTCTTGACCAACTTCTTCAAGGGTATGTGATTTACCGTTCTCAAGACCAAATCGCATCTTGATAATCTTTTGTTCACGATCAGATAGTGTTGATAATACTGCCTGCACTTGCTCTTTAAGTAGTTGATTCGTCGCTGACTCTTCAGGCGTTGCACCGTCTTCGTCTTCGATGAAATCACCCAAAACACTGTCTTCGTCCTCGCCATCACGACCAACGCCCGCATCCAGTGATGTAATATCTTGTTTAATCTTGATGACGTATTCAACCTTGTCCGGTTCCATTTCAAGCTCTTTAGCGAGTTCTTCGATGGTTGGTTCACGGTTCAGTTCCTGTGTCATACGACGCTGGGTACGCAGCAACTTATTGATTGTTTCAACCATATGCACGGGAATACGGATCGTTCGGGCCTGGTCGGCAATAGCACGTGTAATTGCCTGGCGGATCCACCATGTTGCGTACGTACTGAATTTGAATCCCTTATCTGGGTCAAATTTCTCAACTGCACGCAGGAGTCCGGTATTACCTTCTTGAATAAGGTCCAAAAAGTCGAGTCCGCGACCGCTATATCGTTTCGCGATCGAAACAACAAGACGCATGTTCGCTTCGGCCATTTTGTCTTTCGCTCGCTTGTCTCCCGCAACAACTTTTTTCGCAAGTTCTAGCTCTTCCTCCGAATTCAACAGAGGGATTTTACCGATTTCACGAAGATATAGACGCACACTGTCGTCGCTAATATCGTCAAAATACTGGCTGTTATTCAAAGTTTCGTCGTCGATTTCTTCTTCGTCGACAAGGTCATCAAGTACCGGTTCTTCGATATCTGTAAGATCCGCAGGCACGACATCGTCAGGTGTATCAACTACTGGATCATCTTGTAGTGGCAGGTTATCGTCTTCTGGCATTATCTTTCTCCTTTAATTAGCTGGCTCAATTGTCGCAAAATTTCAGCAGCTGCGGCGTCATCACCGCGCTCCCTCGCTTCGGACTCTTGGCGTAATAATTCTTCTTTTGTATTCGTTTTTTGATAGTTTGCATTGAGCGATCGTAACACTTCTTTAGCTGTGGAGGCGCGAGTTTCGCTATTCCAATCCACGTTGTCTACGTCGGGATGTAATAATAACATCGTAACATACTTTTCATGGTCCTCCAACCCCTTAGGAATTGAGGTAATGGGCTTGCCGGCATGTTTACTAATAAATGACGCTACCGCTTGCCTGTCAGTTCCGTTAAATACGGTCGGACTAATCGACGTAAAAAGTGACTGAATTTCGGCGTCATTCAGTGCAACAGCAAGCAGTGTATCCTGGTTACGATCAAGACGTGACGGTTTAGTTACTTCTCTACCACCGGCGTCTGCTTTTATTTGCTTCACCTGCTGTTCTGGTTCCGTTACTGACGATAGTTTGCGCATGAGCGCATCGCGTGACGTATCGGTTAGTTGAGCAATCTTTGCCAGATAATGATCTTGTTCCACCGGGTCTCGAAGCGAACGAATCACCGCCATCGCCGCCGTTGTAAACGCACCTTTGCCAGATGCAGTCATCAGATTCTCTCGTGCGGCAAATTGCGCAATGACCCAGTCAACGACAGGTTCCGCAGTGTCAATCGCCTTTTGCCATAGCCGTGGGTCCTGCTGAATCAATTCATCGGGGTCCTTGGCGCTATCCGGCAACGTAATAATCGACAACTCAACACCAACGGCCTGGGCTATTGGAATTGCACGCTCCGTTGCGGCCAGCCCGGCCTTGTCACTATCAAAAGAAAGCCGTATATGGCTTGTTAGTCTTCCAAGTGCACGCAAATGCTGCTCAGTGAGTGCAGTTCCAGCTGTTGCAACCACCTGATTGACATCCGCCTGATGGCTACTCACAACATCGAGATTGCCTTCGACAATAACGGCATAATCAGATTGACGAATTGCTTCCTTCGCCTGACTCAACCCAAAGACATGTCGACTTTTGTCATACAAAAACGTCTGAGGTGTATTCAAATATTTTGGGGCAGACGGGTCGTCAATAATAATCCGCCCGGTGAACCCAATAACCTGACCCGTTCCGTCCATCAACGGCACCATCATACGTCCGCGAAAGAGGTCACCACCAAAGCGATTCGTCAGTCCTGCGTCCTTTAATTCCTGTGCACTAAATCCTTTTTTTGCTAGGAATCCCGTCAACGCATCGCCGCTATCGGGGGCATATCCGAGTCTAAAATCTTGAACAACTTTTTTACTCAATCTACGCTTTTTAAAGATATACTCTTGGGCGTGCGTGTTGCTTATTAGGCTTTTTTGGTAGTATGTCGCCGCTAGTTCACTCGCCGCTAAAAGTCGTTTCTTGCGCGCTGCTAATTCACGTGACCCGTCACCTTGATAGAGGGATAGATCTACTCCTGCCCTACGAGCCAGTAATTCAAGGGCCTGGCGAAAATCGAGACCTTCGACTTCCATCACAAAACTGAATACATCACCGCCCTTCCCCGAGCTAAAATCATGCCATATATGTTTCTCTGGACTGACAAAGAAACTAGCGGTTCTCTCGCCACTGAACGGGCTGAGGCCTTTAAAATTGCGACCTGAACGCTTCAGTTGTACATACTCACCAATAACATCTTCGATGTTTAATCGGGAGCGTACCTCTTCTTTTGCGTCCTGCATGAGGCTTATTATATCTCGAGGTTACCGCAATAGCCACCTCTGGCGGTCTTTTCAGTTGATACCTATTATGCTTAAATGGACACACAATGGATCCTAACCAACAACCAGTACAACCTACCCCGCCGCCACAACCGGCAATGCCGCAAACGCCGAGCTCTTATACGGCGCCAGTTCAAGAGTACGATCCCAACTATCTCGACTCGATAGCACCACCGCCGCAACAGGGTAAATTCCTCAGCGGTACATTTGGAAAGGTATTTTGGATACTAGTTGGCGTATTTGTCCTCGCAGTGAGTTTCATTATTGCCTTTAGCGGCAAGGATGAGACGGCAGACCTGCAGCAAGTCTCTGTCCGTTTGGATAATTTCTCAAAAACAGCCAAAACAGTCCAAAAAAATCTCAAGAGCAAGACATTGACCAGTAATAACGGTAACTTCCAGTTGTGGCTAGTTGGTAATCAGACTGCTGGCGAAGAACTCTTGAAAAAGGGTGGCGTGAGCAAAACAGAATACAATAAAACAATGGTTAAGAGTGAAAAAAAGTTCGCCAGTGACCTCGATGCAAAATTCGAAGATGCGCGTCTGAGCGCTCGTCTGAACCGCGTCTACGCCAGCACGATGGCTGCAGAGACGCAAAAGATTATCAATATACTCAACTCGATGGCAAAAAAGAACAAATCAAAGCAAATTCGCGACTATGCATCAAACGCAAGTGCTAACCTCGTCCCTATTCAAAAGATTTTTGACGATTATACAGAAACGGCTAACTAGCCTAGAATTCGCCGCCAACAAGTTGATAGCTTAAACGAGCAAGGTCGAAAATCTCGTCGTTTGTTAGCTGACCACTACAAATTATCGTATTCCAATGTTTCTTGTTTAAATGATAGCCCGGCAGTACGGTTTCATATTTTTCGCGAAGATATTCAGCTAGTTTTGGATCGCACTTCAAACTCACCCTCAGCGGGTTGCTGTTTTCGGCGACTATCGCCATGATTTTTCCTTCTGGCTGCGTACCGAATTTATAGACGGCGGTGCCCTCTCCAAAAGGATAATCCAAATATACATTCAGTAGGCTCAATATAAAATCTTCGAATTCCTTATGTGTCATGAGATACGAACCTTACCCAGATAGTATTTTAATTCCATGATGCTGCCTCGGATATCATCAATTGCACGATGCTCTTCTGGCTTTGCGAAACGTTTATTGTATTTACCATCAAACACCACCTTCCAAGCGCTAACATCCAGCATACGATAATGTAGCCGTGCGTTTAGCCTTTTCCATTCATTCTCGATAAACTTGCGGTCCTGGTGAATTGAATTGCCTGCAAGGATAATCTTGTCATCACTATGAAAATGCTCATCAATAAACGCAATGAGCTCGTTCTCAACGGTCCGACCATTCTTTGCCTGCTCAGAATTATTTTGCGCGACCAATGCGTCGCGCACTTGTGGAAATTTATTCCAGAAATCAGGTGCAACATTCATGCGCTTCTCTACCAACGCTGGACCGACCTTTTTGGCAGCTTCATATGTAGCAATTTCAGTAAAGTTCCAGTCAGTCACTATTGCTGCAACTTCAAGGATACGATCTTCCACAGGATCGAGTCCTGTCATCTCTAAATCTATCCATAATAGTTTTGCGACTTTTGTCATACAGATGATTATAAAGGATGTGACGCTATTTTTTCTAAAGATATCAGATGAAGGCTTTCTTGCCACTGCCCGTCGGGTGAATAAATATCCGAAGCACTCACTTCATCAAGACGATAATTATACTGTCCTAATAATTCATTTGTATGCTGACTGAGCATAATCGCGCTGTACGACGTAGTGCCCCGCGCATGAAATTCAATAGACGAAACATCGTCCCTTTCTGCCCTCCGTAACAATTCACGTACGGCAGAAAGGCCATAGCGTAGCCCCTGCGCGCTTGTACGTACCGCAAAATCACTAATGTAGAGTGCCTGTTTGGCATCCTCTTTTCGGATCAATGAATCTTGTAGTGCGGCCATGTAATAAGCTTTATATTCCTTATCGAGCAGTAGAAAGCTATATCGATTGGCAGCATGATAGCTCATGAGCGTCTTTAGCTCATCATTTTCGTCATAGAGTCCTGTACGCAAGTGATATGCCTCGCGTTCAACAGCTGCAATATCTTGCTGTCTCTGCGGTGTAACGGGGACGAATTCGGTGGCCATTTATTCGCTTTTTGGGTCAAACTTGAGACTCAGTGAATTAATACAGTAGCGCTGATCTGTCGGCGTGCCTAGTCCTTCACCTTCAAACACATGTCCAAGATGGCTGCCACAAGTCGCACATGTTACCTCGGTGCGTACCATACCCAAACTATCATCTGGGCTGAGAATGACAGTTCCTGGAATCGCGTCATAAAAACTTGGCCAGCCACAGTGAGCATCAAATTTTTTGTCACTTTCAAACAGCTGCGTACCGCAAGCACCACACCGATACATCCCCGGGTCAAACAGACTATCGTACTCGCCGCTAAATGCAGGTTCGGTGCCCTTTTCGCGCAAAACGTGATACTGCTCAGGAGTTAGTTCGTTTTCCCACTCACTCTCAGACTTATCAATCTTCATAGTCTTATTATAGTCCCGCGGATAAACGGCGTCCTAATTCTGCTTGTTCAGTTTATCTAAACGAGCAAAATGGACAATGAGATAAATAACGAATACCGTGGCGACAAGCGTGATCAATGATGATAATGCAGCGCCCCATTTAAAATCAGCTGTTCGGCCCCATAATTCAACATGCCATACTTGTACCTCAAGTGTTCTGTGTGTTCCTACAA
>JAUPWL010000038.1 GCA_030916565.1 Patescibacteria group bacterium | reverse complement strand
GGTAATGTGATGATGTCTTCTTTTTTCATAATCCATACTCAGTATAACAGATTGAAGCGAAGAATTTAGAGTAGAGAAATCGGGTCTATTTCAAACTGCCAATTTGCTGGGGGTAATTCTTTCACAATAGTGATGAGGTCTTTTCTTTGTTTGGATTTCACAACAAGCTGCCAACGGTATGTATCGCGTTGTCTTTCGTAAAAAGCTGGTGTTGGCCCCAGTATTTCGACACCGCTAGGTACGGTTTGTTGCAGTCGTTTTGCCAGCTGCCTGGCGTTCTTGATGGCGGTAACTTCTGTTTTATACACACACGTGAGTCGCAGTAGGAATGTAAAGGGTGGAAAGTGAGCACGGCGTCGCTCTTGGATCGTACTCTCGTAAAACGATTGATAATTTTGCGATAAACCATCACGTATGGCAGGATGCGTTGGTTGGAAGCTCTGAACGATGACAGATGTTGCATGTTCATTACGTCCGACACGTCCGACAACCTGTGCGAGTAGCTGGAACGTTCGTTCGGCGGAGCTATAGTCTGGCAGGCTAAGCCCTGCATCAGCTTGAATAACACCTACGGTACGGAGATTTGGTAAATCAAGACCTTTTGCAACGACTTGTGTGCCGATGATCACATCAATACTGCCATCGTAGAGTTCTTTATATCTCGTTTCGAGTGTTTGACTACTTTCACTGTCTCCGTCGAAGCGTGCAATTGTGAGTCTAGGGAAGAGTTTGGCGAGTTCTGCCTCTATTATTTTTGTGCCAATTCCTTTATGGATGATGCTGGCGTTGTGACAGACAGGACACGAAAGGGGAACTTGTTCAGTTGCCCCACACACGTGGCATCGTAATTCATGGTTGTCCGCGTGAAGAGTCAGGGGGACAAAGCACCGGACGCAAGATGCCTGCCACCCGCACGAATCGCAGAGTGTTGTCGTTGCACTGCCGCGGCGATTATGAAATATCAGCACTTGCTTTTTGTTACTAGCAGCATTGTCGATACTTGCTAATAATTGGTCCGAAAGAAAACGATGACGTTGGAAATTCTGTCGTTTTGTCATATCGACGAGCGTTACATCGGGCGGTGCTGATGGTCGAGCGGTAGAAAGAAGAGATATGATTGGTCGTTTTGATTCGAGGGCGAGATAATGGTCTGCTACTGACGGCGTTGCGCTACCGAGAATGAGTTTGGCATGGTGTGCTGTGGCGAGAACGCTTGCTGCCCGCAGTGCTGAATAGCGTGGCGATTGCTCTTGTTTAAAGCTTGGTTCATGAGCCTCATCGATAACAATTAAACCTATAGCCCGCAGCGGCATAAATAGGGCAGAGCGCGGTCCGATAACAACACGTGGCGTATCTGACGACAGCGCATCCTTCCACGCGAGATGCCGCTCTGCTTCGGTTTGGCGCGAATGAGTGAGGATAATGTTATTAAAATGAGACGCGAATTCATCGACGACTTGTGGGGTGAGGGCAATTTCGGGTACGAGAACGACCACAGATTTACCGGCAGCAAGTGTACGCCTTGCTAGTTCTATGTAGATAGCGGTTTTGCCCGATCCTGTAATACCATGCAGTAGTATTGTACCTGGCGTTGCATTTTCCACCTCTATCAAAGCTTGGACCTGCTGCTTGTTGAGTACAAAATTTGTTCGTTTTCGTAGTGCTGCGCGAGGGGCTATTAAACGCTCGCGCCGTTTCTTTTTTAGGCCGCGTGGCAATATGGTTTGTAATACAGTGGCAAAATGTGTTGCATAGTAGACGCTTAACCACTCTGTGAGTTGGAGTAGTTGTGAGGGGAGGGGGTTTGATTCTATAAGAGCTTTGATTGGTTTTGTGTCATATTTGGGTTTTGTGACTTCCTGTATAACAACTGCATCGTAGGTTTTTTTACCGACCTCAACGGAAACAATCTGTCCTGGTTGTAGTTTTTCTTCGTAGGCGTACGTAAAAACATGGCTCGTTGCACGGATAATCTGATTGGGAGCCACCTCGTAATAGCGCATGGGATACATTATACTTGCAATGTATGATGTATTTCCACAGTAGGGCCGAAGCGGGTGAACAATTGGCTCGGCAGTTGTTTGATAAATATCGTTACGATAACGTGGCTGTAGTCGCCCTTGGTGATGGTGGCGTCGCCGTGGGGGAACCGATTGCAGAACGTCTCCACTGTATTCTGACCCTTCTATTATCCGAGAAGGTTGAGGTACCTGGTGAAAATCAAACATTTGGAGCAATTTCTTCTTCAGGTGAATTTACCTACAACAGTAATCTTGCACCTAGTGAGATTAGCGAGTATACGACCGAATTTCATGGTTATCTAGAGGAACAGAAGCGTGTCGCATTTCATAAAATTAATAATCTTTTAGGAGACGGAGGCGTTATCGATGAGGACCTTCTAAGAGATCATACAGTTATTCTAGTGACTGATGGGTTGAATGATGTATCGATGTTAGACGCAGCCATGGGGTTCCTGAAACCTGTACGTATCAGCAGATTAGTTATCGCAACTCCCATAGCAAGTGTTGAGTTAGTAGATAAAGTGCACATGATTGCAGATGAATTACATATTCTTGATGTTAAATCGAACTATCTCAACACGAATCATTATTACGATCAGAATGACCTTCCTTCGCACGAGGAAACGATCGCAAAGATTAATCAGATTGTCCTAAATTGGCGCTGAAATATCAAAAAATACTTGTGTACTGTTGTAAGAAAGTGTAAGATTAGGAATAACGAAAGAGACAGTTTGCTTAGAAAAGGGAGATTATGCTAGACGTTTTTATTACTTCGAGGGTGCGGCGAAAAATTGTTGTGGTCTATGCTAAATATCCCGATTTTCGCACACACGTTAGGGGCTTGGCAAAATTAATCAAGGAAGATCCGGGCAACATTCAGCGTGAATTGAAACGTTTGGAAAAAGTTGGATTTTTGACCAGCGAAAAACAAGGAAATACGAAGATTTACTCTACAAATAAGCAGTTTATCATCTTTAAAGAGCTGCAGAGTATTGTCATTAAATCACAGCAGCAATCTTCGCGACCAAAGCGTACAACTTCCGATTTGTAGATGGAATTATTTGAAAAGATATTAGCATCACGTGGGTTAAAAGGACCAAAGCGTGATGCTTTTTTATATCCAAATTATGATGCAAAACACGATCCGTTTTTACTTCCTGACATGGCAGCTGCAGTTGACCGATTAATTTTGGTGCGAAAAAAACAACAAAAAATTACTATTTATGGTGACTATGACATCGATGGACTCACGGCCACAGCGGTCCTATTAGACGCGTTGAATTCTTTCGGATTCAAACATGTCGATGCGTTTATTCCGAATAGATTTGTTGAAGGCTATGGGCTGACTGTTGACGCAATTAATCGTATTGCCGCAGCGGGTGCAAACGTTATTATTACTGTAGACTGCGGTAGCCTAAGTGAAAAAGAGATCATTAGGGCGAATGAGTTGGGTGTGAATGTGATCGTTACCGACCATCATAACGTTGCTGATAAACAGCCTCCGGCCGTTGCGGTCATTAATCCCAAGCGATATCTTGCTGACTATCCAGACGAGTATGACGGCTATATATTGAAAAGTGATTCAAAAATGCAGAACAAAATTTATCCATTTTTAGACCTTGCTGGAGTCGGAGTGGCATTTAAATTGGTACAAGCAATGCAGCAAAAAATGGCCGGTCTACCTGCGGGTCAGGAGAAGTGGTTATTGGATTTAGTGGCACTGGGAACGGTCTGCGACGTTGTAAATCTTACAAATGAAAATAGAGCGAATGTCTATTGGGGACTAAAAGTACTTGCAAAAACACAACGTCCGGGTTTAAAGGCACTGATGGATATCGCTGGCGTTAACAGTAGTAAAATTACGACAAAGAGTCTTGGATTTGCTTTAGGACCGCGTATGAATGCTGCAGGAAGGTTGGAAACAGCACAACATTCTCTTGATTTGCTGACAACAAAAAATTTCGCCGAAGCGTATGATTTAGCACAAAAACTTGATGTATTTAACACATCGAGAAAATTAGAGCAACAAAAAATTTATACCGAAGCCGTCAAGCAAGCAGAGGAATTTAGAGCCGATCATGTACTTGTTGTGAGCGGTGCAGGATGGAGCCATGGCATCATTGGCATTGTAGCTGCGAAATTAATGGAGCAGTTCCATAAACCAATATTTGTGTTGGAGGAAATGGGTGATGAAGCAAAAGGATCTGCGCGAAGCTATGGCGACTTTAGCGCTGCTGATGCTATTCGCTATGCGGATGCAGTGATTACAAAAGGCGGTGGGCATAAGTTTGCTGCGGGCGTCACGATGCCGACACAAAACATTGCAAAGTTCAGAGAAATGGTCAACGAGTACTATCGAACAAAAAAAATGTTCAACCAACAACAACTACTATTAGCGAAGGAAGATGTATCTGCGGCTCTCGCAGATGTTAATGAGGAACTCGTTGCACTCCTTGAAACCATGGAGCCGTTTGGCAATGCGAATCCTCAGCCGATATTGATGTCAAAAGATGTACTAGTGACAAAAATGAAGCGCATGGGAGCGGATAGCCAGCATGTTAAACTGGAGCTCGACGATGCAGGGATACGTTTGGAGATGCTCGCTTTTAACGCGCCGGAACATTATTTTGTCGAGCCAGGTGAACGTGTCACTGTCTGGTATCAGCCCGATATTAATGAATGGCAGGGGCGGCGCACTGTTGAAGGGCGTTTATTACGGTTAGAAATTTCTTCTCAGTATTAGTACATATATAAATTATCGTCGGCATTTTAGATTGACGCGCAGTACAGAAGGCGACATCTATTGCGAAATTGCCACATCTCTGTTATACTTTGCACATATGGTACAAGTTACACGTAAAGACGAGAAAGAAGCGAACGAGAACCTCATTCGCCGTTTTAACCGCAAAGTATTGCAGAG
Organism: Patescibacteria group bacterium; assembly: GCA_030916565.1. Lineage (GTDB taxonomy): Bacteria > Patescibacteriota > Saccharimonadia > Saccharimonadales > Saccharimonadaceae > UBA2112. The sequence goes on along the minus strand of JAUPWL010000038.1, from coordinate 4,827 downwards.
CGGTATTTTAGCAGAAGCTAAAGCATCTATGCGCTTTAGTAAAGACATCAGCAAGACTGAGCGTCGCGCAAAAGCAATTATCCGCAAAGAGCGCAAAGCAGAAAAACTAGCCAAAGTACGGTTGGGGCTTCGTTAATCAATGCCTCTTAAGGATAAAATCCAAGACGATACTAAAGCCGCTCTTTTGGGCGGCGATCGTTTTGTATGCGATACCTTGCGCAATCTAAAAGCCGCAATTTTGAATGAAGAAGTTGCACAGGGCAAGCGAGATGAAGGCTTGAGTGATGATGAAATTGAAAAGATTATCGCTCGAGAGGTGAAGAAACGTAATGAGAGTATTACGATTTACGAAGCAAACGGACGTCCAGAATTGGCCGAAACTGAGCGAAAAGAGGCAGAGATTATTGCAAGGTACCTTCCGGTACAAATTAGTGAAGATGAGTTACGCACAATTATCGAAAGTAAAATTACCGAATTGGGCGTTAGTGGTCCGCAGGCCATGGGCCAAGTGATTGGTGCGGTGAAGCAGCAAGTTGGTAACAGCGCAGATGGTGCAGCAGTTGCACGAATTGTTAAAGAAACGTTGAAATAAATAGAGTAGAAGAAAAGAGGGTATATGATTGTATTCTTTGGACCAGCTGGAGCGGGAAAAAGTGTTCAGGGTCAAATATTGGCTGCAAGGAATGAATGGCGCTGGTTGAGTGCGGGGCAAATGCTGCGTGATTCTCGAGACATGGATGTTATACAGCAGATGCAGAGTGGCCAGTTGGTTGAAACTGAAACGGTGAATCGTTTGATGGGTGACGCTATTGCTCGGTCAAAAAATATCGACAGAGTCATATTAGATGGATTCCCACGACAGTTTTCGCAAGCCGAATGGCTAGTCAATAGTCAGTCGCATCATGGCCGAGATATAAAACTCGTCGTTGTTTTAGAGGTACCAAAGAGTGAACTCCTAAAACGACTGAGTGTTCGTGGGCGCGCTGATGATACACCCGATGCAATCGACGAACGTCTCAAAATATATAGGACAGAGATATATCCGATATTGACGTATTTGACAGAGCAAAATATTAACATTGTTCATATTGATGGCGTAGGAACAGTAGGACAAGTGCATGATCGTATTATGGAAGAACTTTCTGCACACGGTTTAGTGTAATGGGCCAGCCACCGAAAACACCAGATCAAATTCAGGCGATGCGCGAGGGCGGTAAAATCCTCGGTGATATTCTTGCACGTCTCAAAGCGCATGTTGAGCCAGGCATGACAGGCCTAGAGGTTGATGCATGGGTAGCTTCTGAAATTACCAAATTAGGCGCGACGGCTACCTATAAAGAACCTATGCCGAATTTTCCCGCCGTTATATGTATTAGTGTCAATGACGCCATTGTTCATGGTGTTCCAAATGACTATGTATTTGAAGAGGGTGATGTGGTCGGATTTGATCTCGTTATTACCTATAAAGGCATGAAGACCGATAGCGCATTTACTATGGTGATTGGTAATAAGCCGAGTGGCGCGGTGAAGCACCTCGTCAAGCTCACTGAACAAAGTTTGTATGCAGGCATTGATGCAATCAAGGGCAGAGGGACGACAACTGGAGATATCGGCGCTGCAGTGAGCAAGGTGCTCGAGGACGGAAAACTCGGAATTATACGAGAACTTGTTGGTCATGGTGTAGGTAATGAAATGCATATGAGCCCCGAAGTGCCAAATTATGGTCGTCGTGGCGGCGGTGTACTATTGCAGCCTGGCGATACCATTGCGATCGAGCCGATGGCAACATTGGGTGGAGAAAAAATCTACGTGAGTCCAGAAGACAAATGGACTATTTCCACGAGAGACGGCAGTCTTGCTGCGCATTTCGAGCACACCGTTCTTGTTACAGAAGACGGCGCAGAAATCCTAACGCAAGCCTAATAGTTGTTGTACGCGTCGGCCGATTGCTTCAGATGGCTCGATGACCTTCGCGCGTCCGGCCGCAAGCTCGACAATTAAATCTTTTATCCAATGATAATGAGTACAGCCTAGTACAATAACGTCGGCACCTTGGTCACAGACCGATGTAATTTGGTTGATGACATGCGTACGATTAATCTGGTTGTTTTCTATAAGGTACGCCCACTCACGACAATCTGGTTCAAGTATTGTTAGGTTGGGCGCGTACTTTTTTTGCAGATTTTTATAGCGCTCGCTCGATAGCGTTGCGGGCGTTGCACAGACAGCAACAACACCAGATGTAGTCAGCTGACTAGCAGTTTTTATCATTGGCTCTATCCCAATAAATAATTGATTTGGGTAGGTTTGACGAAGTGTCTCGATTGCGAGTGTAGTCACGGTGTTACATGCCAAAATAATAACGTCGCAGGTATTGTCGAGCAGTGGCTGGAGCGCTGTATCGGTTAAACGAATAATTTCTTGTTGCGTTTTGTCACCATATGGTACATGAGCTCGATCATTCACGGTGACAATAGTTGCCTCAGGGAAGGTGATCTGTAGGGCTGCGGCGACTGCTTCGCCACCTATACCACTATCGAAAATACCTAGTTTCATATCACCACTATAACAGCCATATTGTCTATTTAGGAAAGTCCTTATGGCTGTTCAAATTACTACTATCATGGGGTATAATACATGGTATGCAAGATAGTGCACGATATGCTGTAGGAATTGATGTTGGCACTACTACTGTTCGATGCGTAGTGGGCCATTTAGACGCTACAACCGGTGCCCCAACTATTGTGGGAGTAGGTGAAGTAGCTAATTCTGGTATGCGCAAAGGTTCTATTGTTAATCTGAGCGGTCCAGCTCAAGCCATTGACGAGGCGTTAGGTGAAGCTGAGCGTATGAGTGGTTATGAGGTGGATTCGGCAACAATTAGTATTAATGGTGCACATATTCTGAGTACGACTACTGATGGAATGGTGGCGGTTGCTTCGGCAGATCATATTGTGACGGATGACGATGTTGCTCGTTTGGAAGAAGTGGCGACTGTTGGTAAGGTTCCCGCGAATAGGGAAATACTTGCAGTTGTTCCCCACTCATATAGTTTGGATGGCCAGGACAATATAAAAAGTCCCGTTGGTATGACGGGTACTCGCTTGGAAATTAATGCGAATGTTATTTCTGCTCTCGGTCCTCATGTTAGTGCTCTGCACAGCACTTTAGAACTTGCAAAAGTAGAGCCACGGGTTGTGACGCCAAGCGTTGTCGCCGCAGCCAAGGCAGTGCTTACTGAGCAACAATTAGAAAACGGTGTGGCAGTCATTGACTTTGGTGGTGCTACGACAGGCATCGCAATTTTTGAAGAAGGTGATTTGCAATATACAGGTATTATTCCTGTCGGTGGCAATAATATTACAAACGATCTTGCTATTGGACTTAAAACTGATCCTGAGATAGCTGAGAAGGTAAAAATTACTCACGGCTCTGCTGTTCCGCAGACAGGTAGCGACATAGTCAGCGTCAAGCATGATAAAGACGAGTTGGAATTTTCTCGTGCTGATGTTGATGAAATTGTCGGAGCGCGTCTCGAAGAACTGTTCGAATTGATTATTAAAGAATTAAAAAAAGCTGGTCGCCATGCGAAGTTACCAAGTGGTGTTGTGCTTGTCGGTGGTGGTGCGAAATTGCAACACATCGTTGAATACACGAAAGAAACACTCGGTTTAGCAGTCCGCATTGGTCGCGCATCTGGCCTGGGCGGCGTTGCAGAGCACATGGATGAACCGCAGTTTGCTGCAGCTGCTGGGTTAATGATGATTGATGCCGAGGGCGCAAGCGGCGGCGTTCGCGGTGGCGGACGAGCAAAAGTTGTGACTGATCACGCTGGTGGCATGCTGAAACGGTTCTTCGGACGCCTAAAAGTATAGTGGCGGTCTTGTTTTACACTAATCGGTGCTATACTAGAAAAGATTAATGACGTAGGAGTAGCTATGCCAGAAGTAACACCAAGCGAGATTCAGACATTTGCCAGTATTAAAGTTGTCGGCGTCGGAGGGGCCGGAGGCAGCGCAATCAATCGGATGAAAGATGCCGGTTTGGCTGGTGTGCAATTTATTGCAATGAACACGGATGCGCAAGCGCTCCATAACAGTAAAGCTGACGTCAAACTACACCTTGGCCATACGACAACAGGTGGACTTGGTGCAGGGGCTGACCCATCGGTAGGTGAGGCAGCGGCACAAGAGTCGCGCGACGAAATTCGCAAAGCACTCGAAGGCGCCGATATGGTGTTTGTTACCATCGGTGCTGGTGGTGGTACGGGTAGTGGCGCAGGCTATGTTGTTGCCGAGGTCGCCCGTGAACTTGGTATCCTTGTCGTCGGTGTTGCGACAAAACCTTTCAGCTTTGAGGGTGAGAAACGACGCGTGAATGCAGAGTGGGCAATCAACCAGCTGGGCCGCCAAGTAGACACGTTGATCACGATTCCAAATGATCGCTTGTTGCAAACGATCGATCGTCGCACGCCACTGCTTGAAACATTTAAGATCGCTGACGATGTCTTGCGCCAAGGCGTCCAGGGTATTTCTGAACTGATTACAGAACACGGGCTTATCAACCTCGACTTTGCTGACGTAAAGGCAATTATGAGCAATGCAGGCAGTGCACTCATGGGTATTGGCCGAGCGAGTGGCGATGATCGTGCAGCACAAGCAGCACAGCAAGCAATCGAATCACCGCTTATCGAAGTATCCATTGATGGCGCAAAGGGTGTACTCTTCAATGTAACCGGCGGTTACGACATGAGTATGTCTGAGATTCAGGAAGCGGCAGAAATCATTACGAGCGCTGTTTCTCCAGATGCAAACATCATCTTTGGTG
>JAUPWL010000037.1 GCA_030916565.1 Patescibacteria group bacterium | reverse complement strand
CGCGTGCTGCGAATACTCTCAGTGGCGGCGAAGCACAACGTATTCGACTAGCGACGCAGATCGGTAGCGGTTTGCAGGGAGTCTTATACGTACTGGACGAACCATCGATTGGCTTGCACCAACGTGACAATGACCGGCTTATCGAAACGCTCAAACACTTACGCGACCTAGGCAACACAGTGCTTGTCGTCGAACATGACGAGGACACGATTCGTCATGCAGACTATCTGCTCGATATCGGTCCGGGCGCAGGGATTGCGGGCGGCAATGTTGTCGCTGCGGGTACTCCAGAAGAAGTAGCAAACAACAAAGATAGTATCACTGGCAGATACCTTGCAGGTACTGAAAAAATCGATATTCCTAAGAAACGTCGCGCCGCACAAAAAGATCGTCAGCTGGTTATAAAGGGCGCGTATGAGAATAATCTCAAAAACATTGACGTCTCATTTCCACTTGGTCTTATGACTGTCGTCAGTGGTGTGAGTGGCAGTGGCAAGTCAACGCTTGTCAACGACATACTGGCCAAGGAACTTTCTGCGCGTTTACATCGTAGCCAAGAAGTTCCAGGCCGCCACGAAAGTGTTGAAGGTATTAAGCAGCTCGATAAGGTGATTGTTATCGACCAGTCTGCCATAGGTCGCACGCCGCGGAGCAATCCTGCGACGTACACGGGTGTCTTCACCTCAATCCGAGAGCTCTTTGCGAGTACGCCTGAAGCAAATATACGTGGCTACAAGGCTGGCCGGTTTAGCTTTAACGTCAAGGGCGGACGCTGTGAAAATTGTCAGGGAGATGGCGTGATTAAAATCGAAATGCATTTTTTGCCCGACGTCTATGTGACTTGTGATATTTGCCAAGGAAAGCGTTACAATCGTGAGGCCTTGGAAATTAGGTACAATGAAAAGACTATTAGTGATGTGCTCGAGATGACTGTCGAACAGGCAGCTGCATTCTTCGCAAATATACCGGCCATTGCGCGCAAGCTTGATACGTTGGTCGAAGTAGGGCTAGGGTATATTCGACTCGGACAACCTGCGACGACATTTAGCGGTGGCGAGGCGCAGCGTATTAAATTGGCGAGTGAACTAAGTCGACGCAGCACTGGTCGAACAATGTATATTCTCGACGAGCCGACAACCGGACTCCATAGTGCCGATGTAAAGCGACTGCTTACAATATTGCAAAAGCTTGTCGAGGGGGGTAATAGCATGGTTGTTATCGAGCATAATCTCGATGTTGTTAAAACCGCTGACTACTTGATTGACATGGGGCCTGAAGGTGGTGCTGGCGGCGGCGTCGTCATTGCTACGGGTACCCCAGAGGAAGTTGCAAAAGTTGCCAACTCGTATACCGGTGCTTATCTCAAGACACTACTAAAATAGTATTATTACCGACGACGAATGCGTCGTAAGATTTTCTCTCTCGTCTCCTTGCCGCTGAGCGCATGGATAATCGGCCCAAGGAATGACAAGATAATGATAATAAGAAATATCGGTAAGACAAGTAGCTCAATATTGATACCGCGGTCTTCGAGCCATTGTCCAGAAAAATAACCGACTAACGGGATGCTAGTGGACCATATGAGAGCGCCAATTGCGTTGAAAAATATAAGCTTGCGGTATTCCATATTTGCCACTCCGGCAATAACTGGTACAAAAGAACGGACGGCAGGTACGAATCGTCCTAGGATGATTGCTTTGCCGCCATGTTTCTCATAAAATTTTTCGGCTTTTTCAACGTATTCATGACGAAAAAGTAGTTTGCTTTCTTTTTTGACGTAGCGTTTTCCAAGGCTACGTCCTGACCAGTATCCAATCGTAACGCCAGCGAAGTTCGCGATGAATATCATTGTCATGGCAAGAAAGATAGAGAATTGACCTTGAGCAGCAAATAGACCAGCGGCGAATAATATCGTGTCGCCTGGTAAAAAGAAACCGAAAGGAAAAGCGCTTTCAATAAATACGACAGTGACGATACCAAATAGTCCGAGCGAGAGTATTATTTCATTGAGTGCGTGCATTGTGCTATTCATTGTAGCACGGTGTCGATACGTGACGGTCAACTTATAGGCGTGCTATACTAGTTATGATAGTTAAAACGGAGGAATATGAGCGAAATTACTCTCAAGCTGAGTTCCCGGGAAGTCTCCGGAAAGAAAGTTACGAAATTGCGCGAGCAAGGTCTCGTGCCAAGTGTAGTTTATGGTGGAAAATCAGAGCCTGTGAGCACACAGTCAGGAATCGTTGAAACGACAAAAGTTGCTCATGCAGCAGGCAAGCACTCACCGGTTCATTTGGTGATTGATGGCAAGAAAAAACTCGCCATTATTAAGAGTATCGACGTTGATCCTGTTGGGCATCGCGTACGACACATAGCGTTTCATACAATCAAGCAAAATGAAGCTATAGTGACAGAAGTGCCAATACACCTGGTCGGTATGGGCGAGAGTGCCGCTGAAAAGGCAGGCCTCGTTATTTTGCAGGCAATCGAACATTTAGAAATCAAAGCAAAACCAGCCGACCTGCCGGAGGTACTGGAACTTTCAATCGCTGACCTCGCAACAGCCGATGACAAATTGACTCTTGCTGATGTCAAGCTGCCATCAGGTGTTGAATTCGCCGCAGTTGATCAAGACCTCGATCTCGTCATTGCGAACGTTTACGAACCAAGTGCGCTGCAGGCGCAGAACGAAGCAGCCGCTGGTGACGCCGAAGATGTTGATGATGTTGCAGCCGAAAATGGCGGTGATACACCTCAAGATACGCAGGCAGAAGAATCTCGTCCGGGTGGCAAAGGCCAAGACGAACCAAAGCAACTGAACGTTGACGCGAACAAATAATATTCTCAATCTGTTATAAGTATTTACTTTTTAAAGTAAATAATGTATAATATTCCTCAAGTAATTCGCCTGATAATGGGCGAGTGAATGAGGATTCATGGCAAGGCTCGGGCACGAAGAAAACCTATTGCTAGAACAAGACGGCTACGGCAAGACCTGGCCAACGCAAGTGTGGGTTGATGCCGAAACGGGCGAAGAATACGAACGCAGTCCTCGAAAAGACAAATACCTTTACGGAAATCCAGAATTACCAATCGCTTCACGCGGTGACTATGTTGTTGATGCGATTGCCATGCATGATGTCGTAGTTGTTGTGTCACACACAGGCACGGGCAAGAGCACATTTATTCCGCAGGCACTGTACGAATCGGGCCGTATTGATGGTCGTATTATCGTGACCCAGCCGCGCATTATCGCTGCTCGCGAAAATGCACACTACAGCCGTAAACAAATGGAATTAGCATCCGGCCTCGACCTATCGACTGTCGTTGGGTATCAGACAGCGACCGAAGGCGATCGCCTGCCTGAAAACGCCATCATTCAGAACACTGACGGACTAGTGTTGGCTCAAATGATGAATGAAGGAACGATTACATCCGAAGACGTGGTGATTGTTGACGAGGCGCATGAGCGTAACGCGAATATCGACCTGACGATTGCTGCTGCCCATAAATTTGGTATCAAACTGGTAATTATGAGTGCAACGATGGACGGAGAACGTGCTGCTCGTCACGCTGCGCAGGCAAGGGGCATCCCTGAGTCACAGGTGCCTGTTATCGAAATTCCGGGCAAGCCTCATGAAATCGAAGAACGCATTGGTAAATTAGTCTGTGAAGAAGCCATCAAATACGCCAAAGAAAAAAAGAATATTCTGATTTTTGTTCCTGGCGCTCGTGAAGCAAATGCAACGATTGGACGATTGCGTCGACGCGTCGAAGGCTATCGTATTTTGACGCTAAATGGTGATCAAACGATTGAAGAACAACGCGCATGTTTCGAAAATACCGACGAAGGAAAAATTATTGTATCAACGTCGGTTGGTCAGACGAGTATCACGATTCCTGATATCGATGTTGTGATTGATAGTGGCTGGGACCGTGTGGGTGATTACCAGGCGGGTGTTCGTTCGCTGCGTGTTCGTCCTGTTTCACAGGCAACATCAATCCAGCGCAAAGGACGAGTCGGTCGTACTAAACCAGGTATTTATGTTCGCGCGCAGTTAGAAGGCTATCCACCTATCGAGCGTGATCGTAACGGTAACTTGTTAGTTGATCGTTATGATACTCCAGCGATTTTGCGCACCGACCTGTCATCGATTGCACTGAAACTAACGGGCGTCAAAATGACTATTGATGATTTTGATTTGCCCGACATGCCTCGGACTAGTGAGATCGACTATGCACACCGTAAATTAGTACGCCTCGGCGCTCAAGCGCTTGGCAGTGTCGAAGCATTAAAGGTCGGTCAGGAAATGCGCGGTATTCCGCTCGATGCTCATTATGCGCGCATGCTGGTTGAATCACGTCACTATAGCACGGACGTACAGTTACAAATGGCTGCCATGCTGAGCGTGTGTCAGTACGAAGGTATCACAATGACTGAGCGTGATCGTGAACGATGGCGCGAACTCAGTCGCGAAGACCGCTCTGACATGTTGGTGCAGCTGGATGTATTTATCAAAAGTATTGGCATGTCCAAATCTGAATTGCGTCAATACAATATCATTAGCCAACGCCGCAACAAGGCGATCCAGACACTGAAGCGATTGTGTGATGACGCTGGTCTGGATATCAATCAATTGTCATTACCAACCGAAGAAGAGCGTGAAGAACTTATCGGCTGTATCATTACCGGCAGTAACCGTTTGTTCGTTGCTAATCGTTGGGGCGGGGTAGCTGATGGTGCTGGATTCGAAGGTCGTTTAGCTCGTTCAACGGCCGTCCAAGCGAGTGGGCAATTGATTGTCGGCACGCCGTTCGAACTAGAGCATATGCGCAACAGCGGCGTTAAATCTCACCGTATCGTGTTGAATGCGACTGTCGTTACGCCAGAACAACTAGAGCGCTATACGCCATGGCGATGTAGCTACACAAACGAACATCTTGAACTCGACAAAAACGGCAATGCTGTCATGAGCCGAGATTTGTATTACGATGGCGTACCAACAAAACGTGCGACATACGTGCCTGCTGAACCTAGTCATGAGACGCTCGACTTACTCGTCGAAAAGATCTTCCGTGAACGTAAACAATTCAATGGGATGTCCGAACAGACGAGTGAATTCTACGCTGAGTTGGATAACGTATATAAATATTTTGTTGATTATTCGGACAATGCGCATCGATACGAGGAAACAATCAAGATGCTTGCAGACACGGTGTCGTCATGGAAAAACATTCATACTGCAGAGACGAATGAACTTATTAAAATTTTCCAACGTCGTTCAATTACCCAGTGGCTAAAAAGCGTTATTCCACATGATAGACCCGATGCGCAACAAATCCGACGTGATGCGCCAGAAAAGGTGATTTATGAAGTGAATGGCGAGTTGCTCGAGGTGTCAGTATCTTACAAAAATAATGAAGTGTATGCCGTAGTTGACCCGCATCATATTCGTCAATTTGCCGAAGCGATTGACCAAGTAAACGGTCGTGCGGTGTATGTTCGTACAACCTCAAAAAACTATGAACGTCTCGAAGACGCAGTGAATCGTTATAGCGGAGTCAACCGCGCATCACGCCGCTCGAACAAAAAACGTCGATAAAGAAAAAGCCGGTCATCACACGCACGCTATTGGGCGTGTGATGAACCGGCTTTTGGGTAGGAATTAGGCAGCCAAGAGAAGCGTTGCCTTCTTGGGCACTGCTGGTTCGCGATTTGGCTTGAGCCGCGGCACCGAGTAGGCGCAGCGAGCATTGTCATCGTGGCGTTCCAGCCATTCGCTTGAACAGGCGTAGGCAACGGCGTTGATGATTCTGCGCTTGGCAGTCTCTGAAACGTCGCGCAGTAGTTCATCGGCCAACTCTTCGTAGAGCTTTTCGATGTTGTCCGCCCAGATGGCGCCATTACTAGTTGCCACATAGTCGGTCACCTGCACTGCTAGGTAAAGATGGGGCAGACGCTCCTTTGCGGCTTGCTCCTCGACCCCGTGCTGTACCTTTTGCAAACGCGTTGCGCGCTTGGCTTTTTCCTTTTCAGTTAAGGCAAGATATGCTTTCAGGTTACGAATATCCCGAATATCTTTTGCCATTTCTGAACTCCCTCGTAAATGTACAACTACTTGCTGATGGTAACATCAGTCGCGCCATCGGGACGCTTGGGTAATTCTGGCTTGCATTATAGCACAAATACCCCATTAATGCAAGTGCTTACTCCTGTTATGCTTCGTCCAGCGGTGTAGATAGTATATTAAAGGCCGTAAGCTTTTTTAGTTTCAAGTAAAATTTCTTTGATCAATTTCAACGGTAACGGTGCACTGTGCGCGAATTGTAAAGTGCCGCGTCCAGTCGCATGTGGTGCAACTTGCTTTTGTAGTTCAGGACTGAGTTTTTCGCTTAGCGCATACAGGCCAATATGGTTTTTGGCCATGCCAAAAAACACAATGGGACGCTTTTTGGGTTGGGCGCGGTAGGCTGGCATACCATAGCTAATGTCTTCGATTGCATTTGGTATGACCGATTGGATAAGGTGGCGCAGTTCGGTCAAGCGTACTTGCATAGGTGGTTCAAACTGTGAGATATAACTGTCGACAGTTGTAGCTGGTTTGGGCGGGGTATGCATAATCATAGTATAGCGCGGACTCGCCAGACGAGATAAAAAGTAGTATAATATCACCTACATGCAGAAGATTTTGTTGTATTACAAATTTACGCCTATTAGCGATCCTGAAGCAGTCAAGTTATGGCAAAAGACGCTTTGTGATGGCTTGAATTTACGTGGTCGGATTTTGATCAGCCGACATGGTATTAACGGTACTGTTGGTGGCGATATGGACGACCTGAAACAATACATCAAGGAATCAAAAAAGTTTCCTGGTTTCAAAGACATCGTGTTCAAATGGAGCGATGGTAGCCGCGAAGATTTCCCACGAATGAGTGTCAAACATCGCCGCGAATTAGTCGGTTTCAAAAATAGCGATGATGAATTTGATGTTGATGAAAACGGAGTTATTGGCGGTGGCGAACACCTGAAACCTCGTCAGGTTCATGAAATGATTGAAAAGTATGGTGACGATGTCGTGTTCTTTGATGGTCGCAACGCACATGAAGCAGCCATCGGTAAATTCAAAGACGCTATCGTACCGAACACGAACACATCACGTGATTTTATCGCAGAACTGGAAAGTGACAAATATAACGACATCAAAGATAAAAAGATTATTACCTACTGTACGGGCGGTATTCGGTGTGAAGTTATCAGTGCGATGATGAAAAAACGCGGGTTCAAAGATGTCTATCAAATCGATGGTGGTATCGTGAAATACGGCGAAGCATTTGGTGATGATGGTCTATGGGAGGGTAGTCTGCGCGTATTCGATAACCGCATGACAGTTGATTTTTCGGATCATACGAAAACGATTGGTAAATGTACGCACTGTGGTGGACCAACAAATAATTTTGAAAACTGCGCCCTCGCTGAATGTAACGACCTGGTTCTGATATGCCTGAACTGTAAACAAAATCCTGATTTGTTGTTCCATACCAATGAATGTCGCCAGCGCGAAACGGCCAAACACAGCGCGACCGCTAAAGCTACGGCGTAACTAATATTTTTGTTGGAGCGCGAATAATTCTAGCCACTCATTGCTCGATAATTCGGATGGCTTTTTATCGACACAACCGATGTCTTTCAGCGGCATTTTGAGAAAAACTTTTGGATAAGCAAAACAGTTCGCAATAAAGTGACGGTATGCTTCCAGGCGTTCCTCTGATACAAGTTGCTCGTCTTTGAGTTTCAGCTCAATCATGGCAGTATCAACTGCTGGCGGTGGGAAGTAATCAGATTTTTGTAGGCGTTGACGGACGCGTGCTGCATATAGTGGGGCAATCTGCGCTCCTAACATACCCGTAAACCCCGGTTTATCAATCAGGAGTTTGTTTGCAAATTGTTTTTGCACGATCAAATAGATTGCGCGTGGTCGTCGTGGTGATTCTGTGATTTTTTTAAGGATTGGTGAACTGAGATGGAATGGTATATTCGAAAAGATTTTATATGGATAATCGGGCAACTCCGCCTGCAAAAAATCCTGCTGCAGAACGGTGACGTTGTCATTCCTTGCGAGATTGTCGCGTAATTTTTTGACCATACGTGGGTCTAATTCATAGGCGATGACTTCTTTGCAGCGCGTAGCAAGTGCTGACGATATAACACCACTACCGGCACCAATATCCAACACGGTGTCTGATTTTTTGATTGTACTATGGCCGATGAGTTCTTTGACGAGTCGCGGACTACGGAGGAAATTTTGAGAGTGACTATCAAGTCGTTGCATAGATGTATTATACCCTTTATTGATACCGTATAATAAGATAAACGTAATTCAGAGGGCTAGACCATGCAAACATACAAACCTTTACCTACACATGCCGATCTCACGAATTTTCTCGACAGCCAGGTGCTATGTACCGTTTCATCTAATGGCGAGGGTGGCTATCCGAACGCGGCCTCAGTCGCTTTCTCAAGTAATGATGATTTGGAATTCGTTGTTGGTACCAGTACGTTATCGCGAAAAGCAGCGAATTTCGCGCGTGATAACAAAGTTTCCCTGACAATCACTGACGCAGAAAAGCGCTGGACAGTACAACTAGAGGGTGACGTACGTCCGATTGACTGGGATGAGTTCGAGACAAAATATAGCGAGAAACATTATAAAAAATTGCCATTTTCGTTGCCGTTTAAAGATTTACCAGACCAGACAAATTATCTGATTGTTCCTGTCCATCTGAAGTTAACTGAAGCCGATATTATTCCTTGGCGCGTCACGGAATTTTAACGTTGACGCTTGTGGTACCAAATGATAGGCTTGATCAGATGACTGAAGTTTTGTCAGAACAATACGAACAGCGCGATGGGCGGCCTATTGGTCGTTTTTTATTAGGTTTAGATGGCTTTGCAGGTCAGAATGATCCGTTAGAGTATGCCTCGCGGTTCAGTCAATTACCGGATAATTTTCGCAAGTATCGACATAAACGCGTGAAAGTACCTGGAACGAACAAGGATATCTTGATCGATGGTCGCGAGGTAACGCTGGAATTTTCTATTGCCCGCACAGCGTTGATATGGACAGTGAATGTTGCAGCCGAACAGCATACAATCGAGGACATCGCCGTGAATTACCAACCGCATGGCGGTGAAATATATGAATTGCACTGTGCCGCGCCACAATCAAATGGACGCTATATTGAATACGGGTTGCAACGTCGAGCGTTGCGTCAGCACGAGTTCTATCAACCTGAAACACTGATGATACTACAAGGGGTTGTCGAGCAAATAATCGGTGACGAGTAGTGCGTCGCTTCCTTCTATTTACTCAAGAATATAAAAACAAGAATGATATACTAATGGTAGTAATGAAAGAAAACACAAACGATACAAGTACACGATTGGCGCAGCGCGCCGCCCAAGTCCAACGCGGTGCCGCGCGTGCCGCAGTCCTTGGAGTTAATGATGGTCTGGTCAGTACGCTCTGCTTGGTAGTTGGTGTTGCGGCAACCGGTGCCGATGCCAAATCAACACTCATCGCCGGTTTTGCAGGGCTGTTGGCAGGAGCAATCTCAATGGCAGCAGGTGAATGGATTTCGGTCCGTGCGCAAGTCGAGCTGTTCGAGGGTGTATTGAACGACCTTAAAGCAGCGATTGATACAGACCGTAAATTGCTGACGAAAAACCTTTCACAAAATCTCGAAGACCACGGTATTGATAAAGATGCTGCCGAGCAAGCTGCAGCCGACGTGTCACGAAGCGACGACAAATTCCTGTCGATGTATTCATCACAAGTTATCGGGATTAACGATGATGAGCTTGGTTCGCCTTGGGTCGCTGCATTCTCGTCATTCCTGTTGTTTACGGCTGGTTCGATCGCGCCATTGTTCCCATGGATCATTGGTTTGCATGGTGTGCC
>JAUPWL010000036.1 GCA_030916565.1 Patescibacteria group bacterium | reverse complement strand
GCCGCAGCCTTCGCTGATGACTGGTGCGCGCGGTTAGTGATACCGTTGTACGCAACAACCACGATTGCTGCCAGGATACCGATAATAACGACCACGATCAAGAGCTCGACGATAGTAAAACCGCGCTCTGATTTCATAGCCTTGATTGGATTAAGACTCATTTTAGTTGATGCCCCTTACTTAATGATGTGTAATTGAATAATACCTTATGGTATATATGCGCGCAAGGGGCTTATGCTTGAACGATAAGGGTGAGTTCGAGCGGCTCTTGTTCGAGGACGATCTGGAATTTATCACGTACAGTATCGATAATTTGTTCGCGTGCAGCAGCCAGGTCGGCATAGCCTGTCGCTGCATCGTTGACCAGGACGACTGCGTTTCCGTCATGGACTTTCATACCATGGATGACCTCGCCCTTGAGATTGCAGGTTTCTATCAACCAGCCGGCAGGAATCTTGGTATGTTGGTCGTCTACAGGATAGGTTGGCATATCTGAATACGTATTTAACAGATCATCGGCTTTCCATTTTTCAACGATAGCGTTTTTGAAAAACGATCCGGCGTTCGGCAATACTCTTGGGTCAGGGAGTTTGTTCATACGAATATCGAGTACTGCGTCACGGATAATTTGGACCGTGACGGTGGTTGGGTCGATATGTTTCGCCGTCAGGTATTTATCGAGTGCATCATAGAATGGTGGCTCTGGCTTGGTTTTATTGAATGACATTGTCACGGACGTGATAATATACCGTCCTGTTGCTTCGCCCCGGAAAATGCTGTGTCGGTAGGAGAATTTGCAATCTTCCCAGGTAAGCGTGACGAACGTGTCGGTTGTTGTGTCATAGGCTTCGCATGACACAAAGGTGTCTGCGAGCTCTTGGCCATAAGCACCGATGTTTTGTACAGGAGCAGCACCGACTGTTCCAGGGATGCCAGACATTGCTTCGATACCAGATAGTTCTAAATCGACCGTGTATTTCACCAGGTCATCCCAAATTTCACCCGCACCGGCGACAATTGTCGTGGCTGTTGGATTATCATCTGTGATCGTTATGCTGCCGATTTTGTTATGAATAATCAGGCCGGGGAATCCCTCGTCATGCGCAATCAGATTACTGCCACCACCGATAACGTAGACTGGTTGGTTGAGTTTTTTGCTGTTCTGGTAGAGCTGCTGTAATTCGTCTTTGGATGTAACATCAGCGACGTAGTTGGCGTTCCCACCTATTTTCATGGTTGTCAGCGTACTGAGTGGAATGTTTGTTTGGACGTTCACAATGGGTTAATTATAGCCCACAGAGTGATTAAATGGTACAATAACAGATACGCGTTTTTAAAACGATGACGCGCACCCGTAGCTCAGTGGATTAGAGCATCTGTCTTCGGAACAGAGGGTCGTAGGTTCGAATCCTTCCGGGTGTACCAAAGAAATAGACCTAGTTTTGACTAGGTCTATTTCTTTGGTAGAACGCTGAAAGCGTTCGAGAACCGTCAAGGTCCGGCGTAGCGAGAAAAGGAACGCGAAAGCTAGCTTTCGACCCATTTCGAGCGGAGGAGCGAAACGAAGTGGAGCGATATCCTTCCGGGTGTTCTTGCCTAATTTATTTTATGTGACGCAATATCGTCAAACGGTAATGTTGTCTCATGTTTGGGCAGACCAAATTTCTTTATATGCGCTCGTTTAATTCGGCCAACTTCAAGCCGTACCAATCTAATTTCTTCGGCATTGGCTAAATCCAACCTTTCTCGTCGGGGATTCAGTTGGTTCTTGGACTCATGGTTTCTCATCTGCACGTGAACACTCCTGACATTGGTGACGCATCACTATTTGGGAGCAGTCACTTTGGTGCAGATGCTTCGTTAGAGATACGATTGTTTGTAATACTAATTATATACTCGTTTAAAATAAAATGCAAATTCTTATCCTTTTTTGACGCTCCCTACATCTCGTCCAAATGTTTCATCTCGTCACCATGAGCGATAATCGCGTACAGAATAAAGAAATTGATAACAATTGCAAAAATTGACCATATGGGCGCTATTGCAAGCATAGATGCGTTCGCTATCAGGCTAGCGCCGACAATGATGCCACCCGCGATACGACCAATGAGGTTACCACTAAACAACAATATACCCACAAATATCATTAACATACCACCAAGCATGAGCGCCCATCCCCACGATGTGAGATCGAGTAGATAGGATGTACTTAGCGTTGAAACATACCAACTATACCTGTAGAGTGCGGCAAATCCATAGATAATATGCAGGATACCAACAAATATCATCATGAACGACGCTGCGCCGATCCACCCGACCCAACCGGTGACATGTGTTTTCTGTGCGTGTACCATAATCAAACCCCTTGTTTACCGTTCCATGGTAAACGTATACAGTGCCAAACGCTGTAAGAAAGTTTACCGCCTACAAGGTTATAGCGCGGTTATTTGGTAAGGTTATCGAGCATAGTTGCCGGTTGACTGTCGCTGCGCTGTTTTCGCACAAGCAAAACGCGGTGCCGTATTATTGCATTTTGAAGGTTTATTCAGTATAATATACCCCTGTTGCACTTAATGATATAATGCGGGTCAGTAGCTCGGCTCGGCTTTGGCGGCGAAAGCCCAAGGACAAAGTCAATATGAGAGCATTGCTCTAGACAGCTAAACCAAAAAGCCGCAATATCTGGGTTTGCAACAAATTATCTATGGGCCAGTAGCTCAGCTGGTTAGAGCACCTGCCTCTTAAGCAGGGTGTCGTGGGTTCAAGCCCCACCTGGCCCTCCAAATAAAAGACGTCAACTGACATATTCGCTACGGTTGGCGTTTTTTATTTGAAAAAACGAGCGCATAGATCCGCTATAAAACGCGTACGTCGATGAACAGAAAATATCTAGGTCGACTTTTTGGCGGTGTGTTTGCGTGGTTTTTTAACGTCAGCGTTCTTGAATATTTGCTTTTTTGCGGGTGGCCATTTGGAATCATCAAATGCAAGCCAGATCAGCCATATGAGCGGGAGAAAGATTGCAACGACAACAAACCATCCAGCTTTTTGGAGTTTGAATCCTATGTCATACATCGAAATGTATGTATAAATCATCGCGACGATATTGACGAAGGGGACAAGGTTGAGTATAGCCCAAAAACCAGGCTGATTACCGAGCTCTAATAATTTCCAGTTGTTATAGATTGGTACCCATGCAGCCCATTCAGGTACACCCGCCTTTTTGAAAATACGGCTGAGCAGGAACGCAACAACTGCATAGGATACAAGGGCAAAAAAGATGAAAAACAAAAAGATGCTGCCCAGTATTGCCGCATTAATGTCAGGTGATGTTTCGAGATCATATTGGCCGTATGTGTAATCCATGTCAGTATCCTTTACTTTTCCTTATTATAGCACGGCGGCGTTACTATGATTCGGTGTATCAATCTGTTACGCTAGGAGTATGAAGCTGCTGAACGGATCGGAATTAACAGGATTTATCAAAGAGCGCCAAGCAAAACAGGTGCGTGCGCTTCGTCAAGCGCACAAGATCTTTCCGCGACTGGCAATCGTTCAGACGGTCGACAGTCCGGTGATCGACTTGTACGTCGGTCTGAAAAAACAGTACGGCGAGGATATATTAATTAACGTCGATGTCTATGCGATTGACCAAGATCAATTATTAGGTGTCGTCGATCGACTGAATAACGATCCGTCAGTTCACGGTATTATCATTCAGCTGCCGCTCGCTGATCCTACGCAAACACAGCAAGCCGTCGATGCCGTAGCATCCGCCAAGGATGTTGATGGACTTGGTGCTACTGCTGTCCTTGACGCTGCGACACCGCTTGCGATTAATTGGCTGATGGCGGGCTATAACGTCGACTTGACTAGTAAAAGCATTGCCATCGTAGGTAATGGCCGTCTGGTCGGCGCTCCGTTATCGCGTATGTGGCAGGGCAGTGGCTATGACGTGACGGTATTTGACGAAACCAGCCATGATATGCACGATCGACTGTCGCAATTTGACGTCATTGTCACTGCAACTGGCGTGCCGGGGTTGATCACATCGAACGATGTCAAAGACGGCGCCGTAGTGGTTGATGTGGGTACTGCATCTGAAAAGGGCAAGATTGTCGGTGACGTTGCCGATGAAGTTCGTGAACGTGAAGACATTATGATCACGCCTGTTAAAGGCGGCGTGGGTCCGCTGACCGTAGCGGCACTATTTGACAATGTGATTCGTGCGGCCAGCGCAACGATTAGCTAAGATGAAGCGTGTCTTTGACACGGGCGACAACTTGGCTGGGCGTCAGCTCAGCTTTGACGATATAGCTCGAGATATCAAAATCACGCAATGATTTTGGTGATTCTTCGATGCCGAGATTCGTTAGAATAATAACAGGAATTTTCTTACCCCAATCTTTCGATCGAATATGACTGAGTGCTTCTTCGCCAGTCATTTCGGGCATTTGTAGGTCGAGAAGGATAATATCAGGTTGGAATGTTTCGACGAGTGCAATACCGGTTTTACCGTTGTCTGCTACCTGCACGTCAAACCCGTCTGCCTCGAATTTCATTCGATACATTTGGTTGATAACAGCGTCGTCTTCGATAATGGCAATTTTTGTCATATAGTAGGTAAAGTATATCATGTCACAAAACTGATATATAGGTTTGTATAAATTACTTATAAATTATATAATATAAATAAATGAACAAATACCCCAGTAAGTTCGAAAAAGCCCCTCGATCCATCGTCCGAGAGGCCCGTTACGAAGATATCGACCGATTAGTCGAGCTGGAGTTTGAGACCTTTCATGATGTATATGAGGGCGGTACGTTTGATGCACGCGCAGTTCGTAATATGATGTTGACGCGTCTGAGTATCGCACAGGAATTGATGATTGTCGGTGAAGTTGACGGTGTCGTCGAAGGCGTCATGGCATGTCAGCGATCCAACAAAGGTTCGGATGATGTCAAAAGTTGGGAAGAAACAACCAACAACGGAACGTTAGTTGGCACGCACGTACCTGACGGCAAGAATTTCTATATCGTGAATCTCGCCATTACGAAAAAGGGTACTGAACACAAACTATTCGATCAGTTAACAGCTCGAATGATTGCTCGGTTCGTTGAAGTTCGCGGCGAGGAAGCGCAGTTGCTGAGTCGTATTCCACAGTTTTCACAGTGGCTGATTGAACAAGGTATTGATTTTGAGGCACTCGATAATGACGAGCAGGATGCGCTAGCTAATAAATACGTGACCGTCACGAAAATGATTGATGGCAAAGAACGCCTGTATGATGGTGTGCTGCGCAGATATGTTGAGTTCGGCGTCAAACCAGTCAGTGTGCTGCGGGATAGCTATAACGACCCGAGTTCACATAATTACGAAGTCCTCTGTATATTCAAAAACCCGTTACCGGAAACCCTGAAGAGAAATCGAATTATTGCGCGACTAGCCGGACGAGCAATTCGGTATGCATCGAATCATCCAGATTTGTTGCGCTACCTTCCTTAGTTAACAATTTTATTGTATAATATTGTACGAAGCCCATCCCTCGATGAAGGAGATTTCGTGTTTACGAAAACCATCAAACGAGGTCTGTTATGGAGCCTCGTTATTATATCTGTCGGATTTTTGCTCTTTACTCCGTACGACCAGTTGCTCGACAATGCCAAGCAAGTCTTGCCATGGGTCAGTACGGCAATCATTCTGTCAGAAGCACTTTTCATTACTGGCCTGATCATCATGGCCCTTGCAGCTGGTATGTCGGTTCGTCATCCGTGGCGACTGCGCCGAGAGCTCAAGGCAATCTTTCGCACGACCGCGAACTCACGCCTTTTTTGGGTTGGGTTCTGGATCAATGTGATTGGTGCGGTGGGGTCGACCGGTTCAGTCTGCGTTGCGTTATTCAAGGTACTGCCTGTCCAAAGCTGGGCAATCATCTTGATCCCGCTTGCTGACTTGCTGGCGACTGCATTGCTGCGATTGTGGGTGATTAGTTACCGTGCGCGCGAGCGCGACCTGTCGTAGTAACGATGGGTCGCGCTCGCCGCTGGATTATTTGGGGCGTTTCCCCTACTATAGATATTGTGCATAAGCAGTATGAGGCATAAATAGGGTTGGGGTAGATGACTGATAGTCTGACAATTTTGAATATTATCATCGCCGGAGTAGCTATTGCTCTCGGCCTTTTTCTTTTGTTTGGACGCGAACGAGACCGACAACGACTACTGTTTGCGGTGCTGAGTATTACATCAGGTATTTGGATACTAGCGAATTATTTTGGTGGTGCAACAACCTATGATTTTGTATTGCTGGACTATGTGTCGGGTACCTATTTGGGACTGTTCTTTTGGATGTCGAGCCGCGAAATCGCACAGAGGGCGCTGGGTACGATGCGGCCACGGGGTGGTCTATGGACGTTTGCCACTATTTCTGCCTCTAGTGCGGCAACACTACTGGTGGTCCTGATACTTCTCGGCATGATTATTGATGGTCCGCTCTATATTTTGTATCCGCTGATTATCGTGTCACTCGTGTTGCTGGGCGTCTATCATTTGGTATATGCATTTTTGAAAAGCCATAATGCCGTACAAAAAACGCGGTTGAAATTCGTGATGGCGGGACTATTGGTTGCGTTTATTTTTATTGCCATTCCAAATCTCATTCTCGAGAATATACTCCCCAAAGGCAGCGCAATTTTGCGCGTGTCATACGACGGTGCATATGTTGGTATTTTGATATTTCTGGCACTGTCAACGTACGCAATCGTTCGTCATGGACTATTCGATATCAAACTGGCCGCCGTTCGCAGTGCGGCGTATTTGCTATCAATCGCGACACTGTCGGCAATTTATTATGCAGCCGCCTACGTCGTGTCAATTACACTGTTCCGTGGCGAGATGACGTCGGCGATTAGCCTCAGTCCGGTGAATATTTTCTTGGCGCTGATTTTGGCGTTTGTGTTCCAACCGATTAAACAGTTCTTTGATAAAATGACTAACGATATTTTCTATCGCGACAGTTATAAAAACGATGAGTTTTTTGCCGAGTTATCACAATTGTTGGCATCGACGACGAATCTACGCGGGCTACTAGAACGTGTGTCAAAACAATTGATGGCGACATTCAAATCCGAACAGGTATTTTTCTTTTTGTATTATTCTGGATCTAACGATCACTATATGTCTGCCGGTACGGAGCGGCATACCAAAATGCCAATGTATGACGCGCGGCTGTTAGACGAGTATGTCAGTACGAGTAAATATCGTGTCATTCTGACTGATCTGATTTCTGACAATCCAACCATACACAAGATGTTGCAGAGTCATCGGATTGGGTTGGTGCTGCCACTCCGCCAGGGTGAAAAAATCGCCGGGTATGTCCTGATGGGCGATCATCTGACCAGTTATTACACCAAACGTGATCTCAGTGTGCTCGTGACGGTCAGTAACGAACTTATTATTGCGATCCAGAACGCAGTATCACTCCACGAAGTAACTGAATTGAACGCGACGCTGCAACAGCGCATAGATGTTGCAACCAAAGAACTGCGCTCGTCGAATGCGCAGCTGAAACATCTGGATGAAGTTAAAGATGAATTCATGAGCATGGCGTCGCATCAGTTGCGTACGCCGTTGACGAGTATCAAGGGCTATTTGAGTATGGTGATTGAAGGCGATGCGGGGACGGTCACTCCGCAACAGCAGAAATTGTTACAGGAAGCATACAACAGTAGTGAGCGTATGGTGCGGTTGATCGCTGATTTCTTGAATGTATCACGACTGCAGACGGGTAAATTCATTGTAGATAAAGCACCAATTGATATGAAAGATGTCGTGCGTAGTGAGGTGAAAGACCTAGAACTCATTGCCGCGAGTCATAATATGAAACTGCGACTCAACGTTGGGAAACAACCGATGCCGATATTTGCCGACGAAGGCAAGATCCGCCAAGTCGTCATGAACTTTATTGATAACGCTATCTATTATTCACATCCTAAAAGTACGATTATTATTAATCTCGAACGGGTCAAAAACGAAGCTGCTTTGACGGTTGTGGATACTGGTATCGGTGTGCCAGAAAAAGAACAGGCAAAATTATTTACGAAGTTTTTCCGTGCGGGCAATGCCAGAAAAGCTCGTCCCGATGGCACTGGTGTCGGTCTGTATTTGGCGCGTCGCGTCGTGACGGCGCACGGCGGTTCAATCATCTTTAGTTCTAAAGAAGGCAAGGGCAGTACGTTTGGATTTCGGTTACCAATTGATACGAATCCCGCTCATCATGTAGGGGTCGAAGAGCCTGAGGAAGCAGCAGCGATTGCATCATAAAAACAAATAACCCCCGCAATGTGCGGGGGTTATTTAAGGCTCGAGTCAAGCTCGATAGGAGCGGTCAGACTCGTTTAGCGTCGTAGCAATTGACGAATGCTTTCGCTGCGAACAGCGTAAGCGATACCAGCTGCAGCAGTGGCGATACCTCCGAATGTCAGGATGCCAGATGCTGGACCGGTTTGTGGCAATTCTGATGGGCCACATGGTTTTGTGATAACGACTGTTGCCTTGTCAGAGCTGCTACCGTTGTCGGTCTCGACAATAGCAGTGTTCACAAATGTGTTTTCGCCACATTTGAGTTGAGCAGCGTTTGGCATTTGTGCTTTGAATGTGACATATGCGTTACCGTTTGGTGCATAGCTACCGATGTTAACACCGTTCGCTGTGACAACGTTATCGCTGATTGATGCCCATTGACCTTGTGTCGTTGAAGCGTACATTTTTGATGTACCAGCAATGTAGTTGACGCCTGCGGGCAGCTGGTCTTTGATAACAACGTTATCTTGACGGGTAGTGCCAACGTTTTTGTACTGGATTTTGTAGTCAACAGCGTCACCAGGGGCAACAGAGATGCTTTTCGCGAATGTGTTAGCACCGGCTTTTGATACAGTCTTTTCGATTCCGAAGCCTGGAGCAACCGTTTTCACACGGAATACAACCCAACCTTCGTAGTCGTTACAACCAGGTACGTCACCGTTGAGTGAATCGTAACCAAGTTTGACGCCACCGTTGATGAGGCTGTCGGAAAGGGTCTGGCCGTTAACGGCGCCCTTGCTGTAAATTTTGGCTGAACCTGATTCGTAGCGTAGGTCCATATCTGTTGAGGCGTTGCCGTAGGCGGTGTCCCAAACAGCTTGTGGGTTTGCGTTATTTGCGCTAATCATACCGCTAATTTCAGCACGCTTACCTGCTTTTACGTCAGTAGGTAATTGCACTTCCATAGTGGTGTTGCGCGCGATGCCCACACCGTTGTGTGCTGCGTCGTTCAGAACAGATGAAGCGTTGTTGTGGTAAAACACAGATACTTCGTATTCTTTGCCGGGTTGCAAGTTAATGCTTGCGGCATAGTTGCCAGTACCAGCTTCGCGGATACGGACAAAGTTACGTTCGTCACCTTGATCAGGGTTATCCGTGATTGAGTTGAACGTGACGTGATCGGCGGGTTGCGCCATTGTGTACAGTGGACGATCTGGCCCCCATGCTAATAGCATGGCAGGAACAACGATCGCACCAGTGAGTGCTGCAATAAGAGCAGCGAGTTTTGGTGATCGCTTAATAGCGACGAAAACTGATTTCATACACTCTCCTTGTATTGGCCGCCCACCAGCCAATGATTAATTTCTTGTAATTGTTGCTACGATGCTAATTGTTAATGTTGTCGCTAGGGCAAATCAGATTGTTATAAAACATGGGTGATCCCCGGTGGTCAGCACGCATAATGCGTTGATTGCTGACCACCGGGGTACCCGTACATATTGAGTTGTTATTCAATTATTACGGAATTGGTGGTGCTTCACCGACAGATGTGCCAGGATTCGTCGGACCAGGTACGGGGACCGGGACCGGCGTATTCTGTATTGTGATCACTGGTTTTTCAACCGGTGGCACGGATGGGC
>JAUPWL010000006.1 GCA_030916565.1 Patescibacteria group bacterium | reverse complement strand
CAGACAATAGACGTCACGGCGATTTGAAGCCGCCCCGGGACTTTTCCTTCTTTTGGTCACAAAAGAAGTTGATTTGGTTCTTTGGCAAGTCAAAGAACAGCAAGAGCCTTGAGGCTCGATAAAATCATTATTGTTTCGTATCCAAAATCATCAACTGTTTGATAACTTTGGGCACGAGACAAGAGAATCTGTCTCGGCCGTGGCAGTTACGCCACTTGGGATTGATTGACGTACGTCGAGATGCGAGCGAGACGCGAAGCGCGCTTACGCTTGTTGCACATAGGACGCAGGTACTGCACGATGGTTGCCGTTGCTCGCCGGACGTTATCATCGGTGAAAGTCTCGGCATGCATTGGGTTGAACCGATCCCTGGTTTGCACGGTGCCGGTCAGAACATAACTGACGATGACACATGCGAGATCATTGACGAAGCCGTAGCACGACGTTCCCTGATTGTGACACACCTCGGCGATAGAGCCTTCGGTAGTCATCAGAACTTCGTGTAGAACGCCCTGATTCAGACCGTACACGTGATTCTCCTGTCTATTAATCATGTGGGGTTGCCACAGAACTCATACTCATAACAGAATATGTGTAATAAATATTATAGCATAAACATGATATTTATGCAATATCTGAGGTATTTGCCAGTATTTTACACCTGTGTTGTTTGCTATAATGATGCAAATGGCAAAGTTACAGCTGTCTGACTTTTTCACTTATAAATACCGTTATCAAATCGGCTATGGTTTGACCGTCCTCCTATTCGTAGCGCTCCTGGCGATTGCCGGTTTGTATGTCCCCGGCGGACTGAGCAAGGGCGAGATGACATCGTTTGTCCAAACAGCGTCGTTAGACCGAGAAAACCCCTCGTCACTGGCCATCCCAAACCTACCGTTTGCCGTTGTCCAGCGAGCGAGCATGGAATTATTTGGACCAAGTATCTTTGCATTTAAACTGCCTGCGCTGATCTGTGCGTTTGTCGCCGGTGTCGGGGCTGTATTGTTACTCCGCCGCTGGTTCCGCCCCAACATCGCAATCCTCGCGACGGTCATCATGATTACGACCGGACAGTTCCTGTACGTCGCCCAGTCAGGATCGGCCAATATCACCTATATCCTCTGGTCAGTATGGTTACTGCTGGCAACAACGATGATTACAACGTCACCACGCCACAAACGGTTCTGGAAAGTACTGTTCTTTGTCGTGATGCCGCTGAGTCTCTACACACCCCTGAGCATCTATCTTGTTCTGGCGATCTTTAGCGCTGGTATTTTGCACCCACACGTTCGCTATGTGCTTAAACGTATGCCACGGTCACACCTGATTACGCTCACCGCCATGAGCCTGGTTATTATTGCACCACTCGGTTATTTGGTAATTATCGAACCAAAACTAGCGCTACAGCTGCTAGGAGCACCGTCGGTATGGCCACCAGATCTATGGATGAATCTCAAGATTCTCGTCCAGCAATACCTGAACTTTATCTCACCACAAAGTGATGTATTGATGACCCCCGTTCTAGGTCTAGGATCGATTGCCTTGATTCTGATCGGTGTCTGGCAACTATTTGCTATCCGTTATACAGCGCGGAGTTATACGCTGACGGCATGGTTACTATTACTGTTCCCAATCCTCCTGATGAATCCTGTTTATACCAGCGTCACATTTGTACCGCTACTGCTGCTCCTCGCTAGCGGATTGGGCTATTTGCTGCGTGAATGGTATGGCATGTTCCCGCGCAACCCTTACGCACGATTTGTCGGCATCGTCCCTCTGACGATTCTGGTAGCTGGTCTCGTTGTTACCGGCACCAACCGCTATTTTGATGGTTATCGCTATGATCCAGAAACGGCGTCGAGTTTTAACAACGACGTCACGCTCTATAACAAACACGTTAATACGCAGAACATTCCTCGACTGGTTGTGACGCGCGATGAACTACCGTTTTACATTGCACTCACACGCTATGATCACAAAACTCCTCCAATCATCCTGACGCAGGCACCAACCGGCGGAGGAGTATTTGCAGCCACCAGAGCTGCCCATATATATAGCCAATACGCGCAAATCAGCGAGATTATCACAACAGATGTCAGCAAGGATAGCGACCGGTTCTATATCTATAATAAGTAGGCAAAATATAGTATTATATACTCAAACGAAGAGGAGATTCTAATATGGCTTTTGACCAAATGAAAATGTTAAACGATTTACGCAAAGCTCAGAAAGAGCTCAAGGCGCAAAAAGTTGTCGTTGTTGCTGGTGGCGAAGACGATGATCCAGCCGTTGAAATCACTATCAATGGTGAGCTAAAGGTTGAAAAGGTAAAGATCAACCCTGATTACGTCGACCTCGATGATATCGAAGACCTCGAAAACAACATCGAAGTTGCTATCCGTGATGGTATGCAAAAAGCGCAAGAAATTGCCGCTGAAAAGATGAAGCCTCTCATGGGCGGACTCGGCAACCTCGGTCTGTAATAATTGTTCAAATATAAGGATGGGGAAGTAACTGGTAGATAGATACCATGAGTGATCTGTTGCCCAAAGCATTAGTGGACGTCATCGAAGATCTCGGCAGATTGCCGGGCGTTGGCGCACGCACCGCAGAACGCTATGCGTATTATTTGCTGCGCGCCAAACCAAACGTTGCGGACAAACTAGCCACCAGCATCCACAAGCTTCACGATGGCGTCAAATCATGCCCGGTGACGTTTGCATTAATTGATGCGTCACAGGACATATCGCCACTGTATAGCGACCCATCGCGCGACAAGACGACCATTGCCGTTGTCGAAGAGCCGCTGGATATCGTCGCGCTCGAACGAACTGGTCAATACCATGGCACCTACCATGTACTCGGTGGTGCGATTAGCCCTATCGATGGCATCGGCCCAGAACAACTACATATCCCCGAACTGATGGAACGTATCAAAAACGACAAAGTCGTCGAACTGATTATCGCCACCAACGCGAGTGTTGAAGGCGAATCAACGGCACTGTTCCTACAACGTCACATCAATGACGCTGCTATCGAGGTCAAAATGACGCGCCTGGCCCGCGGTATCCCTGTCGGTGTCGACCTAGAATACGCCGACCAAATCACACTGTCACATGCCCTCGAAGGCCGACGAATATTATAAGAAAAGCCCCCGTTTTCACGAGGGCTTTTCGTTCACAACGATGAGTGAACGGTTGTACGTATGTTGTTATACGCCTGATCGAGTGTATGCAGCAGGCCGTCGACGACGACGAGTATTCTCTTTGACAATACGCATCAGCGTGCCGACACATACCAGAAGAATACCAAAATGGGACAAAATCATACCGACAAACGACCCGAAATACCATCCGATGATGCCACCCAATGGAACACCAACGAGCACTGCCAGGGTGAGTGTGAGCGGGAACCAGAACATATAGTCCGCCGAACCCATGAATTCATTGCTGCGTTTGCGCTGGTTGCTGTACCGAACACCAAGCAGAACGACAAATATGACATTGAGAGCAAAAATGGCTGCACTGATGACTGCGCACCAGTGAACGAAGGCTTCGCTGCGCTGAGCGATCGTCTCAAAGCCCCAATAAGGCCACATACTTCTCCTAAGGTTCGTCAACAACAGTGATTGTTAATTAAAAAATTATAACATATTAGAATAAAAAATACAAATCAAAACCCCCGCATTAAACGGGGGCATGAATGGTGATTAGCGGAATACGTCGAATTCATCGATTGGCTCACGCGAGGCACCTTCGGGTATGGGGCCATGTCGAAGTGAATACCACCCCGTCATCAACACGCCAAGTCCTTCAATAACGACGAACACTCCTGCACCGACAGTCAACGACCAAAGAACATCTTTGGCAGTGAGAGTACAGTTCAGAATAGCAAAGCACGACAGCATGAGAAGGGCGATTCCGAGAATCGGCCTCACTATCATCACAAATAATGCAACAATTGCGCGCATAACATTCCTCGATATCATGTCAGACATTCTGTCTGAGCGGTACGAGCCAGGACGGATGTACGAGGCTTATATTTTTATTATAGTACTTTTATATATATCTGTCAATTGCACATAGAGTAGATAGTCCCCATAGTATCCACAAGAACTATGATTCGTAATCATTAAAACTGCATTAAAGATTTAATGGACGATTCGTTAACCACAAAATAACCTTTTGTTACACTTTGTCTTACAATAATCAATAGGCCGTAATCCTATGCCTCTGATACAATAGAAGCAATGTACGAAACAGCAAAAGATTTAATTAACAAAGCAAAAAAAATCATTGTCATCCAGGCCGAAAACCCTGATGGTGATAGTGTTGGTAGTTCTGTTGCGTTAGAAGAAATACTGGGCGACATGGACAAAGACGTCGTGTTGTATTGTCCTGTCGAAATCCCTAAATACCTTCGTTATATTATCGGTTGGGATCGCGTTGTGTCGGATTTTGACACGTCAGCCGACCTGGCGATTATCGTCGATACAGCCGCAGACGTGTTAATTACAAAGGTCCTCGAAACACGCGGCGTGCGTCATTTTCTCGAAACGCACCCCGTCCTGGTCATCGATCATCACACGACCGCTTCAAACCTGTCGTTTGAACACACAATATTGTCTGACGACGCCGTGGCGACCGGTGAGGTTATCTATGGTCTCGCCAGCGCCAACGACTGGCCAATCAGTGCACAAGCGGCCGAAGATATGATGGTTGCCATCATGAGCGACAGTCTGGGGCTGACAACACAGGGCGTCACGCCGCGCACCTACGAAGTCGTTGGCAAATTAGCTGCACTTGGTGCCAGCAACTCAACCATCGAAGAACGACGCCGTGAATTCATGAAAAAATCACCAGAAATACTGGAATACAAAGGTCAATTAATCGGCCGGATTGAATATTTCCTGGGCGGCAGGCTGGCACTGGTCCATGTCCCATGGGACGATATCCAGAAATACAGCGATCAATACAACCCCAGCATGTTAGTGCTGGACGAGATGCGTCTGGTTGAAGGCGTCGAAGTCGGCGTCGCAATCAAAACATACCCAGATGGCAAACTGACCGGTAAACTACGATCGAACCTACCAGTATCTGAAATGATTGCTGGGTACTTCGGCGGAGGTGGCCACCAATACGCCGCCGGATTCCGCGTGTACGAAGAATATGACAAAATAGTAAGAGAACTAATCGAGGCAACCGACAAGGCTCTACAAAACCATGACGACCAAGCTACATAACACACTGACACGTAGTACCGATGAGCTAAAGCCACTCGATGGCAATAAGGTCAGTTTGTACACGTGCGGCCTGACAGTCTATAGCCAACCACACATCGGCAACTGGGTCAGTTACATCTATTGGGACGTCCTGGTCCGTTCGTTGCGCGCCAGTGGCTATGACGTCACTCGCGTCCAGAACATTACCGACGTAGGACACCTGACCAGTGACGAAGATGCTGGCGAAGACAAGATGCTCAAAGGCGCGATCAAAGAAGGCATCACCGCATGGCAGGTTGCTGAAAAATACATCCAGATTGCCGACGATGAAGCCTACAACCAACTCGGGCTCGTCCGTCCCGACCATATGCCACGTGCGACCGAATACATCCCGCAGCAGATTGCGTTCGTACAGGAACTCGAGGACAAAGGCTTTACGTACGTCATCGACGATGGCGTCTATTTCGATACCAGCAAACTGAGCGATTATGGCAAACTGGCACGTCTGGATATCGACGGCCTGCAGTTTGGTGCTCGTGTTGCCGACACCGGCAAAAAGAACCCAACTGATTTTGCCGTCTGGAAATTCAGCCACCCCGATGAAAAGCGTGACATGGAGTGGGATAGCCCATGGGGCAAAGGTTTCCCAGGATGGCACTTGGAATGTAGCGTCATGGCCCGCGAAATCCTGGGTGATCAGATTGACATACACACTGGCGGAATCGACCATATACCTGTTCATCACACCAACGAGATTGCGCAGACTGAGGCCGTCACTGGCAAACAGTTCAGCAACGTCTGGCTGCACGCAAACCACATCAAAGTCGACGGAACTAAGATGAGCAAGAGCCTGGGCAATATCTATACATTGCAGGATATCAAAGACAAAGGCTTCGATCTCGACGCATTCAAATTAGTCGTGTTAAGCAAGCACTACCGGACCGAGGGTAACTTCACCTGGGAGATTCTCGAAGCGGCGCAAAACCGCCTGAACAACTGGCGCGCTGCCGGTGATTTGCGATGGCAAGGCGCAGGTAAGGGAAGCGTCGACAGTGGCCTGTTAGAACTATTACAAAACGACCTCGATACTCCAGGCGCCGTTGCAAAGATAGACGAGCTATTAGGCACCGAGCAACCAACCGGACTACATAAACTACTCGACGAAATCCGCGATTTACTAGGTATCACACTTCATCGTGACGATATTACCGATGAACAAAAATCATTGATCAGCGAACGCGAGCAGGCACGTACCAACAAAGATTGGGCGAAATCAGACGAGCTTCGCGATCTACTGGCCAAACAGGGTATTGCCGTTCGCGACACCCCAAGTGGCACAATCTGGGCGCATCAATAACACCTGGGGCTTACCTTAGTTTCGGCTGTTAGATATTGACTAATTGTACTTATGGTTGTATAATGGTATTCACCGTAACCTCAATGTGAGACTGCGGCGTTATCGTACCCCAAACCCGACTATTTGACCGCAGGAGTCATCATGTCGTTATCGCAACTATTTGGGCGAATCATTCACCCCCATCACCGCGTCAAGCTAACCCCTGAACAGGAGCAGCAACAGATCTGGCAGCGGCGCAATGAGCTCAGAAAATCAGGCGTTTGGATCGGCTGCGGCTAGATCAAGCGTCGACGAACCTTACAACCCCGGCCATTCAGGCCGGGGTTGTTTCTATCTAGAGATATTGCATATTTATAACGTTTGTGCTATAATATTTATATTCGCACATTGAGAGACAAGGAGAAACTCGATGGCTGATAATAACAGCCAGGACGATTTCGTCACGCACGAGGAATGGTTGACCACCCCCGAGGGTTGGACCGCCCAGGCCAATGTTTGGATGACGTATTTCGTCAAGGACGAGCTGATCGCTCGTCAGACCGACAGCAGTGCATTCAAACTGATGGACTACGTCGATCAGGACACCTACGGTCGCGTCAACACACAGCTGATGCTCATCTAACCCTACAACTCAACAGCGAAACACCCCTGTCAACGACAGGGGTGTCTGCATAATCAGCAAGTGATGCTAAATCTTTTCGACAGCGTGGTGTCGAGCATGGCGTTGTTTCTTGCGTTCCAGGTAATCTTCGACCAGAACTTTTACGCATCCGGCGATAGGAATCGAGATAATACCACCAACGATACCAAACAGGTAAAGTCCAATCGTAACAGAAGCAAGTACCGCTAGCGCAGACAGTTCAACCGTTTTCGATTGAACGGTCGGTGAAATAAAGTTATTTTCGATCTGCTGGTAAATGACAAAGTAAACGCCGAATACCAGGGCGGCCGTGACATCATTAAACGCCAGCAGGATAGCAACAATCACACCAGCGATCGTAGCACCGAACATTGGGATAAGTGATAACAAGAAACAAAGAACTGCAGCAGGCAGCGCCAAGTTGTGCGGGATATTGAATATCCAGCTAAGGATAAATACAGTGACTCCGGCAAAGAAACCATCAATCGCCGACACAGTCAGCTGGCCGGTGACATACCCAGTCACGACATTATACATACGCGATGCGAGTTTTTTGTGGTAGTGCATTGTGTCTTCGTCACTATAGGCACCCCAGATGAATTTCAATACGCGCGGTGCTTCGATCAACATCAAGAATGACAGCACAAGTGTCAAAAATGCCGCGGTAAAGAATCCGAATACCGATCCAACACTGCCGACAACACCAGCACCGATATTGCTTGCCCAGTTCGTCGCCCAATCGGTCGCGTGGCTCTTGATCGAATCGAGTGCTTGATTGAACTGTGTCTCTAGCCTATAGCGTTCTGCCAAATTCGACAGTCCGTGCCACTGCGTCTGTGCCTGATCGACAAGTGCAGGAACCGATCCGGCCACTTTGGCTGTTTGTTCAACGACAGGCGGAACGACGAGTAGCAAAAAGCCGCCGAGTAATGCAACGACGATAATAAATGCGATGGCAGTGCCACCGACGCGGCTCTTGCCGGGCAGATATTTCGCGAGCGTACTGACGGGTTTGTTCAATGCCAGTGCCAAAAAGAAAGCGACACCAAGAATCACCAGTGCGTCACGGGCGCTATAGATTGCCAACGCCGCCAAAGCAAAACCGATAACGACCAACCAAAACCGGACAAACGTCTGCGTTTCGATGTCAATTCGTGTTCTCATTTCTTAAGAATTATACCATATCATCATAAGCATCAACAGTTTGCGGACGGCGAACCAAACGTGCGTTGTCAGCAAATCCGCTGCCGAATCCAAACGTATACAGGGCGATCGTTCCTGCCAGATAGACAGTCAATTCCACACACTGGATGAGCAATGGTGCGTAGAACAGCAATATAGCACCTGACACTGTACCGACAGCAGTTGCCATCATACCGACCGTTGCCATGCGTACTGCGCCGGTATGGCCACGTAACGCCCAGATAACTGCACCAAGCATCAATGCCATCGATGCAACCATTGCTATAATATGCGTCGTCAAAAGAATCGTATTCATACGACTCATTATATCATATGCTTATGCTTGTTTTTTAGAATAATAATCAGCCAAAAATCGCTGTTTAAATGCAAAAAATGTTCCGTCAGCAATCGACGCACGAATATCGTCGACCAGACGCACGATAAACCGTTCGTTGTGAATTGTTGAGAGAGTCTTGGACAATAGTTCATCGGCATTGAACAAATGGTGCAAATAGGCCGACGTGTAATGTTGGCAAGTATAACAATCACAGTCAGCATCAAACGGCGTAAAGTCATCTTTGTACTGCGACCGCGTGACATTGACTCGGCCATAACGCGTATAGAGTGCACCGTTGCGCGCCACACGGGCAGGGGATACGCAATCAAACGTATCGGCGCCGTTTTCGATGCAGGCGAAAATATCATCTGGTTCGCTGATGCCCAACATATGACGTGGTTTATCGTCTGGCAGTTCCTCGTTCATCCATCGGACAATCTCACCAATGTTTTCTTTGCGCAGTGCGCCACCCAAACCAAATCCGTCAAAATCCATGGACCCGAGGAACTTGGCACTCTTGCGACGAAGATCTTCGTGATCGGCACCCTGAATAACACCGAACAGCGCCTGCGGAGGGCGATGGGACCGTTCAGCGTTCAGACGTTTGTGCTCTGCCAGACTACGCTCTGCCCACGGATGCGTGCGTTTGTCGAGCGATTCGATTTGATAGTAATAATCATGGTGCAATGTTGTCAGTTCGTCAAATGCAAACGTGATATCAGCACCAATACCGTGTTGAATCTGCATCGATAGTTCGGGTGTGAATGTATGCATCGACCCGTCCAGGTGCGATTTGAACCGCACGCCGTCGTCGTCGATCCAAGCCAGTTTGTCCTTTTTCTTGGTCACATTTTCGGCACGATCACCAGTCATGTCGACGACTTTTTTAAACCCAACGCCGAGTGACATCACCTGGAATCCACCGCTATCGCTAAACGTCGGACCCTGCCAGTTCATAAACGTATGGATACCGCCCGCACGGTCTATCAACTCGTGACCGGGACGCAAATATAAATGATAGGCGTTGACCAGTGCCGCCTGCGCGCCAGTGCTCGTCAGCTGTTCGGTTGTAATACCACGCATTGCCGCCCGCGTGGCAACAGGAATAAACGCCGGAGTCTCGATCGTCCCGTGCGGCGTCGTGATTGTACCGGTCCGTGCCAATGCGCCGTCCAGGCGGTGGTGAATAGTAAATTCAAGCGGCTTTGTCATTCACCGTATCATACCACAATTAACAGAGGTAATAAATGAGACGGGTTGTAAAAAGTACAAGCGGTATTGACCAGCCCCGATAGGCGGGAGCATAATAATGATAGTCATGCGAGTACTGGTGAGGTTTCTCATCTTTCCACCCGCAGACTTTATATACAATCGCCGTTACCAAACGGTTCACTAACTACAAAAGCGTTACAACAGATCAAGCGGTAGAATCTGTCAGCCAATGTAGTTCCCCAATAAAATCCGCAACTGGCCACTGCCGGTTTTTCACTAATTTCAAATGATTTTTATCCAAAAGGGGAATAAGGAAATGACTACTCAAATCAACGTACCTGTAACAATACTCAGCATGGGATTCGGCCGCGACCTCCGCGCGATTCCACGCACGATGGAATACCAAGGTCGCCATATCGACTTTATTGGTGGCGGACTGCGTACAACCGTCAAAAAGGGTAACCAATTTTTACAGATCCTCGCTATGAGCGATGGGTTCCGAACATTCCACTTGCGCAGCGACAACCGCGGCGGTACATGGACATTGGTTGGCATCAACTAGAAAGAATCGTTGCACATTCAAAAACTACCCAAGAGAGACTAAAGGCGTAACGCAAGCCGTGTTATACCCAACACGGCGAAAGTGGTCTCTCGAGGGTAGTTTTTGAATAGACGCAACATATAAATATAAATAGTGTGCGGGCGCGGTGGTGTCAGACCGAATAGCCTGTGCTTGAGATGCCGCCGACTAACTTTCAGTCGGTGGATCGGTCGTGATGCGATGATGTGATCAACCACATTCGACGCCGCGATAGCGATCTTGGCCCCACTGTTGACACACGTGTCAACGACGGCGCGGCCAATGTCTTTTACCGCTGATAACGACATTATTCATATTCCCTTCGTAGTTATATATGAATATATTTTATTATAAACTATAGCGTAATATTGGTCAAACTACAATCGTCAGATGACGACCCCTATTGCAAAAAAGTGTCGAGGAGTATACTATTAGCCCACTATGAGTGAGATTTTGCCGCCCCAAGATAATAGCGACAACGACATCGACGCGAAAAACGTCGAAGCAGCTCTGGCTGCTGCGCTGGCAAAACCACATAATCCTATTGAGGACGCACATCAAGAGGCACGAATAGCCGAAGATTTCCTGAACGAATATTTTGAATCCATGGAGGCCGGTGAAGAAGATTCCGACGAGGTCAGCGGCACCGTTGCTAAAACAATCTCGCGCCTGGATCAACACTGCAATCATATGAACGCCGATGTTATCGTCACCGGACTCGTCAAATCACGCAGCCTCAACCACCGTTTAATCGAGGATGACCCTAAATCTATTTCGAAAGAAGCGTTAGTCGAGGAATGGACACCAGTCGAACAGCGTATCGCAACGTCACTGGGCTACTATGCGCTGTACGACCCAGAGAGCGACCGCAAATTCAGCATCTACCACGGCGTCCTGACGCAAATTGAACCAATCGTTCGAACGACAGAAGCAGGCGGTATCTACAAAACCAGTCAGCTATACCTCCCAATCGATGGAAGTGCCAGCGCCGAACTGCAATTCCCGCCTAAAGAAATCAACTACGAACTTTTAGACCATTATCTGAGCGATGATCTGATGTACAACATCGATGAAGCACTCTACAACAGCGAGTCACTAACCGAATCTATCCGCAACCTGGGTAAAATTAATATGAAAAAGGCGATCGCGCTATTCGTTGATGACGACGTCCGTGATTCACTGAATGAATACGTCAATCGTGCCCTGGATATCAAAAAAGAAATCCTTTACGAAATCAGTGGCGCGACCTATGCTGAATACGAAGACGATGACGGCGATACGTTGACCTACCGTGTCAATCCAAAAGTCCCAATTGTCGGACGCATTAATGGCGTAGGGGTAGATGTCGATTCTGGACGATTCCGACTGGTAGCATCAATGCCATTTGACGACGATTCCACCCAGTATGTTTCGTACCGCATCAACTCACGTTTGAACATTAAACGCATGCCGGCGTTTACGTTTAACACGACAGCAAAATTGCGCGTGCAATAATTGCTAAATAACACTTTCAGATGTATAGTAATGGATATGAAAATCGCCCATGGAACAATCGGTTGTGTGGATAGTGCGACGGCGATACTTGGCAACAAGTGGACGCCATTATTGTTGCGTGCATTCATCAACGAAGAATCTGTCCGGTTTTGCCAAATGCAGGATCTTGTCGGGGGTATTAACCCTCGCACCCTTTGCTCGCGATTAGAGCAATTGGAATCCGAAGGTATCATACGCAAAGTGCAAACCGACGAAGGTACACGCAGCGTATACAAGCTGACAGAAAAAGGCAGTGACCTTTTGCCAGTTCTGCAGTCTATGCAGGAATGGAGCAGCAAATACCCGAAACTACAGCCAAATAACGCCTAATCTCTCATCTGTTGAACAGTACTGAGAGTGGGCTTTCTAACAGCTTTTTATAAGCTAACGGGAGTATCATATAAATATGAGAATACTAGTTGTTGAAGATGAGCACAAAATAGCACGAGCTGTCGCACGAGCACTAGAGCAAGAAAATTACGCCGTAGACGTCGCCTATGATGGCGATGAAGGTTTCGCTATGGCAACAACAGAACCATACGATGTGGCGATTATTGACCGTATGATTCCCGGTAGTCACGACGGCATCGGCATCGTGACCGGTATGCGCGAAGCCAAGATTCACACACCAGTATTACTGCTAACTGCCCTCGGCACTACCGCAGACAAAACTCGCGGTCTGGACAGCGGCGCCGACGATTATCTCGTCAAACCATTTGCACTCGCCGAACTATTGGCGCGTGTTCGTGCACTCCTACGCCGTCCACCTGAACAACAAGGAACGGTACTCAAGGCCGACGACCTCGAACTCGACACAACAACATTCCGCGTCACGCGTGGTGGCAAAGAAATCAATCTAACAAGCAAAGAATTTGCGTTGCTCGAATATTTGCTGCGCAACCAGGGACGTCCATCCAGCAAAGAAACGATCGTTGCCCATGTTTGGGATTACGACGCAGACATCCTACTAAACACGGTCGAAGTCTACGTAAAATACCTCCGTGCTAAAGTCGACGAACCATTCGACAAACAACTCATCAAAACCGTCCGTGGTTTTGGATACAAAATCGAAGCCTAGCCTGATCCCTGTAGCACTCAGGGTATTATAAGGCATTACACTTACACTAAGATTATGTTTCACTCGGCAACACTCAAATTAACCGCCTGGTATCTGCTGATTCTGATGAGTATCAGTCTGTTATTTAGTGCTGCCATCTACAAAGTAACTTCTGATGAGCTGAGTAGCAGGCTTGGCGAATTCCAAGAGCGGTTCGAGCAGCCCGACATGGCACCGTATACATCGCCGAATCATCGACTGTTTTCTGCGTTTCGCGATGGACAGCGATCAACCGCCGACCGTAATATTATGTTCACGCTTGCATATGTGAACCTGTTAATTCTGTTGGGTGGTGGTGCACTCAGTTATCTGCTGGCTCGTCGAACACTCCACCAATTGGAACAAGCGCACGAAGCACAGTCACGATTCACGAGTGATGCCAGTCATGAACTGCGGACACCACTGGCAGCGATGAAGGCCGAACTAGAGCTTGCTCTCAGCGACCCCAAAATATCCAAAACGGAAATGCATGAGATCCTCCAAAGCAACCTGGAAGAAGTCGATCGGCTAACAACACTTTCAACTACTTTATTGCAGCTATCGCGCATGGATTACAGTAGCCTGGATTTTGGAAAGGTTGACGCCAATACTGTCGCCGAAGAAGTCGTCCAGCGCTACGACAAAAACGCTGAGCGTATAAAATTGACCCTGCCCAAAAGTTCAACCTACATCCGCGCCAACCAGGCGAGCATCGAAGAGCTGTTCACTATCCTTGTTGATAACGCACTGAAATACAGTCCAGCCAAATCGAGAATCACAGCAAGCATCAGCGTCCATGGCAAACAAGCACGTTTTTCAATCAGCAATGGCGGCGCCGGTATTCCTGCCAATAAATTACCACGAATATTCGATCGCTTCTATCGTGCCGATGAATCACGCAGCAAAGGCGGAGCGGGTCTAGGTCTGTCACTCGCCAAAGAAATCGTTGAACTCCATCGTGGCGAATTACAAGTATCGAGCACAAAAGGTGAAACAACTTTTCGCGTCGTTTTGCCGCTATTTCGCAAAAGCTAAGACAAATATCAGTTATCAGTTCTATAGTTACTCCGTTAGCAAACATAATAGGAGAAAACTATGAACGTCATCACACGCGGCATGCGCGGCGCAGTACGTAGCCCACTACGCGCAGGAGCAATTGTGATCATGTTGGCAATAAGCATCGGGCTGATCGTCGCGATGCTTGCTGCCAAAGCAGGTGTTGAAACAAAAATTAACCAGGTCAAACAAACAGCAGCAACTGGCATCACTGTTCGTCCGGCCGGTATTAATGGGTTCGCCGGAGGCGGTGATCCATTGACTGCAGCTCAGGTAGCAACCGTCAGCAAAACAACACATGTTGCCAGCACGGTCAGTACATTAACCGACCAACTAGGCACAACTGACACCAATCTGACCCCATCGTTAGAATTGGGATCGTTCGGTATGCGTGCGCAGCGATTCGAGGGTTCGAGCGACATGCCGATGCCACCCGCAGGCATGGAATCGTCATCGGGTTCATCCCGCACACTGCCGACACCGCGGACAACCGTCACCGGCACAACTGATGCAAATAGCGTCGCACCAAACGGCGGAACACTAACCATTAGTCCGGGTATAACGATCGACGGTCACGCAAACGATAACCAGGCACTTGTCGGAACGGATCTGGCAACCAAGAATAATCTCAAAGTAGGTAGTACATTTACTGCATATGGCCAGACGTTCACCGTCAAAGGTATATTCAAAACCGATAATAGATTCCAAGACAGCGGCATGATCGTCCCGCTAGCAACGCTCCAAAAATTAACCGATCAGACAGGCGCAGTGACATCGCTCGTGGTCAATGCCGACAGTAGCGACAATGTCGCGACAGTTGTCAGCAGCCTCAAATCATCACTCGGCAGCACTGTCGACATTACTAGCGAACAAGAACGCGCCCAAACGAGCGTGACAACACTCGCAAGTATCAGCAACCTGGCAACCAGCGGCGTCGTTGGCGCAACAATTGCATCAGCTGTCATTGTTCTGCTGACAATGACAATGATTGTTCGTGAGCGCAAACGTGAAATCGGTGTTATCAAAGCCATTGGCGGCACCAACATCAAGGTCATAACACAATTCATGACCGAAGCACTGACACTCACCGTGATTGGTGGTGTTATCGGTCTCGGACTGGGCGTCGCAGTCAGTGGATCAATTACCAAAGGTTTGGTCGACGCACAGTCAAACAGCACATCATCCGTGACGCGACCTAGTGGTCCTGGTGGAGGTTTCCGAGGACCAGTTGGACAATTCGGCGGCACTGCACAACGTGGCCTGCAAGCTATCACGAGCAGCGTCACACCCGCCACGATCGCATCGGGTATAGGATTGACGTTTGTCATTGCTATTATCGGCAGTGCGCTACCAGCGTGGTTCATCGCTCGCATTCGACCCGCAGAAGTATTAAGAGGAGTAGAGTAGCCATGTCAATTGAAGTAACAGGACTCACAAAAACATTCCAGGCGCCTGGCGGCGACGTCCATGCGTTGAACGACATCAACTTTAGCGTCAAAACAGGTCAGTTCATCAGTATTATTGGTAAATCGGGTAGCGGTAAATCAACGCTGCTCAGCCAGCTGGGTGCGCTCGACCAACCAACGAAAGGGGAAATCGTCGTAGATGGCCAGGACATCACGCGCCTCTCAGGAAGTGCGCAAACGGCCTATCGATCAAAAAAAATCGGATTCGTATTCCAGCAATATAATCTCATCCCCAACCTAACGGCGGCCGAAAACGTCATGTTAGCACTCGAATTCGGCGGCGTTCCATCGCAGCAGCGACACGATGAGGCGCTCAAACTTCTGGCATCGGTTGGCATTGACGAAGATCAGGCCCAACGCCGCCCAGGTAAATTATCGGGTGGTCAACAGCAGCGCATCAGCATCGCTCGGGCGCTGGCCAATCGACCGTCATTCATATTGGCTGACGAACCAACGGGCAATTTGGACACCGAAACAGGCAAAACGATATTTAAATTACTACATGATTTATCACGCAGCCATGACACCACAATTATCGTGGTTACGCATGATTTAGAGATAGCAGGAAAGACCGATCATACGTACCAATTAAAGGACGGAAAACTGATAAATTACAAAAAGTAAAGAATGTTAAATAATTCACTGTTTTCTAAGCTAGGCTGTATAAACTAGACAACATAACCGGCCCAAAAAGTCGGTACAAATAGCAACTAAGGAGGGATGACAGAAATGGAAACCACCGAAACAATTTACTTAAGCAAAAAAGGTATCAAAGAACTCAAGAAGGCTGTCACACAGCTAGAACGAGACCGACACAAGACAATCGTTGAACTGCACGAGCAGGACAAAACAGACAACCACGACGAACGTTATGCACGTATCGAAAAGCTCGCACAGCTTGATGCAATCGAATCAGAACTCGATGAAAAGCGCGAACTGCTGATACATGCAAAGCCATATCCAAAACAGAGCAAACTTGAATCACTTGCTGTTACGATCGGGTCAGTCGTTGAGTTAATCGACAAAAGTGGACGCAAATACGTCTACACAATCGTTAATTCAGTCGAAGCAAACCCAAGCGATGGACGTATTAGTTTCAAGAGCCCACTCGGTCAGAATCTGCTGGGCAAATCACTCAAAGACACTGTCAATTGGGGCGGCGGCAAAACCGAACTACGCTTGATAAACATTTCTTAAAACACAACCATTCCTCCACCATAGCATCTCCGCCAATCGGCGGAGATGCTGTTTTATGACAGTTTTCGCACCATGTCCAAAATCATCTTGCTAATGGCAAGAAACGGGACTATAGTAATCTCACTAGGAAATATAGTGGGCGAGTTTTACGAACAAACAAAACGACCAAACTATTACGAGAGTATCGCTCCCGAGACACGATTTGTGCGGATCACAAATGCCATATTAGAAAAATCCGGTGAAGCATTGACGCGAAATCCGAACAACAAGGTAGCAATATGGCCCGAAAAAACCGATGGGCACTATTACAAGGCTGAGGTGGTTGTCACATTCGGCGTATGGGGACAGCCGACTTTTATCTTTTCGCTCGAACATCATATCGATGAGCTACCGGCAGATCGGCCGCTGGTCCGCTATGTCGTCACGAACGATGGAACGAAAAATTCACCACTGGGAGTCTACGACGCCATGGGCAAAAAGAAAGACTTGAATAAAAAAGAGCTCGAAATGGAGACATGGCATGCGCTCGACATTCTTTCACGTGCCGCGCCCAAAGAATCTGGGGAGATATTAGAATCGATTGTTGATTATCGATTTGAGAATTTGGTGGGTAGCTATGTCCTCAGTCGTTTTGCTATGGAGAATAATACAGCAACACTAGACGAACTATCGGCGCTTGTTGCGGCCGATGAGCATATTGCGCACATCAAATCTATTGAAGCAGAAGTCCTTGAGAAAAGTAGAGAGAACGACAGCCCTGCAAAACAGGAGACAATTACCGAGGCGGTAACCACGCACCGGACAAAAACAAACAAAAATAGTTACAAACCAATCGATACATACGCCGTAACAGATCGAGCATTCAGACTAATTGGCTCCAAATGGCGCTATAGTGTCCGTGACGATCAGTAATTTTGTATTACCTGTGGTAATATGTTATTACACTACTAACGATAAAGGTACGGATATATGAGTGCAATTGGCAGTATAGTAGGGATTCAAGAGGGCATCGAAGCAGGACTAGTCACTGGTGGTCTATCCACCGCAGAAAAGGATCGGTCTCGCAAATTAATCGCATTAGGACTGGGCGCAACCGCCGCAGGTGTCGCACTGGGTCATACGGTTGGCGAAAGTGCGCTAGAAGCCATCGACCAATATATCGGCGATGGTGGCGTTGGATTCCTGCCCGCACTGGCTATCGGTGGGACCGTCATGTGGCACAACCTACGTACCAAACCGCCTCAGAAATCTATGGAAAAACTCGAATCGCGTCTGCCAATCGTCATTGGTGCTGGATTCGCCGCATTTGAAGGCACCGAATCGGGCATCCTGATATCTGCAACTCAGACAGGATTGTTATCTGCTGAAACGGTCACACTTGCATCTGCCACAGCCGCCGTCGCGGTGTTCGCCGGTGCGAAAAAATTCGCCGGAAAAGTCTCGCCAAAAAACGCGCTCCGCTATGCACGCGGAATTGCGTTAGTTCCTGCCGCCTATATTGGCGCCAATGCCGCACCTGAACTACTAGAGGAACCGAAAGTCGCAGGTGTTACTATCGCTGCACTAGGCACCGCCGCAATGGCCGGTGCTGTTAAAAGCTTTTTCGAGCGTAAACCGAAGACGGAACAAGAACCTACAGTGAGTGCATAATCATCGCACAAACGAAAAATCGAGTCCTACGGACTCGATTTTTTTTGGCTGGGATGGAGGGAT
Source organism: Patescibacteria group bacterium (assembly GCA_030916565.1). Lineage (GTDB taxonomy): Bacteria > Patescibacteriota > Saccharimonadia > Saccharimonadales > Saccharimonadaceae > UBA2112. Next base: position 14,898 of record JAUPWL010000006.1, on the reverse strand, counting down.
TACGGTGTTCAGCATGCTTCTCTTGGCTGGGATGGAGGGATTCGAACCCCCGAATGCCAGGACCAAAACCTGGTGCCTTACCACTTGGCGACATCCCAATGTGAGCCAAGAGAAGAATGCTGAACTGTTAATACTATAACGGATTCGAGTCACGTTCCGCGACCCCGGAATTTTCATACTTGAAACAAGTTCCAAATCTGAAAAGTTCCCTTGCGAAGTGCCGCAGGCACTTCTCACCCCGAATGCCAGGACCAAAACCTGGTGCCTTACCACTTGGCGACATCCCAAAATACAAAGAATAGTATAACATAAAATCCCACATTCTAGAATCTCGTCATCAAGATTGGGCTTATCCCACCTCAATACTAGTTATATATAAGCATTGACATTTTATCAAGTTTATGCTATATTTAAATCATAAACATTAAATATGTATTTACGCACGGATAGTCCGGATAAATGCAGTTCAAGAGAGCAGTGATAAGGAGTTAATTGATATATGAGTGGGTATACTATGATGAAACCCAAAGAACGACGTTCTCAAGAAGTACTTGAAGAAATTGATCGTGTCCTCCGTGAGCATAAATTTGGTACCGAAATTCCCGTACAAGTTCGTCACGGCGGTATTGTCGAACCTTTGACTCGTTCGAAACGTTCACAGAATCTTACGAAGAAAAATCAGCCAGTCGATAAGTCCGTAAAGGCACGATTGGAAAAAATCAAGAACGAAACAATTGGCGATACTAACTATGCGCGTATTCTCGCAATCGTTCCTACATTTGAAAAAGAGGACGAGATCGACAAAACCGTCATTAGCTTGCTAATGCAAACTCGTCAGATTGACCAAATCGTCGTTGTTATTAACGGCCCTGGTGAATCAGATATTGCCTACGAAAAACTACTTCCGTTGATTCGTGAATTCCGTGATCAGCTGATCGTTGAACGACCAGAATCTCTGAACGGGCGTAATGATGACGGTTCGTCAAAGGGTTCAAAAGTGAACGCATTGAACTGGATGTATTGGCGCTATGTACAAATGGGTGATTTCGATTTCATCCTAGGTGTCGATGCCGATATCGAAGCCGACAAAGACATGGTCCATTATCTCGAAGCAGACTTGATTCGTCGCGTGAAAGCAGCTGGCGTTATGGCTCGTTATTCATTCAAGATTCCTTCGAAGAAAAATATGCGTGGCAAATCACTATCTCTGATCCAAGGTCAACGTCATGAGTTCGCCGTGACTGGTATCAAACACCAGCTACGCGGCAACAAGTCAGACATTCTCGGTGGCCAGGCGACATTGTTCCGTGCCAAAGCTTTGCGCGAAGCAGCGCAGGTAACCGATGGTGGCGCCCCATGGGACCAGGAATCCCTGGTCGAAGATGCTGAATTGACACGAACACTACAAAAACTAGGCTACTCGACTGCAACGAGCACCAAGGCGCGTGCCTGGACTGGTCTAATGTACACTGCACATGCATGGCAACGTCAACGACGTAAATGGCAGGATGGTCACTTTGATGACATGATCCGCGACTTTCAGCCATGGGTTGACCGACGTCGATGGGTTGATCAACTTGCACTCGGCTGGAACCTCGCACTACGTGTATTGTTCTCAGTTGTGCTGATTGCGAGTTTCGCATTAAACAAATTCGATTTCCATCCAATCTGGTTCATTCCTGTAGCACTGTCTATTATTCAGTCCGTACTGGTGACGACCAAAATCCCGAACCGTACGTTCCGTGAAGTCATCCGATCGTTCTTCTTTATCCCTGGCGAGATCTACTATATTCGTACACTCGCCGTATGGCTGGACTCGGCATTGGTGACCATCGCAAATGTTCGCCGAGACGGTTGGGGCAATCAGCAACGTGCCGAATCAGCTCAGCGCACAACTGCGATTTCAAGCTGGATGCTAATCCTCTCCGCAATTACATTACCGACAATTGCATTGTTTATCGCGAACCGCGTGCTGCCTGACGACACAATGGCAAATATCCTGACGTACCTATGGTACACGGTCACAATCCTGACCGTTGGATCAACGGTATCAATGGCACGATTCATTCTCAGGATTCTGCGAAACTATCGTACACTCGCACCATAATATAGGTCTCATATCAAACAAAAAGAGATAATGCACTTAATCGTTCGTAATTGTGTGTTTGGTATGTAATACCACCATTGCTAAATCAACATACTACTGAGATAATACATCTACTAATTCACAAGTGACGTAATGCATATTCCAGGCAGATCAGAAATTATTGACCAACTAGCCACCGAGGTAAACCAGCCCCGTTATGACATACGGCAGCTTTCGCATGAGATTATCCTGCGATCTGGCAATACATCCTCAACATGGGTCAATAACGACGGGGCAAAACTCAGCCTACTCGCGATCGACGATAGTAACTACCGCACCTACGAACTATTCGTACAGGATGCGAACGATAGTGATATTCATCATTACGTCTACAGCAATATCGCACAGCCTATTCGTTATGAGTATCCACTCTATAGCTGGCATCCAAAACAAAAGAGTGAAGAAACACGCGCGCGACTAGAGCAATTACTGCTATCTGGGCCGGTCATCGACAAGGTACCTGATAATCACACGGAAAATAAAATCCAAAAACTCTTTTCGGTCATTTCTCGCCGTTTAGTTATGGAAAACATCGAAGAGAACGAACCCGGTTATCGTACGCAGATATTCAACGAAATCCTGGCCGCCGACAACGCCGCCGACAAACACACCATCGGACAAAAACTCTATCATATGAGCGTCACAATCGGCACCTTCACGGTTGACCCGAACCAGTTCGATCTAGCACTGAGTGAAGCGATGATGCATCATCGTGCGCAGCAACGACAACTGACTCAACGTACGGAAAACAACGAATAGTAACCTCGCTCGCTATTGCTTGCCGTCAATATTATGGCCGCCAAATTTATTGCGCATTGCAGCCAGCAATTTCGTCGAAAAGTCGACCTGTCCCTGCTGTGATGCGAGACGCACATCAAATGATGCTTGAATTGCAGGCATTGGAATACCCAATTCTTTGGTGGTTTCCAACGTCCAACGTGCTTCGCCCGATTCGGCAACAACACCACTAATGCCATCCATATTCGGGTTTTCGTGGAGCGCTTGTCGCGTCAGATCATTCAACCAACTCGTCACGACACTTGATTGTTGCCAAATATCTCCGGCGGCTGCCAAATCCAAATCAGGATATGGACCTTCTTTGAGCACGCGGTATCCCTCGGCGAGTGATTGCATCATGCCGTATTCAATCGCGTTATGAACCATTTTGACAAAATGACCAGTGCCGTTGGTACCAAAGAATTGATGACCACCGCGTGGTTGTGCCAGTGTATCGAGTGCCGGTACGACAGCGTCGTAGGATGACTGATCGCCGCCGACCATCATCGAGAAACCGTTTTGCAGACCCCATACACCGCCACTCGTACCGATGTCGAGCAGCGTGCTACCAGCGGCATTCACACGTTCTGCACGTGCGGCATCACCACGATAATCGCTATTGCCACCATCGATAATAATGCTGCCTTTTGGCAATATTTGCAGCCATTCATCAATCTTGCTGTCGATGACTTCTGCAGGCAGCATAATCCATAACACAACAGGGTCACCACCAAATGCATCAATCACTTCTTGGTCTGAATACGCAGGAATTACACCGTATGTTTTGGCTTCGTCGACTTTTTCTGGGCTGCGGTTGTGTGCCACAACAGTATGTCCGTTTTCATGTAATTTGCGCGCGATTTGTCCGCCCATGCGCCCCAGGCCCGAGATAGCTATTTTCATATGATTCATTGTACCATCACAAATTTTATTTAACGAATGTAACTCAGTACGACTGCCGTTCGAGCAGGAAGATATAATTTCACCTGACCGTCGCTAGTAGGATAGGACATGCCGGTATCAATGCGGCCGAATCCGCCAAATGACGTACTATCCGAACTCATGACGATTGTATAATCCCCGTCCGGGACGGATATCCCGTAATCCGTAAACGATTGATCTGGATGAAAATTAAATACGAACAAGAATTTGTCGCGCATGAACGCAATCACATGATCACCGTCATTCGTCGTAACGTGTTCCGGAGCCTTTTTGAGCATCTTAACTAGTTTGACCATGACCTTGTCGAAATCGGCGAGGTAGTGGTATTTCAGATCTTTATTATCACGCAGGCTCCATTGACGCCTGGCATACTGGTACGACCATTCGTTACCTTCGCGCGGGAAATCAATCCATTCCGGATGTCCGAATTCATTGCCCATGAAATTCAGATACCCGCCGCTGTGCAAACTAGCAGTCAGCAGGCGAATCATTTTGTGCAGGGCCAATGCGCGATCAACTACCAGACTTTCATCCGTTTTGCTCATCGAATCATACATAGCTTTGTCGGCTAGCCTGAATATCAATGTCTTGTCACCAACTAATGCTTGGTCGTGGCTTTCTGCATAACTGATCATGTGTTCTTCGGGGCGATGCTGCACCAATTCATGGAACAGTTGCGACATGTTCCACTGTTCATCAGGAACTTCTTTGATATATTTGATCCACAGATCGGGCACGCCCATACTCAATCGGTAATCGAACCCAATGCCGCCATCCTGCACGGGCAAGGCAACACCAGGCATACCACTCATATCTTCCGCAATCGTGATTGCAGACGGTCGGACCTGATGAATTAACTGATTCGCAAGCGTCAAATAGGCGAGTGCGTCGTCATCAACGTGTTCGAAATACGCATCATAATGATCGAAAGCTCGACCCATACCATGATGTGTATAGAGCATGCTAGTAATACCATCGAACCTATAGCCATCGACGTGAAATTCGTCCAACCAATAGCGACAGTTCGACAACAAAAAATGGGCAACACCAGGTTTGCCATAATCAAATACACGTGAATCCCATTGCTCGTGATTACCACGATTACCTTTATGGAAAAATTGCGACAATGTACCATCATAGCGACTGATGCCTTCATTTTCGTTTTTGACTGCATGCGAATGGACCAAATCTATGATGACGCGCAAACCGGCAGCATGTGCGGCATCAATCAGCGCCCGTAAATCATCCGGCGAGCCAAAGCGCGAGCTAGGAGCAAAAAAGCTCGACACGTGGTAGCCAAAGCTACCGTAATAGGGGTGTTCGGCGATCGCCATTAATTGAACAGTGTTATACCCAGCAGCTTTGACCCGCGGGATGACTTCCGTAATAAATTCTGCGTAGGTGCTGACTCCAGCCTTTTCACCACTCATGCCGATATGAGCCTCATATATCAGCGGCGGTTCATTTGTTGGTTTGAATTTGGTGTCGTGCCATTTATACGGATGTTTTGGATCCCATACAACAGCATCGAATAGTTTAGTGTCAGCATCTTGGACGACATAGGTCGCCCAGGCTGGAACGCGGTAATCATCACCACCGTCCCAATACATATGAAGTTTATAGTGATCGCCGTGTTGCAACGCATCGAGCGGTAGCGTCACGGTCCACTGTCCATCATCACCTGGCTGTAATTGAAATTTCGGATCATCCTCCCAACCCGAAAATTCGCCAGTAATGAATATTTTTGTCGCTGCTGGCACCCAATCACGGTACACCCAGCCAGTTTTTGTCCTGTGCAGTCCGAAATGGAGATACCCTAATGCGAATTCATCAACTGATGAATCACCAAGTATCCTTTTGGCGTACGCCCCCACGTGCGTCAATCGCTGCTGTAATTTCTGATGATATGGCGCCAGCCATGGGTCGGCTTTGGAAAGCTTTTCGTCGGCTGGGATATCAGATAGAACCATTAGCTCTATGATACCATGCCTGCTGAATCCTGGCTGGCGCATATATCAGATGTGAGTGTATGTTACATTAATCGCAGACTAGCAAGGAGCGTCGCCAGGAGTGAAGTACTGTGAACCATCTGGGGCAAAGCATGGCTGCTCACCAAAGAAACTCGGCACTGTCGAGCGTGGTGGTACAACGTCAACAGTATTGTCATTATATGGCAATATGTTTTCAAACACATCACGAGGCGCAGGACCAACAATGTTTAAATCTGGAACAACTGGACCACTCTGTGGAAGTGGCGCAGGTGGGTTCAATACGTTTGCCGGATCATCCTGTGGAGCAATCACATTAAAGAATGGTGTGCCAATTGGACCTGGATCAACACCAACTTCTTGGATTGCCTGGTTGATTGCGCTGTTGCGATCGTTACCGTATATCTGATAGTTCACGCCATCACGCTGAACTTCCGTATATGGCTCATTACCAATGTTCGGGATACGGTGGTCCTGACCGACACGTGCGAACTTCGTGATCTGCTCACCTAAGTTTAGTGGCGCAACGTTCATAGTCGCATATGGGTCACCTGCGTCAATAACTTGAGTCACACCCGCTACTGGATGCAAATCATGAGTTGTTGGAATATCAAGTATACCCTTAGTGATTGGTGAAATTAGTGGTGCAAACGGATGATTCTGAATACCAACAGGATTCCAACCATCACCGATTGCAACCATGTTTACATTTCTCGGAAGCTGTCCACCGTGATCAGCAGCAAGCTTCATGGCAGCCCAGTCAACAACACCAGCGCCAATCGAGAAGCCTTCGACGTTCACTTTGTCCCAGCTGTTAGCGTAGTAAGCATCTACGACTTTCTGACCACCGTCAGCAATCGATACACCTGTTTTTGTTCCGAAACCGTCATCACAGATTGGTGCCATTGAGGCAGGGTAGTTAATCTGAATGTTGTTCGCGTTGAAATTGTAACGACCGTCTTGAATAGCGCGGTCAACAGGATATTGACTGTTCTTGTCGCCGCATCCACCGACATAAATATTGGTATCCGCATGACCGACACCAGCACCAAACGTGATTGTTGCAGCAAAGCCGCCCAGACCAACAACAACTGCTCGTGGCAGCAAATTAGTCCTGCGTTCGCTCTTAACGATACTCTCGCCAGACGCTATTTTTGCTTTTGGCATAATGTAAAACCCCTATCTTTCCCACTCATGTTATAAGTTGTGCGGTGAGATTACATCAAACCCATGATATAAGTCAACGTAAAATATCTCACAGCTAAGAACGGAGGTAAGGGGGTGTTTTTACAGATATGAAAGCAGATTCTCAATAAGTAATAAGCTGGTGCTTTGCAACAGATATGGCATAGTAGGTTTTGCGTAGTATGTTTTTTATACAACAGTATTGAAGCTTATGCTACAACATGTTGAAACTTTATAGAAAGTATAGTGATTTTCTCCCAACAAAAATCCACCCATAACAGGGGTGGATTTCGACTATTTCGGCGCTTTGGCGCAGTGTATAGCTGGACGAGAGCGAAAGATTATTTTGCAAATGGATTGGCAGAAGCGGCTGATGTCGGCGCAGGGATAGGCGTTATCGGAAGAACCGGTACGCGGATAGGCGCGGGAGCCGGAGTGGGTGCGGGGATTGGAGCAGGCGCTGAGGCTTCTGGAGCGCTAAAAATCCTCGTCACGATATTTGAAAGGGGATTTGGCGCAGGCGCGGGTGCAGGGATTGGAGCAGGCGCTGGAGCTGGGGCGAGGGCTTCAATTGGAGCCGGAGCTGGGGCAGGGGCTTCAACGACAGGTGCCGGCGCAGGTGCAGATTCCTTAAATGGTGGTGGCGTTGGCGCTTCGATTGGCGCTGGGGCTGGGGCAACCGGTACAGGTGCAGGCGCATTATACGTCGGAACGGTCACTGCAGGTGTCGATATTTCAGGTGTCACAGGAACAGTCGCCGCTGGTGGCGGAGTGATACCTTCGGGTACAGAATTATTATTCGGTGCATCAGGGAACATGTTATTCAAGATATCGTGCAGGGGACGTGGACCAGACGGTGGAGTAAATAATGTCGATACTGAACCCTCTGTATGGACAGTCAGACCACCAAGTGGCGATTTGTTGTTCAGTGTATCGTTCACGAGACCGTTCAATTCAAATTGTAGATTGCGGCTATTTGTAACAGTTCCGTCGGTCGTTGAAACATGGTTACTGACGATGTTCAGGAACTGGTTTGCAACGTCAGAGTTGACGCCAATTGTCACATTACCGCTAACGCCCGCCTGAGAAAGATTAATAAATCCATTGATTTGCGTACTAAAGTTGCGTCCGGTTATCTGTTGTACAAGACCAGTAATATTACTGCTGAGCAGTTGCGTCACCTGCGCTTGGGTGTTTTGAGCGCCGACGCTCGCGTTTGTACGAGGGGCGATTTCTTGCAGCGTATTCATAAAGGCGGTGATGCCGGCCATAATTTGCTGCATACCACCGATTACGTCACCCGATCCAACACGGGCGGCGCCTTCGGCGATAGTATTGAATGAGTCCATAGATACCTGACCCAGTTTGGTGTACTCTGGCGGTAAGTTACGGACAAACTGCGCCATAAACAGACTGACTGGGTCACCCTGATGATTGAGTGTTGTAATAAGATCTTCTTTGAATTGCGCAACATTTGGCCCACTGCCATCAAGAGGGAAGAGGTCGTTAATTGCGCGGTTAGCAGATGCGGTGTCGGCAACGTACAAACCAGTACTATCCATGAGTGCCTGCAAAATAACATCGTTACGACTATACACAGTATGGATCACACCGTCACTGTCGGTAAATGTATAACATGAGTCATTAGGATCTGGAATCGCATGACCGCCGGCGGCTAACTCAATCAACTGACGCAACATCGTTGTAGGTACTTGGTTACCACTGTTCGCCCAAAAATCAGTGTCATAGTACACAATATGTGTTCCTGGGGGCACTGTTTCACCCTTTGGAATACCCATCATATCCAAAATAGGACCTGCGGTTTTGGCAAATGGGTTGTTACTTCCCAAAATACCGCCTTGCGCATAAGGAGAGCCTATAATTGTTACCGACAAGTTATCGGGTTTCACGCCGCCGTTTTCGGCAATAATCCGGTTGGCCGTGTGGAGTGCAACATATGATCCCTCCGAATATCCAATGAGTTCTGTTGGACGACCGGCATTAAGATCATCAATTGCCTTAGCATACATCTCGTTCGCACCAATCACACCTGAATTGTACATGGTCTCTTGACCAACGACAGGACCGATCTGAGCAGGGTAATAAACACCTTCGATATTAAATCCATCATGTAAACCTTTAGTCTGCATCTCGCCAATAACACCAGTAGGGTCACCCTGACCGGCGCCACCAGCAATAATAATATTACTGAACTCATACGTCACAGGCAGCATATTAATATTGTCCGACGCCAGTACAGCGCCGAGTTCAATACCACGAGTTGTTGCCATTGCGGCAACCAGTCCAGTCACGGATGTCGCAGCAAAACCTGCTAATACGGCACGACGGCCAAGAAACTTCTTGGTTTTTGTCCAACGCGAATCTTCATCAGTAACTTCAAATTTTTCTAAACGTTTTTGTAATTTTTCCTCTTTGCGAGCGCGACGGTCGATCAGCTTACTCCAACCCATCATTCCAGCGACGGCTACTTTGCCTATCCCGGTAGTTGTTGTGTCGGCAGCCGTTTCGGCAGATCGAGGGAGTTCTTCGCCACGGATAGCGGCAACCATATAGTCAGATATATCGAATAGCTCTGCACTACTGTTATTGTGTACTTCAGCAAACCCGCCTTGAGAGTTGTCTTTGGATGGGTTGAATTCTTCGACAGTGGTAGATGAGTTTTTCATTACCATACTATTTTTCATACTATCATAGTTTAGCATTATTGTCAATACTCTGTTAATATTAGTTACGCTATAATAGGGTAAATGGCAAAAAAACCTTTACCACAAGTTGAGTTAACACTCGAACGAATTATCGGTGGCGGTCAGACGATCGGTACCCTCGATGATGGCAAAAAATGCCTCGTCTGGGGCGGTCTCCCAGGTGAAAGGGTCGTCGTCCAACTCACCAAAAAGAAATCGAGCTATGTCGAGGGCGTCGTAACAGAGGTCATTGAAGCATCGTCGGCGCGCGTTGCTCCGCGCGATCCTGACAGCTATCTGTCAACCAGCCCATGGCAAATCATGGATTTTGCATCAGAAAACCATTACAAAGCGGCCCTCATCGAAGAAGCGTTCGAGCTACATGACATCGTCCTGCCCGAACCAATTAACGTATGGAGCGATGGCAGACAATATGAATACCGCAACAAAGTTGAATATAGCTTTTGGTACGACACTGAAAGAGAAGAGCTAGATTTGGCATTTTTCCGTCGAGGGACGCACGGTAAAATCACCGTTCAGGATACGAGTCTCGCAAGTCCAGCTATCAATAACGCAGCCAAATTCGCTCTCCAGACGCTCCGTGATCTGGGCGTTGATGGGCGATCATTAAAAACACTATTGATCCGCAGTAACGACAGCGGTGAAATCGCCTGGCAGTTATATGTCAAAGACCAAGATTTTGATGCGAATGCCGTACTAGAAAAAGCCGTCGCACCAGAGGTTATCTGTGCTGAGATCATTTATTCTAACCCCAAATCACCAGCCAGTGTCATTACCGAACGCCTCGCCGCTAGCAGCGATCGCATACTCACCGACACTATTCTGGATGTACCGTTTCGCTATGCTACCGAAGGGTTTTTCCAGATTAATATACCAGTGTACGAACAGGCACTCACCGAAATGCAGCAATGGGTCAAACCAGACAAACCAGTCGTCGATCTCTATAGTGGCGTTGGCTCCATCGGTCTGACGATTGGTGGCGACAATGTCACACTGGTCGAACTGAATGAACATGCTGTCCGCGAAATGGAACAAAATATTGAAGAACTCGGCAAAACGGGGGCAAAGGCTATCCTCGCCGCCAGTGAAAACGCCCTTGATTACATTAGCGCCGACGCAACGATCATTGTTGACCCGCCGCGGGCCGGATTGCACGAAAAAGTTGTCGAGAAACTCATTGAATCACGACCAAAGCGTATTATCTACCTCAGCTGTAACCCAGTGACCCAGGCGCGTGATGTTGCCAGAATGGCTGAACAATATGGCATTCGTCACCATATTGGCTATAATTTCTTCCCACGCACGCCACATATCGAACATCTCGTTATCCTCGATGCAAAATAACCACCGATTTTGTTATCATCTCCTCAATATGCATAACGTCTACGTCGCATAGTTGAATAAGCTTCCGCTCGCATTACGGGCAAACACCCCCGCACTCTAGTGTGGGGGTGTTACTTTGCCTGCTTATTTTGTATAGTATAGGCACATAAGCATAAGGAATTATTCGTCATGAAACAAACGCTCAAACGAACAATTATCGCCAGTGCGGCAGTGATGCTACTGGTGACGCCATCTATCGCTAGTGCCCATGAAGGCAAGCACTCCGGTCACGACGAAGATGTCGCAACGACCAGTGAAAGTCCATCGGCATCGCCACGACCTTCTGCAGAGGCAAGGAAAGTTAATAAACTCGAAACAGAACTCCGTAGCAAGTTGCAAGAACAGGCTAAAGAACGTGAAGCTGCCCGCGAACAATCAAGCGAACAAAAAAAGGAAGATCTACGCGAGCGACTTGATGCGAACAAAAAGAAACTCTGCGAAAACCGCATCAATACGATTACACGCGTTATGACAGCGATGAACAATCGACGCCAAAACGCATTCGACCGCATTACCAAAGTGTCAGATGCCGTCCAGGCATTCTACACAAAGAAGGAACTGAGCGTCGCGAACTATGACGACCTTGTCGCACAAGTCAACGCGGCAAAATCTGTCGCTCAATCAGCGACATCTGCACAAACAGCGGTTCCGCCAGTCAACTGTGACGGCGAACAGCCCCGTGCTGACATCGCAGATTTTAAAGAAAAACGATCTGCCAGCATCGACGCAGTCAAAGCATACCGCGACGCCGTAAAGGCACTTGTCAAAGCAGTGAAGACTGCAGCCGAAACCACTAAAGTAAGTGAAGGAACAGCATCATGAAAGAGCGCGGATTTTCTCTCGTAGAAGGTGTATTGGTTGTCGTTGTTGTAGGCCTCATCGGCGGAGTCGGCTATATGGTTTACTCGAATTTCCTCGCACCAAAAGCAGACAAAACTTCCGATGCTCAGCCAGTGAAGGTTGAGTCAAAAAAAGACCTTGAGACAGTCGACAAGACACTTGATACTGTTTCGTTAGACGACGTTGATACTACCGACCTCGATAGCGTTACAAACGACCTCTAGCTGGTCCGAATACGACGATAGGCGAATCGCGCGGCAACACGCCAGTTGCCGTGTGCGTCTGTATCAAATTGGCGGATTTCACCAGATGGAATCTCGCTAATCTGCACAAGCGCCGGGTTGTAGGGAACAAGGGTTCGGTAATAGATCAAATCGTCAGACGATACTTGGATACGCCCCGGAAAGACCGCATTGAACTTCTGTCGAGCAATGTCATCGAAATAATTTGGGTGACCCTTAGGCGGAACATATGTTTCGGCCTTTAGCCCCATCTGTCGGACAAATTTTTTGACGTCACCTAGTGTCAAACTAGACTGCGCAGCAATGTAGGCATAGAGATGTTTTTTGTCTGTCAGAAACACCGCTGCCGATACTGTATGGCTGACAGGAATATGACCAGCAATGATATTTTCGACTTCGATATGCAATCCAAAACGGTCTTTTATCAGCCGTTCCATGGCAAAATCATCGAATATTGTATCTATCATAGGTAGGTACAGTATACCATTTATCCCAATGTCACTTTACTTTTGAAAATTGCAGCAGTATACTCTGTACAACTTACTAGGAGATCAAACGGTGGCAAATCTGGAATCATATCAACATTCTTCACCTGAACCAGCAAAGGTACGCGACTTTCCCAACGATGTGAACAGGATTGTAAAAACCCTCGATGTTGATGACAGACTAGAAAACCTTGATCTGATCTATAGGACAGATCTCGTCGAAATGACAAACGGCCTACGCTATATTGTTGGCTACAACACGATTGAACCAACCAAACAGCGAGAAATGGACCCTGCCAATAAACGATTTGCCGGGTCTGATATGGTCGTCCTCGAAGGCACCGCGTGGACAACAAAAAACGGCAAATACTACAGACAGCGCCATGACATGTTGGCGTTAGAACACCGTCGTCCGTCAATTATTGTCGGTGTGCAACAGAACCTGAATCGATTTAACAATCTGCACAAAACGACCGATGACATGTTGGCCATCCATGCGTTTTACGCTGCAGTGCTCGGTTACGATCAGGACAATATGACTACCATGGGCACATCTCGTGGCGGTATGCTGGCGCTCCTATTGCAACTGCGCGCTGGTAAGTACGGCAAGAACGTTGTTCACAGCGATTCAATGGTGCCATGCGTACCAACGACAAAGGACACCGTCAAAATGTTTTCACCGAAAAATCTCTACACACTCGTTCGTAACGAAGCCCGCACGGCACAACACCTGGGACTCAGCAAGACGGAACTTCTAGAAATGGTAGATGTATTCGATTTCCTCTCAGTCCGCGGATTGATCCAGCAGGTAAAAGAAGGGCTCGCTCTCGGCGGTAGCAACATTGAACGAGCAGTAGCAAAAAGCACAGCCAAAGACGCAGTCGGCGATATCGTTGTACAGCGTGGTGATGCAATGTGCTATGCCGATAAATGGCCAACCATCTTTGCAAACCACCCGAATATGAACGTAGATGTACGCGATGGTGGCGGCCATGGGTCTTGCATCAGCAAACAGTATTTCAACGAAGTCACTGAACGCCAAGGAGCGGTAGCGAAAGTACTCCATACGAGCCCTGAACACCGAAAAATCAGCGGTCCAGCACTACGAACACTCATTGACCAGCACCACATTCGCAATAACGCGGCTTGATAGTCCGTTTTGTCACTTTGCGCGCTATACTAGATGATAATGGATTTTCACGCGCGCTATCAAAAGCTGAATGATGCTCAGCGGAGGGCTGTCGACACTATCGACGGACCTGTCATGGTTGTTGCCGGACCAGGCACCGGCAAGACCGAACTACTCAGCATGCGGGTTGCAAACATTCTCAAACAGACCGACGAATTGCCAGAGAATATATTGTGTCTGACATTCACCGATGCAGGCGTCATTGCAATGAAAAAGCGTCTGCGTGAGATTATTGGTCGCGACGCCTACAAAGTGCCAGTGATGACGTTCCATTCATTTGGTACTGACATCATGAATCAGTACCCTGAGTATTTTTATAGTGGTGCGTCATTCCGCCCAGCCGATGAATTAGCACAGCTGCGCATTGTCGCCGAAATCCTGGATACATTACCGTATGACGATCCGCTAAAAGCCAAAATGAACGGTGAGTATACATCGATCAAAAGTATTATTTCTGCCATTGGTGACATTAAAGGTGCCGGTCTGACCGACGAACAATTCCGCCTACTATTGAATGCGACTGAATCCACCGTTGAAAAAGTTGAACCGCTCATCGTAGATGCCATTGGTGACGGCATGCGCAGCAAGGCGGCTATTGAACGGTTCGCAGCACTCCTCGAAAAATTACGGGACATCGACGAGCCAAAACCGCTCGAAAACTTTTCAACGTTCATCAAACTCCTGACGAGTACCCTCGAAGATGCTGTCGAAGAGGCGAATGTGATCGGTAAAACAAAGCCGTTAACCGAATGGAAAGACCAGTTGGTCGAAAAAGATTCGGCAAAAAACATCGTCATGAAAGCCCGCAAACAACTCCGCAAACTACGCGCGCTGAACATCGTTTATTTTGAATATCTTAATCAGATGCAGAACGCCGAACTGTATGATTTTAACGATATGATTCTCCAGGTAGTCAAAGCCATCGAAACACAAAACGATCTACGCTATGATTTGCAAGAAAAATATCATTACATTATGGTCGACGAATTCCAGGA
>JAUPWL010000035.1 GCA_030916565.1 Patescibacteria group bacterium | reverse complement strand
GTAATTGCTTGGCTGTCTGTGCCTGCGTAGGTAAAACCAGACGCATTATCCATATAACTGGACATGACGCCAGACGCAGAAACCAGTGCTTGACCAAGCGGAGGTCCTGCAAGAGAAGAATTTAGACCAGCATTAGCAATGGCATCAAGTGCTGGTTTTTGTAGGTACTCCGTAATTTTATTCAATATGTCGTCACCCCATATACGAGAGACTAACATATACCCGATGAACCCAATTCCGCAAGTAATGATTTTAGCGCCACACTGAACAATAGAAGAAATAGCTGTTCCAATTTTTGCTGTTGTGCACGCCGTGGCAATATTATCGGACCCTAATGCATTTTTGATATCGTTAACGATACCTGCCCCAAGAACCTTACTTGCGGGCATCCAGCCCGTATACTTAGAGGAGTAACCTTGGTTCACATCGGCATAGCCACCGTTAATGACGGCATCAATGCCTTTAGAGTCCATGGCAGTTTTACCAATCATATCTTTCGTATACAAATCTGGATTTTCATCAATATCTTTTTGAGTGACAGGCTGTGTTAATCGGTCTCCAAAATACTCAGCGGTTGCCCAGTCAAATCCATCGTTAACGCCAGACTCTTTTGCTTGCGCACCTGCCTCAAGAAACGGAAGTGCAAACTTCATTAGTTCAGTGTGCCACAAGAGTACTGATGATGCTTGAACGACACGTACGATATTGTATGCCATGCAGCCGACAGCCGTGGTGGCGGAAGCACCAGAAGCGATCTTGCCCGCGGTTTTGACACTTTTTAATTTTTCGCTAACTGCTTTAATTTTCTCCTCATCAGCCTTGCCCTTATCTTCGGTTTTTTTAGGATCAATCTTACCCTCAGCATCAACGTCAGCAGAAGTTTTATCGTTCATCGCTTTTTTATTTTCAGCAACGCGATCTGTCTTTTCTTTCTTCTGGCTAGATTTGAATTTATCACTAAGATTTAAATTAAATTTCGATAAGGTACCAAATCGAAAAGGACTTTTATCTAATAAATATGCACGTACGGGAAAGCGTTTGAGGAGACTATTAAACTCAGCATCGGTGTAGCGAAGATTTTTGTAATCGCGAATATTTCTTACCTCTGTATTTTTATATTTTAGGCTTGTTACTTTATAACGTCCAAGTGAGTTTTTGTCACCATTCACTTTAATTCCACGTTTTTCCCATTCGGCCTTACGTTTTTCACTAATTGTCGTGAATTTGCATTTTATCTTTGATTTTTCACAATCACGGGCCTCTCCTTTGAGGAATGACGCAACGTATGATTTGCCGGATTTAATGTATAGATGATTACTTAGACCTGTATGGTTACTAGTTAAGTTTGACAACGCCACTAATAGACTTGCGGGTCCAGCGAATCCTGATGTAATGCCAAGCGCTGCAAAAATAATGCCAATAACACCGCCGGTCGGGCCGAATCGTTTTGAACCGGCCAGCAGTTTTGCAGACAGACTGCCCTTCTTTTTCTCAGAGTCCTTGTTATAGAGACTTGTTGGCTGTTCGGGGTTTTCCTCACTCGATTTAATCGAATCACGATCTGATCCATTATCAATTGCATCGAAATCTTGGGAATATTTTTTGTCTAAATCGGCTTCCAGCGATGCTAAATCATCACTAGTGGCGTTACCCTTTTTATCGAACAGTTGTTTTGATCTATCCGAACCGGGGTTTAAACTATCCTCGGCGTTACCGGCCAACTGGTCTTCGTCTGATAAGGTTTTGTTAGCCACATTTTACCTCTATAACTGTGGCCCAGGCATGCCTGCTGGGGGCTGTTCACTAGGTTGTTGCCGTTGCAGTGCCAGGGCTTCCATGCGTTTTTGTTCTTCTTGCTGTATCTGTTGAATCGGGTTGGTAGTAACCAGCTGATGTTCAGTACGCGAAGCGACAACTTGAACATGAACGTGGTTCGCACCGGCAAAGAACAGACCTTGGCCAACCGGGAAATTGGCTAGACGTTTGCGCTCTTCGTCGGTAAGTTTGAAAACGTCCGCCAGGACATCAACGGCACTCGGTGATTGTTTCAGTAGCAACTGCATGGAACTGTTGGCGACGATCGCACGACCCATCTTGCTGGCCATAAAGTCCTCGACGTCCTGCGAAATTGTCGTGACACCCAGGTAATATTTTCGGGCGCGCTTTGCCAAACTAAATAGGAAGTTCGCACTGTCTTCGTATTTCATCAATTGCCAGGCCTCGTCTACGATCAGCATACGTTTTTTCAGATGCGAACGGGTGACATTCCAAATGTGTGATAGAACAATATACATCGCAACAGGGCGCAGTTCGTCTTCGAGGTCGCGGATATTAAACACGACCATTTGGTTGTTAATATCAATATTTGATTGTTGGCTGAATATACCGGCAAACGTACCTGACGTGTATTTGCGCAATCGCTGCGCCAGTGCAGGGCCACTGCCTTCCATGTGGACGAGCGTATCGTAAAGGTCGACCATGGTTGGTGGCGGTGCACTGTGAGTTAACGGATCACTAGTAATGCCGGCACGAGCATAGGTATCGATAAGGGCTTGGTCGAGGTCGGCTTCTTCGGCTGGGGTCATGGCGACGACGTTTGTCTGACCGCTGGCCTGTAATGAAGCGCCACCGAGCATAAGACGCAAGAGTCCATGGAGTGTCACCAGGTTTGCCCGTAGCGCATCGTCTGCTTCGTCGGTATCGATGACGCGAGGCAAATCGAACGGATTAACGCGGACGTCGGAGTTGAGTGATAGACGTATATAGCTACCGCCGACAGCGTCGGACAGTTTTTGATACTCGTTTTCTGGGTCAATAATCAGAACGTCGGCGCCCATCATCATAGACCGGACGGCCTCTAACTTGACCGTGAATGATTTACCAGAACCAGACTTTGCGAATACCACCATGTTGGCGTTTTCGAGGGTGAACCGGTCAAAGATGATCAAACCGTTGTTGTGCATATTGATGCCGTACAGGATGCCCTTTTCCTGTGTCAGGTCGGCACTGGTGAACGGGAATGATGTCGAGATTGCACCAGTGTTCATGTTGCGGCGGATCTGTAGCTGGTCGGACATTTGCGGAACGGTCGTGTTGAGGCCTTGTTCTTGTTGAGACGACGCAACCTTACTGAACACTAATTGCTGACCGAAAATTGTTTCGATTTTGTGTTGGATAAAATTCAATTCGTCCAAACTGTCAGCATACATCGTGATATACAGACCATAACGGAAGAAGCGTTCTGATCCGACCTGGATTTCGTCACGGAGTTCTTCGGCGTCGTTTAGCGCCGCTTCGAGTCCTGGGTCGCGTGTGCGGCCTTTTTCTTCGTTGATGGCCATTGTTGCCTGCATCTGTGTCACCTTTTTGCGGAGGTTTTTCAGGACCACCTCTGACTCTACAGGGTAAAAGAACATACTGACGTCAAGCACTTCGTCGATATTGATGATGCTCGACAACCACCCTGTATAGATCTGGCGGGGGTATGCATAGACGTAGAGCGTGCGGCCGTATTTGGTTCCCAGTCGGAAATAGCTCGTATGGATTTCGAGCGATGCGGGCGCGACCAAATCACGGAGAGTTGTGATACCTTTTTGGAACGCCTGCTCTACCTCGGCCTGTTCACGTGCACGCTGCTGCGCGGCAATATCGACTGCATCAGGACGCTTCGCCATTACTTTGCTGCCTCCGCAGGTTTGTCCTCTTCGCGTATCAGATGTGGACGGGGTGCTTCGCCCTCACCTTTGCGGACGTACATAGCGGTGATACTTTCGAAATTACCGAGTGGTTCGCGGACAGCGGTGTCAGGATTGTAGAAGTTGTAGTATAACTCGCCCAATTCTTTGGTATTCAGTTGAACGCATTTAATACCTAGTTGGAACAGACCACTCATGACAGAATCGACGTGATTTTTTATCTCATCCTTGGCCTTTTCATATTGTGCATGGTCAACGACGATTGCTCGTTGTTTTGGTGTGCCGCCGAATATGGTGCTGAATAAGCTTTTACTACCACGTTTGATCGTATTGATGTCACCATGCGGCCAGTATGGGATGATGACATAGAATGATTTATCCATGATGTTTGCTTCTTGTGAAAGTGTATCAATGAAATCAATATAATCGTCGGTGAGGACGTTGAGCAGCATGTTTTCCTGGTCGCGACGGATATTCGTTAGACGTTCGATATATGGTCCAATATCGACGCGTTGTGAACGAATGAGAATCTGAACCGGGAAATAGAGCGAGTTGAGGAAGTTTTGGTAGCTGTATTCAATACCCTCACGTTCTTTGCTGCTCATCAGGTCGAAGTTGATTGATTTACACGCAACAACGGCACGGAAGCTACCGTCGTTCATAATGACCATATTGTCACGAAGCTCAGAAAACAGAAGGCTGTTCTGAGTAGTATTCGGGTTAGTTGGTGGCGGTGGAGTGTGTGCTTGTTCAGCGGCTGCCGCTGCAGCGCTGGGCACGCCAGGGGCTACCTGTCCTGGAACAGGCATAGTCGGTTGCTGATTTGGTCCGTTTGGAGCCACTACTGTTTATTCCTCTTCCCACCAGCGTTAGCGGAGCGAGATAGTCACTTCGTCGCCATCCTGTAAAGCTCTGTTTTCAGCGGCTTTATGTTTGGCCAATTCAGCGACACTCGAGATTTTCATATTATCGATGTGTGAAAACTCATTCGCCTGCTCACGGGTTAGTTCCATTGTATCAGTTTTGGGGGCAGAAACGCTAGTGTTTATAGGTGTTTCTGTGGTTGATTTTGCCACTGATACACTGCGCGCCGCGTCATTGGCTTCTTCGGTGAGCGCTTTTGCAATGGCAATCGCGTCTCGTCCATCTTGTTCTTGGGCTTTTTGTGCGACAGATTGTTTTGCCTTTATTTCGGCAAGTGGCGGTAGTTTTGACACCGGTGGCTCTATAGCAGTAGCCGCTGTTGTCGCAGTAGTAGTTACCGCTGCGACAGGTGCTTCTTTGGCGGCGGCCTGCATGACTGCACGTGCCTCTTCTTTTCGCTCATCTGATTCTTGATCGAGTTTTTTCGTGAGGTCTTGGGCTTTGGCAGATTGTTTGTCGAACATGTCCTCGGCAGTCTGAGACTCGTAGTAGATGTCCTGGTTCATTGCCGTATCGGGGGTGCTGCCAGCGCCGCGAATTGCCCAACCATGCGTGTCAACAAGGTCTGCCAGATAACTGAGGCGTCTGGTGGCCTCTGACTCATCAAGTTCTTTAGTTAGGATTTTGTCGGCGTCTTTGGGCGGGATAATTGTGACGAACGAATCAATACCATCAGGGATCCAGAAACGTTTACGTGATTTTAGGAAATAAAAAGAGACCACCGCCGAAAGATATGCTTCCATCGGTTGGTCTTTGCGTAGCGGCAGTGCGAGTGCTGCAAAAAAGATAATGATCGGGAGTGGGATAATTGCCAGCGGGATGAATAATCGAGACAATCCCCATGCGCCAGCCATTGAAATGGCCACAATAATCAGATAAATAAACTGACGAAAACTGAACGGCCCGATCAGCTTGTCGTCCGCCTCGACATCCTGAGGTACTTTATATACCGCCATACTAGTGGTAGTATAGCGTACTTGTTATGGTTTTACGAGGTAGGTTCGTTGATTTGGTCGCTATTTTCGGCCAATTCGCCCAGCAATATATCAACTTCCTCTTGGATGATATCTTTAAGATCCTTTACGTTATTCTGGATCCAGTGCCAGACATGATCGCCATCCACATCTTTTAGTTGTTCGAATTCGATTAATTGATCGTCGCTTAATTCGTCAATAATATCTGACAAAATACGCTCTTTCAGTGTTTCGTCGAAGTGACTTGAAAACTCAACAAACGTTTCTTTATTAAGGTTTATGCCGATACTTTCCAAGAATTCATTCGTTAGTGCACTCATTATGGATTTCCTCTTAATCTATCTTTATATTTCATATCTGCTTCGGCGATGAGCCGAGATTCAAACTGCTTGATGCCATTACCTTTCCAACTCAACATCTCTTTTCGTAAGCGTTCACGTCTATGAACATCATTGTATAGTTCTCGTCGTATCTTTTGTTTTTTGTTTGGGCTAGACTGTTCCATCTCAAGGGTATATTTCTTTGCAATCATTCGGCGACGCTTTTTTTCCACTGCCACTTTTCGTGCAATGAGCCATTGGTCTCTGCTGCGTTCGATCTGTTCGTTTTTCTGAATTTCTTTGCTAAATCCGGCACTACGATCGTGCATACGACCAAAGATTTTTTCTTGTTTAAGGCCGACTAATGCTTTTTTGTATCGAGCATGAATCAAGCTCCGTTCAATACGCATATGTTTACGCGAACCGGGCTTTACGCTTGCAAGCTTTGTCTCTAACCGAGCGGTGCGACCCTGAAGCCGCCATTCGCGTGCGCTGAGTAGTGTGGCATGACGCTGAGCGCGGTCGAGTCGGTTAAGTGCCTTGACTCTTAATGTAGATTCTCTCTCAACGGCATTTTGTAGATTCGGATTTGTACGTACTATTTCTGATGCACGCTCAAGTGCGGCATCTAACTTTATAATTTCGTTAGCGTCAACGTTTTGACCGAGTGCCGAATCAAGTCGCTGTACTGTTTGGTCAGGCAACTCAGACGGCGGAATATTCTCGAACTCTTGTTGCGCGGTCGAGCCAGTATCGGATAATGGAGTGGCGTATTTTTCATTAAACTCCGCCATCATCTGGTCGTATATGGGAGTGTCACTATCGTCGAGTGAATCAGGGTGTTTTTGTACTGGTGTTGGTGTTCGTTCCATGGATTTTTATGTTTTAATTTTACCACAAGCACTTTATTTTGTCAACACAGCCCACCCCTATGTGAACGCTAAGGATTTGGGTTTGGTCCTGATCCTGGGCTTGGTCTAGGAATGAATCGTGGATCGGCCGCAGCCAGGGCAGCCCTACCCTCTTGTTTAACATCTGAAAGCAACTTGGCGTTTGAATCTTTCAAGAGGTCTAATTTTGCCTCTTCAGAGAGATGTTGCGCCGCTACGACCTGTGCGTCTTTAGATAAGCCTGCATATTGAGGTGCGTTGAGACCTGAGTATGTTGAACGATCGTAAAATAGTGTGTTTAAGCTCACATTATTATCCTTACTCGTAGCCCACGCCATTTGCGCTGGATCGGAATCCTTCAAATTACCATGATTTGCTCGTATATTTGATTTCAAGTCGTCTATTACGCTACTGCCACTGTTCGCCGCCACTGTATTCCGCACTGTTTTCAGGCCCTCATTACCCTTGGTGTATAGCAGATTCTGTAGTGCACGTGCTTCGATGATATTATTTGTTTTCATTGCCTGATCAAAAGCCGCCCCGAGTGTAGATATGCTCTCACTGCCCATTTTAAATTCAACATCTTTCATTGCCTCGGACATTGCCCTTGCTTTCTGCAGGCCCATAGCTTCACTGATCAGAGGTTCGTATTGTCCAACTGTCGCCGCATTCACAGGGAAACCTTCCTTCGCTAGCTTTTCATTAAAGTCCTTTGCTTCTGTCACTTTAGCGGCCTGACCTTGAAGCTCATAAAATCGTTGCTGTTCCGATATTTCTCGTGCTCCCGGATCGCCCGCATTGAATTTTTCTTGCGCTGCTTTCAGCCGTGAATCACGTAACTCCTTGCTCAGTTTTCGTCGCCTAGCAAACCCAGCCGTTCGGCGACCAAAGCCGCCCTCTAGTGCTCGTGTTGCAATAGTTTGGCCTGCATAGTTTTTAGCACCAGACCGGAGGGTGTCTTCGGCCTTTTTAGCTCTACCCGACGCCCTATTGCCGGCATTTTGTACAGCACCAGAAATCTTGCCGCCGATTGATCCTGCAGCGGACAATGCGCCCTTTAGCACCGCCCAGACGGCAATCATCGGTGCAACGGCAATTCCCGCGGCAACAATACCTAATAGGAATGGTGTACTTCCGGCGGCACAGGTTTTTACTTCAGCGACATTTTTTGCCGTCGAATTGTTACTAGTTGAAGTAGTTCCCCACCAGCCGACGCCGCCACCGCTGCCCGATGAGTTGCCGCTATTGTCGATTGTCGTCGATCGTGGCAACTGGATACACTTGCCACCATTGTTCGACTGAGCATCCTTATAGGTGTCGGAACTCGAACCGGCAACGAGGACAATGGCGCTTGCTAGTTGACCGCCGCCGAACAGGAGACTGACTATCGGGAACACTAAAAGTAATTGCCAGAACATACGGCCCCATTTTTGAAAGAATTTTTCGGTATTTGGTAGAATATATGCAACAAATGCAATCGGTGACACAACGACCAATAGGACGATAAAAGCCTTTCGCAGTAGCAAGATAATAACGATAACAATACACGTAATAACAACGGTGCCGATACCGAGGAAGAGCATTGGCATTAGGAACCAGACAACTAGCGGCAGGCCAAGAACACCGCTTGCTATACCGCCGAGCGTACCGCCGGACGTTTGATTGTCGATTAAACCTGTCTGGACAGGCATTGCGGCTTTGTCGGATACAGCGGCGGCCTGGTTAACCATAAAGCGCTGTATTTCGAAGCCGAGGATATTTGTTAAATCGACAATTAACTGACAAATGTAATACGACACGTTCACTGCGATAGCGGCAATGACGAGTCGTGGCAGCATTTTTTTGACGCCGTAGTTGTTCAGACCCTGGCCGGTGACCTGCGATAGAATGATGATCAGGAACGCAATGATGAACATAATGTTAGCCAGATTACGGGCAATTTCCCAGGTGGCCTTGGTGCCGCTAGAGCTATTTGAGATTAACTCCGGTTCTGTTTCGAGAAATGTTTTGGCCAGGAAATTAAATGCCTGATCACCTACTTTGCCAGACGTTTCGATAATTGGGCACAATATCCAACCCATTTTTTCGATTGCACAGGTAATGTCGCTTGATTGATCGCTAGCTGGCGGATCATCGGCAAATGTTGTAGCAGGATTTGTGATGACTGAGAAGCCAACGGATACAGCAAAAAATGCGAAAAACGCCCCATATCGTATGATATTTTTGTATTTTATCACAAACTTACTATAGCATAAGCACTATTTCTTTATGATACAAACATTGCCACCGAGAGATCCTTTTTGAGTGAATGTGCCGCCATTTGGACAGGTATATGCACCTTGATCTCCAGATTTTTTGTAATATGCAGGGTAGTAGGCGCTACCATCACTCAGAAATTTGCAGGAGAATCCATCATGCCAAGATGGTTCGCAGTAACATATGCCGCCAGGATGTGGCCCGGAGCTTTTTTGGTAAATTCCACCACTCATTGTGCAACGCGTTTCTTCTATTTTTGCCAATGTTGTGGTAGATGATGACGAGTTGTTCGAACTACCCTGTCCGCCTCCGCTGTTAGATGATTGGCTACTACCGTTCGAACTATTTGAATTGCCGTTTGTATTGGTACTATTATTATTCGAATTGTTGTTTGCACTACTGTTATTACCGTTAGAATTGATTGTTCCAGAACTGCCTGTTTGTTCAGGGTGAATGATTGAATCAAGGAAATCGAGTGTCGGGCTAACAAAAGCAGGATAATAACCCAAGTGACAACCAACACCTAGTGTATCGGGAGCATATTGTCTACACTCATCGTCACCAGGAGGCACTAAAGATTCTGCCCGAATGCCTAGTTGACGCAGTTTATCTACATATCCCCATGCTTGGTCGGGACCAACGGTTGTATCATTCTGGAACTCTACCATGAATGCTGGTGGAGCGTCGGGACTGGCGTATAGCGCAGGAGAAAGCGCATTGAAATTGTCGATACACTCAACGAATTTTTTGCTGGCCATGTTTATTGTACTGGTCACTAATGGTGTATAGTTCTTGCTCTTTATCTGATTGGTAATCGTCTCAAAGTCGCCAGCAGCGCTCAAGAGGTTTTTGCCTGCAACGAGACCTTGACTGAGCAAGGCGAGTGGTTTAAAGGTAGTACCTACGCTGATACCAAGTGCATCAAAACTATTCGAGCTGAGTCCTTGGCCGTATTCGGCAACATTACCATCACCACCAGCCAATAGGTTGGTGAAATTTGCTAGGCCTGCTATGTCAGTTGGTGCACAGGTTGAATGGTCGATACCAATTGCGAGTGCAGGTAATGACAGGAAGAATGCTGTGTACGCATTGGTGATTGCTGACCATCCAACGGACGCTTTGGCGCCGGTTTTGCCACTAGCGGCTGCGCGGATTGCGAGA
>JAUPWL010000034.1 GCA_030916565.1 Patescibacteria group bacterium | reverse complement strand
AATTTCGAGAAGCCACTTAAATCACTGCGTGAATTCGTGGTTGTGCTAGAAGAAATAGAAAAAAATGGAGGAATCGATGCAAAAAATTCTAAGTAACATTAACCAGCTCGCTTTTGACCACCCGTGGCGAATTATTTCTGCCTGGCTGGTGCTGCTGGCACTGCTAGCTACCGGTGCAGCGATGAACTTCCAGTCGCCCGGCAACTCAATGACCATTCCTGGCACCGAAGCCCAAAGAGGCATCGACAAGTTGTCGTCGCTATTTCCGGACGCCGGCAAAAGCAGCGGCCGGATCGTCGTTTCTGTCAGTGGTAATAAAATGATACATGACTTCCAGCCAGAGTTAGAACAAGCCGTAGGCAGTATTGGTAGGATAAGTGGCGTGACTCAGGTGGCTAGCCCTTTCATGAACCCATCGGCGATAAGCCAAGACGGTAAAGTGGCTGTCGTCCAAGTCCAGCTGGCTGAGGAGCCAGGCTCGAGTGAACCAATGACATTAGAAGAAATCGACAACAGCCTAAATGGTCTACGCGAATCTGGATTGACTGTCGAAAAAGGCGGCGATCTGGTTGGTAATTTTTCGCATAACCCACTCGGGGCTGGCGAACTAATCGGTGTCGGGGTAGCCTTGATCGTTTTATTGGTATTATTTGGTTCACTGGTCGCTGCTGGCTTGCCTATTTTAACGTCGGTTCTAGCGATAGGTCTGACTATGGCAGGCTTATTTAGCCTCAGTGGCGTCATCGAAACTAACACGACGACGCCGGCAATCGCTGCCATGCTCGGTATTGCGGTCGGTATTGATTATTCACTTTTTATTATCAACCGCTACCGCTCGCTAGTGCTAGAAGGAAAAAGCTATAAAGAAGCGAGCGGCAAGGCGCTGGCGACGTCTGGTAGCGCGGTTATTTTTGCCGCTGCTACGGTCGTTGTGGCGCTAGCGGCACTTAGTATATTGCAAATACCTTTCATTACCATAATGGGGCTGACCGCAGCTGTGGCTGTGACGCTGGCTGCCCTACTGTCCGTGACCTTGATGCCTGTATGGTTCCGGCTCGGTGGCAATAAACTACTTAGTCGACGTCAGGCAGATAGCCTTAAGGGTGAAGAACCAAAAACTATTGCCAATTCTCGGCGATGGGAAAAATTTGGTGGCTTTGTTACAAAACACCCGGTTTCGATAATAGTGCTATCGCTAGTTGCCGTAGGCCTGATGTCTATCCCGGCCGTGTCACTTGAGCTTGGTATGCCTACCGACCAACACGCGCCGGCTGACTCGACTGAATCGCGTGCATATAAGCTGATTAGTGATAACTTTGGCGAAGGTAATAATGCGCCGCTCATGGTCGTAGTTGAAGGGCTGGAGCCGGTGTCTGATGAAGAGATAGCTACTCTGAAACAGCAAAAAATTAGCGAACTTGATAATCAGTTGGCTCAAAAAACGATCGAGATGAAACAGCAATTTGAGCGGCGACTTCGATCGGCGCAGACTCCAGCCCAGCAGATGGCGATAGCACAGGAGCTTGCGACTACGCAGGCCAAGGGTGCAGCGATGCGCAGTGAAGCTATTAGTAAAATCGAAAGTCAGATAAATATGGCTGGCAAACGACTGCATTTGATGGCTGTTGCGGACAAGGTTGAGGCTACTAATAATGTCCATAGCGTTTTGCCGGCTCTGGTGAGTAGCGACGGGCGCTCGGGTGTCCTTCAGGTTATACCAAACTCTGGACCTTCAGACCAGGAAACGACCGATTTGGTCACTACCCTACGGTCTGCTGATATTCAAAACGAATGGTTGGCAGATGGACAGTTTACCGTCACAGGCAGTACAGCAATGCTGATTGACATTAACAAAAAGATTGCCGAGGCCATGCCGATTTACCTGTTGACGATAGTTGGAATCTCACTGATTCTGCTGGTGGTGGCGTTTCGATCTGTACTGGTACCGATAAAAGCAACTCTCGGCTATCTGCTGTCGGTTGCTGTGATGTTTGGTGCTCTTGTTGCGGTATTCCAGTGGGGGTGGCTTGACATTGCCGATGCGCCCGGTCCAATTGTTAGTTTCTTGCCACTTATCGCGCTTGGTATTCTATTCGGGCTAGCCATGGATTACGAGTTCTTTCTGGTATCGAGCATAAAGAATGAACATCGCACCGAAACCAATCCAGCCAAGTCTATTGTTCGAGGAATCGACATGAGCGGCAAGGTAGTGACTGCGGCAGCATTGATTATGGTTGCCGTGTTCTCTGGCTTTATTGCAAATGACAACAATGTCGTGCAGGCACTAGGATTCGCACTAGCGGTTGGTGTTCTCGTCGACGCTTTCATAGTTAGGTTGCTCATAGTGCCGGCAGTTATGAAGCTGCTCGGTAATACTGCTTGGTGGGCGCCAAAATGGTTGAAGGACATTATCCCAGACGATCTACTCGGGCATTGATGTATTAGTATCGACCATTCAAGGTCGTTTGTCCTACCGAGTTTCACCCTTAGAATGAAATCCCGACGAGGAAAAAGGTTGAACCAGTAGTGATGGTTCGGTCTTCATTCCCAATCAGATATCCCCAACCGCCGGATACTAAGGGTTTAAAAATTCCCCGGCTCTTACGAACTGAGGAGTTTAGATGATGCTTTGGTGATCCCACCGGGAATACTTAGGTGCAATGCGCCGTTTGCAAGCAAGCTTGCCGAGCATTGTCGAACCGCGACGGGTTTGATTCTGCGAATAAATTCGCCCCAAAGAAAAAACGCCACCAAAAGGTGACGTTCTTTCTTTGGTGAGCCTATCGTAGAGATTTTCGTAATACTGGCGATCTTTGAGATACGTGTACATACATCTATTTTACGCCTATAGCGATATAAAGCTGCTTAGCTAGAACAAGTGAGGCTATGAAAACGGATTTGATTCATGAGCGGTTTTGACCGCTTCTTCAAGCAATTCGGGATCGTTCATAATTCTATCCGCAATATCTTCGTATAGTCTTTGGGCTTCTTCTTCGCCAAGTTTTTCCTTCACAAGTCCTGGCACACCCATATTCGTAATCCGCGACTGCCATACTTTTACTAATTGCCAACGCAGCTTTGCCTTCCAGCGAAAACCTTTTTTGTAGTGGTGCCCGACCTGGGCAGTAACAAAATATTCGAAGTCTTCCATAAGATCACTCTTAACGACTTCGTTATCAGTGTCTTTCACATCATTACCTTTCTGCATCGATTGACGTGACCAGAAACTTGTCAACGATTCAACTTCGTCATCACTGATATAGGCCGCTTGAACTCGTTGCAGTGAGCTGTTGGGACCCTCCCTAAAAAGGAGGTCGCCTTGACCCAGGAGCTTCTCCGCACCAGCCTCATCTAGCGTGGTCATGCTATCTAATTTACTGGCCGTCACAAATGACCAGTGCGTTGGCATACTAATTTTTAATATGTCCGTAAATACGTCAACGCTTGGGCGACTAGTTGAAAAGATGAGGTGAATTCCAAAATTCTTTGCTTTAGTCGATATTTTGCTCACCACTTCCTCTACCTTTCTTCCATCGACCATCATGAGATCTGAGAGTTCATCCGTCAGAACGACTACGCGAGGAAGAAGCTCAGTGGCTGTGCGGTTAAGCTCATCTATCGAACTTACACGGTAGTGAGCAAGGATATTTTTCCGTCGATCGACCTCTTTGCTCAACCAATTCAAGGCTACAGACCATTGCTCTGGCCTTTCAATTACTGGCATCAGTAGGTGGGGTAGCTCTCGATAAGGCGCTAGCTCTACCTGTTTCGGGTCAACAAGCATCAACTTTAGTTCATCTGGATTGTTTCGGAATAATAGACTGGCAAGTATCACATTACTCATGACTGATTTACCAGATCCAGTCTGCCCTGCAAATAGTAAGTGTTCTATTTTGGATAGGTCAGCAATAACTGGTTTTCCGTATAGATCTTTACCGACAGCAATGCTCAGAGGGCTCGTTGAATCTCGCCATTCCGTACTATCAAAAATACTGGCAAGTGGTACGTCCGCAGCCTTCACATTCGGAACTTCGATGGCAACAAAGCCATTACCAGGGGTTGATTTTGTGATTCTGATTGAAGTTGCTTGCAAATTCAAAGCTATATTTGACTCAAGCTGCATTATTTTTTCTGCTTGAACGTTTTTTGGAAGCTGCAGTAAATATTGCGTCACTTTATGTGCGATATTTGCCTCAATAACTTCAGCGTTAATTCCAAATTCTGAAATAGTATCAATAATATTATTTGCAATCTGCTGAACATCACCGGCATCTGCGCGACCAGCTACCGGCTCTCCCAATAGAGCTAACGAAGAAAGCTTCCATACTAAATTGGTTTTACCCGTTGAGTCCGATGAATCGATCTCACCGGGGTCTTGTGACTGCGCGCCTTCTGTAGATACTCCGGTCATATAGTCCGGTATGTTTGTGGGTGAAAAATCAATGTCATCGATGTCTACCTGTTTTAACGAGCCCGTACTCTCATTTATCATCCAGCCACCGCTCAAATGCATAGGCACACCAGTCGAGCCGATAAAGTGATTTTTCCACTCCCCATCTTTTGACTTTTGAGGCAGCCAAACTTCGGGTGGCCGTGCGGTTAATAGGCCTTTCTCAAACAATTCCTTGAACTTCGCTTTATCAATATCACTCATTGGTTCCATTGTAGCTTACGCAACACCTAAGTTACAATTGATTACAGATGTCTGGCAAATACTCAAAAATAGAATGGCAAGAAACCATGAACGGCGTCACGATCGACTGCTCGCTCGATATCGCTATTCATCCTGCCGACAGCAAAATCGTTTTGCTTACAGTGCCAGGGGTTGATGGATCAGTTGATGGCTTTAAAAACAAGTACATAAAGATTGCGGAGAGTATTCAAGAAAAATACGGTGCTGCCATAGTTCGAATGGCCAATCCGTTCATCACTTCATATCATTGGGAGTCAAACATACGGCGGACGCTCGTTTACATCATGAAGCATACTGAAGAAATAACCGGCCACAAAGATATCGATGTCCGTATTATTGCTCACTCCGCCGGCGCTGCAACAGTAGCCCAAATAGCATGGGAATACCCAGAGATTACACGGATACTGCTCATAAACCCTGTCACAAAACTTGGTATCGACAAGATAAAATACGGCTTATCTGAATTTGGCGTCGACAGGATTACAGTTATGTTTGGAAGCGAAGACCCAAGCGTCGGTGACGTGGATGAAATCGCCAAGCTTTCTGAAGCCAAGAATGTGCATACGCACATTCTTGAAGGGGTTGATCATAACTTTTCTGGGGGGTCACTGGAAGCATTCATTACTGCCCCGGCATTATATTTATTTGACTAAATAGGTACTTATTTTAAATCTTCTTCAACGATCGACTTTAGAAGTTTTAGTTCATGAGCCATTTGATCCGGGTATTTAGCTAAATTAACCTCAATCCATGAGTTGAGTACGTTGTGCTCTTGCAGGTCAATCTTCTCGCCAGTAAAACAATCGTCATCGAACCAGAGGAACGGTTTACTGAAGTCGATAGCTTCTGTCTTTTTCAGGCTCCATGTGACCGGCTTGAACTTTTCAAGCCACGGACGGAGATCTTCTGTCGACGCACGATTTAGATACTCGATGGCATGTGCCGGATCACCATCCATACAATGAGTCGTCAGCCAATAGACATCAAAATGTTCGATGGCATATTTGATGAACTCTACCGCGCCAATAGATAAGTTTTCGTCGTTTGCTAGCAAGACGCCATCGATGTCGAGGTAGATATTAGGCTGCATACTTCATTTCTATATCGTTGACAATTTTCATGACTTTTTCATCGGCTACAAGCGGGGCTTTGACATTCTCCTTGATGCCCGAGCGCCTATCGACGAAGATCAACCTGCCTGGCTCGGTAATTTTTTCCGCACCTGGCTCGCCAAGCAGTCGTATGCTATCTTCCTCGTCACTGACGGAGAAAACCAGGCGTCCACGAACCTCATTTAGAAGTGTGTCGGAAAGTACGTCTTGGTTTGGCCGTTGAGTCGCAAGGTACAAGTGTATACCGACAGCTCGTCCCCTTTCGCTCAGCTGTTTAAATTTTTTACCATAGAAATCCTCGTCGATCATCATTAGGTCAGTAACTTCAGTGACTAAAAGTATGATGGATGGAAGGTTTTCTGCTGACCTGGCGTTATAGTCGGCAATGAATCGAACGCCTTGGTTTGCCCATAGCTGGAAACGCCGCACCATCTCTGCATGTAAAGCAGTGATTGCATCTTTTGTGCTATCAGGTGTCATAGCTAGTGGTCGCCACAGGTGCGGAATATCCTCGTACGGTATCAGCTGTACTTGCTTGGGGTCTATCATGACAAACTGCAGCTCGTCAGGGGTGTAGTTCTGTATCATGTATGTCACGAATGCAGCTTCGGCAAAACTTGCATGTCCCGAACCTGTGCCTCCGGCGGATATAAAGTGGCCTGCTGTCTGAAAGTCGCCATAAACCGCCTCACCGCTCTCTGTGGTGCCGACGTAAAATCGTAGTCCTATATCACTGCTCATATACTGCGATTATAGCGCATGCTATAGGGATATTGTATAATACCCCCTATGAAACTCCCCCGTATATTTCGCCGAAGCAACAAACCGAAGATGCTCGGTGCGAGCAATACGGACAGCCGAAGTGCTACAGATGACGCACGTGTCATACGAGACACACTGGCGGAATTCGATATCGAAGCGAAAGTCCTAGAGGCAAATGTTGGTCATGGTGTAACGAGCTTTTTGGTGCACCAAAAGAGATTTTTCGGACACTTCGGTGTCCTTTTTCTTTGATCCTAATCTGATGAGAGTACTTATTTCAGGGGTGTAAACATTTTTTTGTGAGTCTATGTAGAAACCAGCTGGAAATAAGATTTGTTTACACTTCTTACGGTCATCAGGTGAAATAGTGAGAAAATTGTCACCCATCTTTTTTATAAAGTCGAAAGCGAATTTCATAAATACCTCTTTGTCAGTATCTATTTTATATGACAGAGAGGAGATTTCTAACTCCATCTCATCGAGCTGATGCTTCATCTTTTCAATGTTATTTAGTATATCCTGCTTGATGCTGACATTTGAAGGCTCTATTGCGGCTAGAGTACGAACCTCTATGTCTTTTGCAATAATAGTCATTTTGTGACGTATGAGAGAACTATCTTGAGATGCTTGTGCCTCCTTCGTCTTCCATACAGCTTCTAATGCATTTCCTAGTGCCTTAATAGCTTCGGGTGTTAAACGATTCTTTTCAAATTGTTCTACAATCTTTGAGTGCATTTCCTCACGAGTTAATATAAAACCGCATGACCTACACCTATATTTTTCATATTTAAGTATCTTATTCTTCCCATTGCCATGATCAAATCCTACGAATTTACCCTTATTATCGACACTCAAGCAGACATCATGAGAAATGATACTATTCATGGGATACTTAGGATTTCCATTCTTGCGAGGTCCTAGCTGATTTTTGTTTTTATTGGCAAATACAGCTACTATTTTGTTGTGTTGATCCATAGTTATTAGCGGCTCATGAAGTCCGTTTTCGTTTCTAAAATTGACTTGTTTTTTAATCTCTATGACGCCTGAATAAAAAGCATCAGTTGCAATTTTCCGAAACTTATCCATTTTAATCGGAGCTCGACTCATATTGTAGCTACTCTTATTAAGCTCAATTAAACCTTCCGTTGGAGTTACCAGTTGTTCACTTATTTTGATTAGTACTTCCTTAAGTGCTGGGCCCCGTTCTGGGTGTACAACCTGAATACCTGCAATATCACCACGCATATAACCAGGCTTTGGAGAAAAAGGGTATTTACCATTCTTCAATGCAGTTACTTGACCGTTAATAGATTTTCTCTGACGTTCTTCATTGCTGCCTTCAGCCGAAAAGTACTTTGAAAACTTCAGTAATTTAGCGACTAAATCTTCTCCGTTCAGTACGGGATCAGATGCGTACCATACCTTGACGCCTAGTTGTTCGAATACTACTTCAAAATAGTTACCCTCTTTGATTGACCTCATAAATCTATCGGGCTCATCAACTATTAGATATTTCACTTGTTTATTATGTTTGCAAAATTCTACCATCTCTAAAATGTCTTTGCGTTTGAGATTAGTACCATGCTTACTAGACATGCTCCCAGACCAATAGCGTACGATAGGAACATCCAGCTCTTCTGCAGCCTTTAGTACATTCGCATGTTGACGAGTTAAACTATTGTTAGTTAGTTGCTCTGGTGTTGAAACTCTACAGCTTGCTATCGCTAATGCTTTATTTGACATTATTCTCTCCCTTTTTGTCCATACTATCATTGGACAAACTATCCTTAAATATGTTATAGATTACTTTTGCTAATTGTTCTGCATCCTCCTTGTTTTTTGATTGATATGATAATTGACCGACTCCTGTTGATGAGTCGTTACTTATATTTGTGTATGTAGAAGAGGCATTTGATCCAACAGGGGCCTCTAACGGGTAGGACATAAGTGTCCCTTTAATTAGTACCAAGACAGTTAACACTGCGTGGTTTAGTAGCTATTCCTGTTGGATAATGGTCCGTTCTTAAAAGCAAACGGTCGAGAAAGGCTCCAACAAATCTTTAACTTTATTATACAAGTAATACGAGAACCACGCAAGTGTGAAAAGGCTTGAGTTTATGTCATCTGTCATAATTGAATAAGATACAAATCGACATAGAGAGAAGTTTATGACCATCAAAAAATCAGTTGGAAGACCCTTGAAAGTAGACTACAAAGTAGTTATTAAATTAGCAGATGCTATTCAACATAATGCAAATGTGACTGATGCTTGCAGGTATGCAGGAATAAGTCGAGATACTTACTATCGTCACTTAAATACGGAAGAAGTATTCGCCGAAAAAATGAGTACAGCGAAGAGCAATCAAGATAAATTGATTATGAGTTTTCTGACAATGTACCAGTAAACACCCATGCTTGATGCAACATTTAGCTCTAATTGATGTCAGAAAAATAAGCTATGAGTCCATAAATGGATAACATAAAATGACAGAATGAATATAGTTCTGATTTCGATACTATCTATGGTCTTAGTTGGCATAACGCTATTGATTTTAGTCGGCCCTATGGCATGTATTTTAATGATAGTAGTGACGTTGATTGTTCTATCTAGAGGCGTAAGGAAGCATGGTTCGCCGAAAAAACTAGATCAGCAAAAGCAAGATGACGAGCTAATCACGGTTATACTTCCTATCATCAACAATGATTTTTGAGAAAAAAATTTGCGTGTTAATACCTCCGCATCCTTAGATACAAATAATGAACGATGATATTACTTAGAACATCTATCTTGGATCACGTCCAGAGCTCACAGGAGAGCTTTTGAATTAAAAGATGGTAACGTGATCAGGTCGATATATTATTGTCACAAGCGGTACTACAATAGTGTGCTTTTTGATTTTTAGCGAATAGCTAAAGTTCGTTTTGAATCCAGTTGCTAATAGGTAGAGATAAATTCGACCATGCTGAAGGAGACTTAGTAACGTCAATAACGAGTAATGAATCATCGCCATCGGCACCATGAGCTCGGAGGTCGTTGATAATGTTGATTGGAGAGAGATCTGTTTTTACTAACCACTGACTTTTGAGGGGTCGAGCCCATGCCCCTAGGCTTTTGATATAAGATATAACATCACCATAATCTTTATGGATGCTATTCAAGTCGTAGCTAATTAAAACAGTTCTCATATAAGTCTTTGTTACATGTATAACTTAAACGATCAAAAAAGAAAAGCGTATATATTATTCTTATTGACATTAGTGTCACACTCAATCATAAATATGACTTAATGAGTACTAGTAAGGTAAATAAAATTATCCAGGCTTCAAGACAGGAGGCCTTAGTAGCCGTTAAATTATATAACGAGCCAATGCTTGAAAGGTCACTTGAGGGATTTACTATACACATGCATCTTGCGTGGCTGTACTTACTTCAAGCTGAGAATTTAAGAGACAACATTGACATGCGATACCCTCATAAATCCCGTTCGGGGTGGTTCGAGAAAATTGATGGTGAATATAGGTTATGGGATCTCGAAAAATGCGTTAAACACAGATGGCCAGATCCAAATGATGCGATAAGAGCCAATCTGGAATTTTATATCAGGTTCAGAAATAAAACCGAACATAGGCATCAAGGCGATGATAGTGCTTTACTGTCTGTTATTTCGGACAAGTCTCAGGCGATGCTACTAAATTACGAGGAAGAACTTGTCGCTCAATTTAGCA
>JAUPWL010000033.1 GCA_030916565.1 Patescibacteria group bacterium | reverse complement strand
GGTGCGCACTAAGCAAAGTGCATTTGAGTTGCATCGGCGCGGCGAAGCGGAGCGTTTAGATCGAGAATTATTACTGGGTGACATTTTCGCTCTGCGACGGGGTATTGCCGTTTTGTTGGTTATGTTGGCGACCGTGATTGCCTGGTCGGTATGGCAAGAGCTAGGCATTATCGTCATGTTAGTGGCATTGCCAGTCGTGATGGTGGTTGCCTATTGGAGCGTGATCGTTCGGCCTGTTATGCGGTTTTATGAAACACACGAACGAAAACTTCTGCAGTTTGTCGAAAAATGGCCAATTATTGGATGGGTGATGGGTAGTGACCGTCAGCCACATCATGATCAGCATATCGAGTCCGAAGAGCACCTACTGCATTTGGTGGAATCGGCCGGACACGTGCTCAATGAAAAGCAGCAGAGCATTATCAAACATGGTCTTCGCTGGCATGCAACGACTGTCACGTCAGTCATGACACCGGCAAAAGACATTGTGACGGTTGCCAAGAGTGATTTGTTGGGTCCACTAGTTTTGAATGATCTCCACACATCTGGGTACCATATGTTTCCGGTGATAAAGGGGACGATTGATAACGTTGTCGGTATGGTTGATATTACTGATCTGCTACGAATAGACGAAATCCAAAAATCACGCACTGCTGAAAAAGCCATGACACCAATTGATGTACGGGTTGGCCCTGACACTGAATTGCCTGTTGTATTGGAGCAGCTTTTGGATCATCCTGGTCAATTTGGGCTGGTTGTTGATGCTGACAAAACGATCGGCATGGTGACGCTCGGCGATGTGCTTGGTGCACTGCTAGGCACCAGACACAAATAGCAATCTGGCGCTATAAGAGGTGAAATGGTATAATTTTACGAGATATGAATAGAACATTGGCACAAGAAGTTGCGTCTCGTATTGGAGAATCAGTCACGGTAAGTGGCTGGGTGAATAGCCGCCGCGATCACGGTGGATTGATTTTTATTGATCTGCGCGACCACACAGGGGTATTACAGTTAGTGGTGAACCCAGAAACGGCTGATGCTTTTTCGCTAGCTGGACAGCTGCGTGATGAATTTGTGATTCGCGTAACCGGTACCGTCAAAGAGCGCGATGAACACCTGAAAAACCCTAATATTGCTACGGGTAGTGTTGAACTTGTTGTTGAAGCCTTACAACTTTTGAACCGATCAGAACCGTTACCGGTTGCCGTGCAGGACGAAGGCCAACAGTCGAACGAAGAGCTTCGCCTGAAGTATCGTTACCTTGATTTGCGCCGTCCTAAAATGCAAGACATGCTGAAAAAGCGTTCGGATTATTACAAATACTTGCGTGATTGGATGAGTGGACGTGGGTTTACCGAAGTATCGACGCCTGTTCTGGCGAACTCGAGCCCAGAAGGTGCACGTGACTTTTTGGTGCCGTCACGTGTCCATCCTGGCAAATTCTATGCATTGCCTCAGGCGCCTCAACAATTCAAACAGTTACTGATGGTTGCCGGTGTACCAAAATATTATCAAATCGCGACGTGTTTCCGTGATGAAGATCCACGTGCCGATCGTTTGTATGGAGATTTTTATCAACTCGACCTTGAAATGGCATTTGTCGAAGATGGCAATGAAGTTCGATTAGAAATGGAACCACTCATCAAAGAGTTGGTGACTAATTTTGCACATAAAGAATTAATGAATCTCGAACAAGACGGAACTGTCCGACGCATCAGCTACCGACAGGCAATGGATGAATATGGTTCTGACAAACCCGACCTTCGGTTTGATATGCGACTAGTTGATTTGTCTGATGATCTGCGCGGTACGGAATTTGGCGTATTCAAAAACACGATTGATGGCGGCGGTGTCGTCAAGGCAATTCGTGTCGAGGGTGGTGCACAACTGAGCCGATCACAAATTGATGCATTCACCGAAATTGCCAAAAGTGAAGGCGCAGGTGGACTAGCATATATCATGTATGAAAACGGCGAGGCAAAATCACCAATCGCAAAATTCTTGAGCGAATCTGAACTTGCGGCAATTAAACAAAAGACTGGCGCCAATGATGGTGATGCAGTGTTCTTTGGTAGCGACACACGTGATAAGGTTAATAAAGTGCTTGGACGTTTGCGTTTCGAGTTCGCCGACCACTTTAACCTCAAGGACCCAAGCAAAGTTGCACTGGCGTGGATAGTTGATTTTCCTTTTTACGAATTTGACGAAAAGACGCAAAAGCTTGATTTTGGTCACAACCCATTCAGTATGCCAAAAGGTGGACTAGATGCGATTCGTAGCGAAGATAAGACAGCAATTTTGGCTGATCAGTACGACATGGTCATGAACGGATACGAGATTTGTTCCGGTGCTGTCCGTAACTATGCACCTGATGTCATGTACGAAGCATTCGCCACGGTTGGGTATGACAAGGAACGTGTTGATGAACGATTTGGCGGTATGATTACGGCGTTCAAATATGGTGCGCCACCACATGCTGGCTGTGCATTCGGTATTGACCGTATCTTTATGGTACTGACCGACCAAGAAAACATTCGTGATGTCATTGCCTTTCCGAAGAACGGTTCTGGTGTTGATGCGATGATGGATTCACCAAGTATTGTGGATGACGCTCAACTGCGTGAGCTCCCTATTCGTGTCGTAACAGAGTAGTTGTCATATTAGCAACGTTTGATGTTTTAATAACAATGACACGGCCATACGAAACATCTATAATAGTAGTATGAGTGATTCATCTACAATTATCGTGTTACTAACAATTACAGTAATTTTATTGGCAGTCGTCATCGTTGCGCTGTTGGTTGTATTGACGTTCTTGATCAATCGTATCAATCGAATCATGAAGAATGTTGAGACCGTTAGTGATAACATCGCTCATGTCACTGACTGGGTGAACCCAGTTGCAATCGTTTCAACTATTGCCGGGTTTTTCGGCGGAAAGAAGGGGAAGTAATATGGCAAAACTTTTTAAATTAGCAGCCATGGCAGTTGGTGGATTTGTCGCAGGTGTTTTGTTGGCACCAAAAAGTGGCAAAGAAACCCGTGAAGATTTGAAGAAAAAAGCTGATGAAGCAAAGAAGAAGGCGAAGCAAAAAGCCGATGAACTAAAGGATGTTGCCGGAGAAGGTAAGGTAGTTTTCAAGAAAAGTGCTGATACCGCAGGCAAAGAGGCCGTTGAATTCGGACGAAGCGCAAAAGCAACTGCAGAACGTATTGCAGCCGAAGCTGCTGAACTTGGCGGTGAGGCTCGTACTCGTGCTAGTCGAGTTGCCGCAGATGCCAAAAAGAATGCACATGAACTACAAAAAGATGTCGAAAAACATCTAAAATAATTGTCGCATAACAGAGATAAACGCCTCCATTACGGGGGCGTTTATTATTGACAAAATGTACATTATTTGTTAAAATCATTTTCAACCAAGCGCACTGCTGCGCGTGGAGAACCGAAAGGAAGTGACAAGCATGAGCGCAGCTGCGCCCGTTCTAGGCAAGGAGTCGTCCGTGAGCTCTGAAGCGAACCCGATTGTTCAAATCGGCGATCATCTGGTCAACACGGCCGATGGCAGCCAGGTTGAGTTCATTACCGAAGCCGGCGAGACGATTCTGGTCAATGTTCGCCCTCACGTTCAAGGACAACCTCGTGGTATTGCCCGAGCTTTCTTGGTCGGAGACGATAGCAACGCCCACCGCCCGAGCGTGTTTCATAATTACGCAGCGCTACCCGCCACGTCGGTGTATCGCGACGGCAAGATCGTTCGTCATCCGGATCATCGGGTGGTGGAATCGAATGGCATTGGGTATTACGCGCAGGGCAATCGTCTGGTGTTTTTGTACCCGGCGGTGTACGTGCACAACGACACTGTATACAAGGAATCGCCCATTGGCTATCGCAGTCTCGGTCGGTCCAGGGATGCCGGTGTGGTGATCAAGGAGATCCGTGTGATCGTTCCTGACACCGAAGCTCTACCTGTCTGAACGCCGTCCCCGTAGCAACAACATTGTTGCTACGGGGACAGACAAACTTTCTTTCGGTTCGTTCATCATTCTTACCAGTACTGCACTGGTTATTATTTTGGCTAAATGACGAATACTACTTATGCTTCTAGTGGTGTGTCGTCAATGCGCTGATAGTGAGATGCAATGCTATCGGAGACTCGTTCAAACATTGTGTCGGCGAGACTTTTGCCGGCGGGTGAAAGAATCGCATCATGGGTAGGAAACATTTTTGCTGGGCGTAGCTTTGTGATGAATTCTGCCGCTTCGCTGAATTTCATCCACGGTGCAGAGACGGGGAGTGCGAGTACTGCGACGTGACGGTCATCTGGCAGTGCGAATGAATCACCAGGATAGTACACTGTGTCATTAATGAGTACACCCAGGTTTGCGATTGTTGGTATGTCGGGTGATATTATGGCGTGTTGACCACCGAAAAATTCAAGTTCGAAACTACCTACTTTTATACCTTCGTTTGCAACGACGGGCTGTGTTTTAAAATCCTTTAATTGGTTGGTGACGGAATCGTCGGCAATGATTACAGCATCCGGGTTTTTTTCAGTCATTGCCGTTAAGAGCTTTGGGTCAATATGATCTGGATGCGCATGGGTAATGACGACTGCAACAACATTGTTCGGGACGACGAGGTTGGTTGTCCAGCCGCCTGGATCAACGACAAGTACAGCCCCGTCATGTTCGACGACGAAACAGGCGTGTTCAAATTTAGTAATTTTCATGCTTCCTCCTTAAACCACTGCGTGTAGGCAGATCGTGCTTTGACGATTTTGGGTGCAATCACAACTGAACAATAGCCATTGCCAGGGTTGTTGTTGAAATAATCTTGATGATAATCTTCGGCGGGATAGAATGTTCCAAGTGGCTGAATAGTGGTGACGATATCGTTGCCCCAGTGTTCTTTTGCTCGGATGAGTGCTGCTTCGAATGCCGAATGCTGATTGTCATCGACGGAGAACATTGCCGAGCGGTACTGGGTGCCGGCATCGTTACCTTGGCGATTGAGTGTGGTTGGGTCGTGAATGAGGAAAAAGATGTCGAGTATGACATCGCCAGGAATAATCGATTCATCAAAGGTGATTTGGACGGCTTCGGCGTGCCCGGTTGACCCACTAGAAACTTGTTCATAGGTTGGGCTATCACTATCGCCGCCAGTATAGCCGCTCACGACGTTCGAGACGCCCTTGATGCGTCGATACACTGCATCTAAACACCAGAAACATCCGCCCGCAAGAGTATAAGTTGTCATATTTCTATTATACTGAGTTTGATGGAGACTGACGAATTTCAACGAATGCTGCGACAGCGCGGTGAAGAGCTGTATCGCGATATGCCGTGGCGTAACGACACACGTCCGTACTATGTGTTGGTGAGTGAATTAATGCTACAGCAAACACAGGTTGATCGGGTGGTGCCGAAATTTCTTGCATTCATCGAAGCATTTCCAG
This sequence comes from Patescibacteria group bacterium, assembly GCA_030916565.1. GTDB lineage: Bacteria > Patescibacteriota > Saccharimonadia > Saccharimonadales > Saccharimonadaceae > UBA2112. Next base: position 4,957 of record JAUPWL010000033.1, on the reverse strand, counting down.
ACGAGAAGTCGCTCGCCACAGCATCACTCGCCGACGTATTACAGCTATGGCAGGGACTTGGATATAATCGCCGCGCAAAGTTTTTGCATGAAGCAGCCAAACGGGTAGTTGAGATGTGGGAGTTTCCGCAGGACGAAAATGGGCTGACTTCCCTACCCGGCGTCGGCAAAAATACAGCCGGTGCGATACGCGCCTACGCGTTCAATGAACCGGCGCTATATATAGAAACCAATGTTCGTGCTGTGTATATCCACCATTATTTTCATGATCATGACATTGTCGACGACACGGCAATCCGCGAGGTGTTAGAGCAGACGATTGACCGTGATCATCCCCGTGAATTTTATTGGGCGCTGATGGATTATGGTAGCTGGTTGAAAAAACAGGGCATCAAACCAAGTCGTAGTCGTCATTATAAAAAACAGTCACCATTAAAAGGCAGTGTCCGTGAAGTGCGCGGTCAAATTGTCGCTGCACTCGCGACGGGTGAGATGAACGAGACGACATTACGACAGCATGTTGGTTCTGATGAACGGTTTGTTCCTGCGCTTGATGGGTTGGTGAGTGATGGTTTGGTTACGCGCGACGATAACCGACTATTTTTGACAAAATAATGCCCGCCCGTCAATGGTATAATGGGTTGCAATGAAATCTGTTTTTATGAGTCTGACTGCCCTGCTCGTCGCAACGTTTGTGCTGACTGGCTTGCCGGTGTTTGCTCAGGACGCTAGCGAAGCAATGACCGATGAACATATCGCTCGCATCAAAGCGAACTGTCAGGCGGCGATGGGAACCATTGGTCGTATCCATGCGTATGATGCACCAACATACATCAATCGCAATCAGACATATTTTTCTATTAGCGACAAAATGATGGCGCGTTTGAATGCTCGGCTAGCGGTCAATCGTTTCGATGCGAGTGCTCTGGTGAAAACAGCCAGTAACTATAACGATACCTTGACGCAATTTCGTAGCGCCTACAAGCAATACGATGATTCCATGGCTGACATATTGCGTATGGATTGCAAACGCCAACCGGTGACATTCTATGACAAGGTACGACAGACGCAAGAAGAACGCCGAAAGGTGAACGAGGCTGTTCTGGAGCTGAAGTCATTAATTGATCAATATGAGCAGGGAGTCGAATCATTTCAGATTCAACACGCCGCTCAGTTATCGGGAGTACGATCGTGACCGACGAGACATTACACCATAGCGAAGATCATGAAAATGTGCACCATCCACGACGCAACATAGTCTACTTTATTATCGGTAGTGTGTTGGTTGCTTTTGCCTTGGTGCTTGTCAGTATGTCCCTGTATATTTCTAGTGGCGCAGCGCAGCTTGATCTCAGTCGACCTGGCTACAAAGCGGTCCAAAATGAAGTCGAGCCATCAGATACGTTTGTTAGTTTTCCGGCGTCAGGTGAGGTGAATAACACAGTGATTGAGCAGTTTTTGAAGCTATTCAGAAAACAGGTGAAATCCGTCGATAACACTGACGTGTTCAGCCCTGCGGCTTTGGACGAGCAGGCGCTAGGCCTTGATTCGCCACCAGTAGAGAATTAAAAATCCATGCTATTATTAACATAAGTATGATCGAGGTGGACCCACGACAATTTATCATCAAGCGCAAACGGAAATTATATCGATTTGCATTGTTCGCTAACTCCCCTCTTTGTTTTGAACTAGAGGAATGGCAGCCTGGTCCGGTTGACGTCGTCGAGCTAGGGGCGGGCACGGCACTATTTGCCGTCGAAATGGCCGCAAAGCATCCAACCAAACAGTTCGTTGCAGTCGATGTCAAAGCAGATCGCCTGCAAAAAGGCGCCTACGAAGCAGCAGAGCGTCGTCTGAAAAATATACGATTTGTGCGCGCTCGCGCGGATCAATTGGACCAAATTGTTAATCCATTTTCATTGCAATCATTATGGATTACATTTCCTGACCCTTTCCCAAAAAAGCGTGCGGCAGGTCGTCGCATGACGCATCGGAATTTTCTCAAACAGTACAAAAAGTTATTGAAACCTAACGGCGCACTGTATCTGAAACATGATAATCGAGACTTTTTCGCCTGGAGTTTGGAACAGCTCGTTGCTGATCGCTGGCATATCGAAGAACTCACGTTTGATCTTCACGATACAGACCTCCATATGGATTACAAAATCCTCACAACATATGAACAACGATGGCTAGGCAAGGGTCTGACAACGAATTTTGTTAAAGCAACGACCAAGTAGTCAGTAGGGGTGTTTCGAAAACTGTTATCGAGTGTGTGGTATACTCTTAAATAGTAATATTTGAGTCAAAAATGAGTGATAAAACACTAGTAAAACACAGCATACAGAAAAATATTTTGAGTGTTTTGTTGCATCAAAAAACAGCACGATTTCGTGACATGCGTCCACCTCGGACGGACACAAATCTCTATAGTTATCACCTATCACAATTGGTCAAAGGTGGACTGGTTGTAAAGTCAGATGATGGCTATACATTAGGTCCTGTCGGGTTGGTATACGCAGATGGAGTTGCTACGGACGATCCGTTTGTTCGCCGTCAGCCGAAAATCATCACCATGATGGTAATACAGAATAGTGATGGTGATACGCTGCTGCAACGTCGTCGCAAGCAGCCATACATTGATATGTGGACACTACCAAATGGCAAAGTGCACATTGATGATGCGACGCTCGTCGCGGCCGCGCAGAGAGAAGCTGTAAAAAAACTCAAACTAGCAGATCAGACCATGACACATGCGGGGGATTGTTACGTTCGTGTTCGCCATAACGATACAACCATGACGGTCACGTTGGCACACGTGTTTACACTTAACAGAGATGATATCGAGACGGATGAAGATACAGTCTGGGTACAGCCACATAAACTGCATAAAATGCACCTTGCGCCAGGCGTGAGTGAAATCATTGCCCGAACATTCTTTCGGGACTCATTTTTCTTTGAAGATTTTGATGCCGTTATCGAGACATTTTAAGTCGATCGCGAACCCAATCGTCAATTGTTCCAGCGCCCATACAGAGAACCAACGCACCACGTTTGCGTGCCGATTCAATTGTTGCCCATAGATCATCATCAAGGTCTGCCAGATGAATCGAATCGAGATTCGTCACTTTTTTGCTTAGCTGCTGTGGCGTCAGAACTGGCAGGTTAGGATCTTCGCGTGTCAAATAGGTTGCTAGCCAGTAGACTTCGGATGCTTTTTCAAAACAGTCGGTGTAGAGGTCAATCATTTCATGCTGACGGACGTTTTGGTGTGGTTGGTATACCAACACGACATCTTGGCTGAGTTCGCGTGCCAGTTGCAGTGTAGCGGCAATTTCGACAGGGTGGTGACCATAATCTGTATAGAGATTGTCGGCGAGTTTTTCGAAACGACGATCAACACCAGGAAATTGATTGAGCGCAGCAACTGCGTCGCCGGGAATGTGAAGTTTTTCCATAGCTTTGACCACAAGGCTGGCGTTGCGACGATAGTGTTCGCCTGCGAGCTGTACATCGGCAACATCGTGTTCGCCAAGTTGCCAGGTGTTTTTGCTGTCGCCGATACGTGCACCGTCCTTTTTCCATAGGATCGTGAAATCACTTTGGTCGACAAATTGTCGGAACGCCGCATCATAGTCATCTTGCGTAGGATACGTATCGGGGTGATCGTAATCAATTGACGGAATTAATGATAAGTGAGGATGAAAATGCAGGAAATTACGGTCGAACTCGTCGCACTCGTAGACAAAATATTCGCTGGCCGGATCGAAGTGGCCACTCGGGCCAAAGGTCAGTGTCGTACCGACGGAATAACTGACGGGGACTTGTAGTTGGCGCATGGCCCAGACGGTCATAGCAGTGGTTGTTGTTTTGCCATGCGTGCCGGTGATGGCAATCAATTTCATGTTTTTTTCTTGAATGATATAGCTCAGTAACTCGTCACGTTTGGATGTTTTGATGCCAAGTTTTTTAGCGAGCACTAATTCAGGGTGGTGGTCGGGTAGGGCGGCGGTGTAAACAAACCAGTCGATCGCGAATTGGCTGTGTTGTTGACTCAAAAAGTCGCCCGTTTGGTCATGGCTGACGGCGACACCGCGTCCAAGCAAATGGTCAGTCATCAGACCGTCGGTAGGATCGGAACCGGATACGGTATGTCCGGCATCAAGGGCTATTTCGGCAAGCGGCCCAAGTCCGACGCCGCCAATACCTGAAAAATAGATGTTCATATATATTAGTATACATAATCGCTATTGCACCCGGTAATCTACATATGGTCTAATAGAGAAAAGGGCGGTAAATAAACATGTTTCAGGCACTCATTCATCGTTTTCTCTTGCATCGTCATTTTTGGCGTTATGCGAATTTTGATGAAGTCGGCGAACTCTATGCATCACGCATGATGCGATTGTTGGCGCAGTTCATGATCAATATGTTTGTCGCGCTGTATCTGTATCAACACGGCTATAGCCTGCTATTTATCACACTTTATTATGTCGTGAGTTTTTTGTTTCGCGCGGTTATCACGTATCCCGCAGCACGTGTCATCGCAAAATTTGGACCAAAACACGGCATCTTAATTGCGAATTTACTGTATATACCCGCACTCGTGGTGTTTCCATTTGTCCCAGTACTTGGCGTGCCTGCAATTGTCATATTTGGCCTGTTCCAGTCGCTATCAATGGTGCAATTTGATCTGGCCTACATGGTTGATTTTTCAAAGGTAAAACATGTTGATCATGCCGGCAAAGAAATCGGCTATATGCAAATACTGGAGCGTCTGACGGCGAGCCTGAGCCCGTTTGTTGGCGGTACAATTGCGTATTTGGTAGCGCCCGAGGCAACGATTTGGCTGTCGGCGGTGTTATTTGTTCTGGCTAGCATGCCATTGTTTAAATCGAAAGAACAGGTACGGTTGAATCAACAGCTAGATTTTCGTCGGTTCCCTTGGCGTGATACGT